>CANPYH010000027.1 GCA_947588325.1 uncultured Clostridia bacterium
GAGAGCGGCGGAGAGGTGCGGTCAGACGGGTGGGAGACGGAGCTTCGCGAAGGAGTTTACTTAAATAGGTAAATGACTGAGCTGAAGCGAACGTCGGCGCGCCCGTATCACCGCGCCTATTGCGCCGCTCCTGCTGTTATTTTCCGACGCAGAACTTGGAGAACACCTCCCCTATCACATCCTCCGTTGCGTTGGAGCCTGTGATTTCGCCGAGATAGCGAAGCGCGCCGTGAAGCCCGACGAGGGTGCAGTCTGCCGAGTGCAGACCGACGTCGCTTATGCCGAGGTCGAGTTCGGAGAGGGCGCTGACGGCAAGCCCGTAGTGGCGGGCATTGGTGAGCATTGCCCCGCCCGTCTCGATATTTGCGCCGACGGCGACGCGGTACATCTCCTCTTTAAGCGCATCTACTCCCTCGCCCGTGAGAGCGGATATGTTTATTCCCCCGCTGTGCGGATTGGCTATGTCCGACTTGTTATACACCTCGATAACGGGCGCGTCCGTCCGCACGTCAGCCGAAATGGGGTCGGACAGATCGGTTATGCGAAGAACTATATCCGCCTGTTTTGCCGCCGCTTCGGAGCGTTTAACCCCCTCTATCTCCGCCTCGTCCGTCGCTTTGCGCAGTCCCGCCGTATCGACGAGGGTGAAGAGCATGCCGCGGTATTCGTATGACTCCTCGATAGTGTCGCGGGTTGTGCCCGCTTCCGCCGAGACTATTGCGCGGTCCCGACCGAGAAGGCGGTTGAGCAGACTGCTCTTGCCCGCGTTGGGTGCGCCGACAATGGCGACTTTGATCCCGCTGCGCACCTTCTCGCCCTGACCGTACGTCTCTATGAGCGCGCGAAGCGCCTCCCGCGCGCCTTCCAACCGACCGAGCACGCGCTCCGCCGTTTCTTCTTCGATGTCCTCTTCGGGGTAGTCGATAGCCGCTTCGAGTGCGGCGACGACGGAAAGGATATCATCGTATATCCGCTTGACCGCCTCGTGCGCTCTGCCAACCGCCGCCGAATATGCCGCGTTAATCTGCGCCTGTGACCGCGCGTTAATGAGGTCGCTCACCGCCTCCGCCTCGTCCAGCGAGATTTTGCCATTCAAAAAGGCGCGCTTGGTGAACTCCCCCGCCTCGGCAGGCGACGCGCCGAGAGAGATAAAGCCGCGTATCAGGCGCACCACTATTTCGGGGGAGCCGTGGCAGTGCACTTCCGCCATGTCCTCGCCCGTGTAGCTGCGGGGCGCAGGGAAAATAACCGCCATCACGCGGTCGTGTATCCCGCCCAGTTCGATATTGCCGAGCGTCAGCATATTCGCTTGCAGTTCGCTCCCACCCAGCGGCTTGAACGCCCTTTTAAGCAGTTCGATCGAGCGGTCTCCCGAAAGTCGTACTATGGAGATCGCGCCCAACCCCGACGGAGTGGAAAGCGCAACAATCGTCTTCGCCATATAAATACTTACGGGGAATGTCACACGTCCATTCCCCGCACCTCTCATTCAATTATCCGAGCTTACTCGGCAACGTTGCCGTATACGACATCGAGCATATCTATTGCCGCCGCTGTCCTTGCGCCGAACCGAAGAGAATAGTAAGTCGTATTCTCGAGTTCGTCGGCGTTGACGCGGTGAAGATCCGCCTCTTTATAGACATACGCTTCGAGCATTCTTGCCCAGTCGCTGTCCTCGGTGAGTACGAATATTGCCGAGTCGTAGGTCTGCTTAACCTCTTTGCCGCCGTCCGCTTTAAGCGTCATTTCCCGCTCTTCGGGGAGTTTAATCACGATTGTGTACTTATTCGTGACGGCATTGCCCGTCGTAAGCGCGCTGACCTGCTGTGCCAGCCAGCTCACTTCCACTTCGTTCTTCTCGACGTCCGACTTATCCGACAGGCGGAGTTTGTAGTCGTAGTTGAACTGAATGCAGGCGGAGAACAGCGAGAAGTTCATGCTCTCGATTATGTCCTTATAGGAATACTCGGGCTTATAGTTGTCGTTGGTGCCGATAAGGTTGCCCTTCTCGTCCGTTGCGTCGGAGAGGAGATTGCCGTTGTAGTAAACGGAGATTTCGGCGTTTTCATAGCCGCTCAGCCACCCGTTGTATTCCATGGGTTTAACCGTTATGCACGCAAGCACGACCACAGCCACGACTGCGGCGACCGCGACCGCCGCAACCGCGACGGATATGATGTTCTTTGCTTTCTTAGACATGTTCGTATCCTTATTCGTTATCGTCCGTATCTTTATTGTTTTTGCTTCCGTCCTCTGTCGGAGGAGGGAGCGGTATTACCTCTCCGTCGTCCGTGCTCGGCTTCTCGCCCGCGGGTTCGGCTTTGCCGCGTCCGTTGGTGTTGTAGTGGCGATAGGTGTTGCTGTTTACCGTCGCAATAACTTCGTCCGCGCTCTTGCCTTCCATAATCATTTCGAACTCTTCGGAGTATATAGTCTCGCACTCGAAGAGCACGCGAACGAGGGTATCGAGATGTGCGCGGTGAGCGGAGAGTATGTCGAGCGCTCTCTTGTGCCCTTCCTCGATGAGCTTGCGCACCTCCTCGTCGATCTTCGCCGCCGTCGCCTCGCTGTAACTGTGCTTGGAACCGTAGTCCATGCCGAGGAATACTTCCTGCTCTCCGCCGTAGCATACGGGGCCTATCTCGTCGGACATACCCAGCTCTGTGACCATGGTGCGGGCAATCTTCGTCGCCTGCTTGATATCCATGGACGCACCCTGTGTGATGTTATGGATAACAAGTTCCTCCGCCGCTCTGCCCGCCATATCGATGGCGATACCCGCTTTGAGCATAGTAACCGACTGGAACTGATCGTCGTTGTCGGGGCGCATGAGCGTGAAACCGCCCGCCTCGCCGCGAGGGATAATGGTAATCTCCTGCACGGGCAAGCCCGACTCTTCTTCCAACACTTTGGCGACGATTGCATGGCCGCCCTCGTGATAAGCGGTGATCCGCTTGTCAACTTCGGTGACAAGCCTCGACCGCTTTGCGGGACCCATCGTTACTTTATCTATAGCCTCGCAAATATCCTGCATGGATATCATGTTGCGGTTAGCCCTCGCGCAAAGGATAGCCGATTCGTTGAGCAGGTTGGCAATGTCCGCGCCCGTAAAGCCCGCCGTCATACGCGCAAGTACGTGGAAGTCCACATTACCCGCAATAGGCTTGTTGCGTGCGTGTACTTTGAATATCTCCTCTCTGCCGCGAACGTCGGGACGGTTGACGGTTATCTTTCTGTCGAAACGCCCGGGGCGCATGAGAGCGGGGTCGAGTATGTCCGCGCGGTTGGTAGCCGCCATGACTATTACCGCTTCGTTCGCCTCGAAACCGTCCATCTGCACAAGGAGCTGGTTAAGCGTCTGCTCGCGCTCGTCGTGACCGCCGCCGAGACCCGCGCCTCTGTGCCGTCCTACGGCGTCTATCTCGTCTATGAAGATTATGCAGGGCTGGTTTTTCTTCGCCTGTGCGAAGAGGTCGCGCACGCGGCTCGCGCCTACGCCGACATACATCTCGACGAAGTCCGAACCGGATATGGAGAAGAAGGGCACGTTAGCCTCACCCGCGACGGCCTTTGCGAACAAAGTCTTACCCGTTCCCGGAGGCCCCACAAGCAGCACGCCCTTGGGTATCTTCGCGCCGACGCCCGTGAATTTGGTGGGCGCTTTGAGGAAGTCCACGATCTCCGCAAGCTCTTCCTTCTCCTCTTCCGCGCCCGCTACGTCGCTGAAGCGCACTTTGAGAGAGGACTGAACGCTCGCTTTGGACTTGCCGAAGTCGTTAGCCACATTGCCCGCACCCCGCATGCTGCGGAATATGAGAATGAGGAAGACGATCATAATGATAACCATGGCGACGGGATAGATATAGTCGAAGAAATTGAAGCCGTATCTGTCGTTAAGGCGATATACAAACTCCCCGTTACTCTGCCACTTGCTCAGTTCGGTGCTTATCGTCGGATAATAGGGTATGTCGAACTTCTGTCCGTCATACTCTACCGTCGAGCCGCCTACGATTTTGTGCGCGTCCAAATACGCCTTCCACTCGGCGGCGTGCTCATCCTCTTTCATGGCGTTGTTCTCGTCGTAGCTTACTTTATTGGCAAGGTCCACGCCGATGGAGTAGTCGAGCAAATACTCGACATAAGTGTCGCGCCCGACAAAGTAGCACTTCGTCGTCTTATCCGAATTGTCACTCTTTTGTTGATAAGTCCAGGTATCGTTGCTGATCCTGACTTCCTTTATATTATTCGAATAGAGATCTTCGAGGAATTGATCGGGAGTCACTTCCTTGCCGTTGCCCATAAAGAGCGAAAACATGAAAAAGACAATAAGCCCAACCAGGACTACCACTCCAATCGTAATTAATATTTTAGTACCGGACTTCAACTATCCACATTCTCCATTATAATTTTCTTCGTACAGTAGATTATAACATAACCGCAATGTAAAATTCAACTGTTTTAACTGTCTTTAATTGTCTTTTTATCACTTTGAGGCGCGTATTCGACGTTTGCGAGATAGAGAGCGTATGGCGGAGCGATGTCGGGGACGAGCGTCCTGTCCCCCGAAGAAAGCGCGTTTTTGATAAAATCGTCGCTCTCGCCCCCGCCGACGCGTATTATCGCGCCCGCCATGATGCGCACCATATTATACAAAAAGCCGTTGCCCGTGACCGAGAACACTATGGAGTCGCCCTCCGTCCGCACTCCCGCCGCATACACCGTGCGCGTGGTGGTTTTTGCCGACGATCCGCTCGACATAAACGCAGAGAAGTCGTGCTCGCCGATAAACAGCCGCGCCGCTTCGTCCATTCGCCCGACGTCCGCGCTTTTAAGCCACAGCTCCCTCGTCCGCCGAAGCGGATTTTCCACGGGCGAGAGGTACATGCGATATTCGTAAGTCTTGCGTTTCGCGCTCTTACGCGCGTCGAAGCCCTCCTCCGCCCTCTCGCAGGAGATGACGCGAATGTCGCTCGGGAGCCAATGATTGAGCGCGGCGAGATAACGCTCTTCGGGCAGTTCCTTATCCGCGTCGAAGTGCGCCGTCTGACCGAGAGCGTGAACGCCTTCGTCCGTCCGCCCGCTCCCCGTGACTTTGGTGGGAACGCCCGTCACCTTTTCCAGCGCCCTCTCCACCGCCTCTTGCACGGTCAGCGGCTCTTTGGGCTGACGTTGCCAGCCGTGGTATCCCCCGCCGTCATATTGTAGCGTTATCTTATATCTCATTCTTCCCTCTCTCACGCGACGAGGATAATATTTATCCAGGCAAAGCCCCACCAATTATAGAACAGCATGAGGATAAAGAAGAAGAGCGCGACGGTGAGCAACATTGCAAGGTAGTCGATTAAGCGGAACTTGAGCACCTTCATCTTCGTCCTGCCCTTCGCCCCTCGATAGCAACGCGAGTCCATGGCGTCGGCAAGGTCGTCGGAGCGCTTGAAGGACGAGACGAAGAGGGGGATAAGCACGGGCAGGAGCGCCGCCGCCCGCTTGAATATGTTGCCGTGGTCGAAGGACGCCCCCCTCGCCTTTTGCGCGTTCATAATCTTGGTCGTCTCCTCCATAAGCCCGGGAATAAGGCTGAGCGCGATGGACATTATCATGGCGAAGGCGTGTACGGGCACCTTTACCCATTTAAGCGGGGTGAGCAGATACTCCACCGCGTCGGTCAGCGCGACGGGGGTGGTGGTAAAGGTCAGCATAGTCGGACCGAGCACGAGAAGCAGCAGTCGGCATATGAGTTTGCCGCCGAGCAGTAACCCCGAGCCGCATACCGTGAATATACCCCAGTGCGCATACCAGCCGAACTTCGCGATCTCCGCCTCTTCCCCCTGACCCTGGTTGAACACGATGGTGAGGATGAAGGTGAAAATAAGCAGGAAGAGCACCGCCTTGATGCTTCGCAAGACTTTATGCAGCGGCACTTTGGACAGGAAAATAACGACAAGGAGAAGAACGGCTATAAAGGCGTACACGACAAAATAGTCCACGAAAAACAGCATCACGATATACGCTATCGTAATGAGCAGCTTTGCCCTCGGATCCATTCTGTGTATGGGAGAGTCTACGGGATAAATTTGTCCGAAACTTACGTCTTTCACCCTTTCTCACTTATTGCGGAATTGCGCCGCAATCGCTTCCGTCAGTTCTTCCTCGCCGAGCGCGGAGGGGTCTATGTCAAGCCCGCTTTCGGCAAGCTCGAATGCGAGTTCGGTTACCGTCGGCAGTTCCAGCCCGAGAGAGCTTATAAGCTCACGGCGGGCGAAGAGTTCTTTGGGCGGGAACACTCCCGCTATCTTTCCACCGCTCATGACGGCTACTTTATTACAGCACGCCGCCACTTCGTCCATGTTATGCGAGACCATGATAATAGTCGGGCAGGTGCGCTTTATCGAGTGCAGGAGGGCGAGTATCTCCTTCTTGCCGCGGGGGTCCAGCCCCGCCGTCGGCTCGTCGAGTATGAGCAGTTCGGGGCGCATGGCGATAACTCCCGCTATCGCCACCCTGCGCTTCTGCCCGCCCGAGAGGTCGAAGGGAGACCGCTCGGACACTTCGGCGTAGTCCAGCCCGACGAGAGCGAGAGCCTCCCGCACCCGCTTGTTAATCTCCTCTTCGCCGAGTTTTAAGTTCTTCGGCCCGAAAGCGACGTCCTGCCGAACGGTGTCGGCAAACAGCTGGTATTCGGGGTATTGGAAAACCATACCCACCTTTTCCCGCACGCTTTTGAGGTCGGGCTTCTTCGCCGTCAGGTCTATCCCGCAAACGCGGAGCACGGCCGAGGCGTTCAGCTTCTTCTTTTTCTGCACCCGAGTCAGCGCGTTGAGGTGGGATATAAGCGTGGACTTGCCGCTGCCCGTATGCCCTATTATGCCGAAAAAGTCGCCGTCATCGACATTGAGCGTAACGTTGTCCAAAGCCCGCGTCTCGAAGGGCGAGCCTGGGTTATAGACGTATGAGAGGTCCTTTATTTCAACCGCCATATTGCCTCCTTCAGCTCGCTGTTAGTCACTATCTCCCCCTCGAGCGCTATTCCGCGGCGGCGGAGTTCATACGCTATTCGCGCGGGGAGGGGTGCGTCAAGCCCGTATGCGCGGAGCCGCTCCACGTCTGACAGGGCGGAGTGCGCGTTCTCGTCCAAAACTATCCTGCCGCGGTCGAGCGCGATAACCCGATCCGCCCGCGCCGCTTCGTCGGGAAAGTGGGTTATCATTATAACCGTCATATTCTCCCGCTCGCGTATCCCCTCAATCACGTCCATAACTTCCTTTTTGCCGCGAGGGTCGAGCATGGAAGTTGCCTCGTCAAGCACGATTACGCGGGGTTTGATAGCCAGCACGCCCGCAATTGCAATGCGCTGTTTCTGTCCGCCCGAGAGGCGGTGCGGAGTGCCCTTGCGGTGCTCGCTCATTCCCACGCAAGCGAGCGCCCAATCCACCCGCTCGTCTATCTCTTTTGGCGGCACGCCGAGGTTTTCGGGTCCGAACGCTATGTCGTCCTCTATAATTGACGCGACCATCTGGTTGTCGGGGTTCTGGAATACCACGCCCACCGTCTTACGCACGTCGAAAATATGCGGCTTATCCGTCGTATCTATCCCGTCGACGGTGACGGTGCCCGAGGACGGCTCTTTAAGTCCGTTGAGCAGTTTGGCAAGCGTGGACTTGCCGCTGCCGTTGGAGCCTATGAGCGCGATAAACTCCCCTTCTTCCACGTCGAAAGAGAGGCCGTTCAATGCGGTTACTTCGTCCTCTTCGTCCTCGTTGTATTTATAGATGAGATTTTTTACCGATATTATGCTCATATTGCCGTTATGCCTGTTTGAACGCCGTGCCGTATATAAGGGAGAGGAATGCCTCTTCGAGGGAGCCGACGGGGACTATGTGCGTCACCCTGCCCACAATCTCCTCGGCGCGAACCTGCCCGACGGCGGCGTAGCGCGAGTCTTTGGAGTTGTCTCGGTTATCCCCGAGCGCGAACACGCAGCCCTGTTCTATCTTTACGGGCACGCCGATGAACGCGGAGAGACTTCCGCCGAGCACCGTCCAATAGCTTATGTGCATTCTGCCCTTTATATAGTCCTCTTCGAGCGGGACAAAGTCGCCCTCGGAGCCGTATTGAATATACAGCGTCACCGTCTGCGGCTGACCGCTCGCGTCCTCGTCGGCGCGGAACTCGACGGTATCCCCGCCAAGCGCGACTACCCGCTTGATAAGCAGCGTCCTCTTCTCCGCTCCGCCCACCTTCTCCGTCTTTTCGAAGGTGATGATATCGCCGCGGGATATACTCTCTATGCGCGGGTTCTTCTCGCACAGGACGTACTGCCCGTTTAAGAGGGTGGGCTCCATGCTCTCTCCGTCGATAATGGAGAGGTCGTTGAGAATTACGGTGGAGAGCGTGAGGGCGAGCGCGCCTATAATTAAAATGAAGAGCGCGTTTAATATTTTTCCGCACACTCTTTCCGCGTAATTCGGGCGCCTTAACAGCTTTTCCTCTAAATCGACCATACCCACTATTATACCCAGATCATAGACGCTATCGCCACGGGCGCTTCGGAATCTATGCGGAGCCGCGCTACTTCCGTCCAACTGCCGCAGAAGGAATAGGCGGACTTGAACTCCGTCGCCTGCAGCGTGAATTTTTTCCAATTATCCGCGGGATTAACCACTGCCGAGAAGGAATATTCGGCGTACTTCTTCCCCTTCTCCTCCGAGCAGGTCAGCACGGTAAACCGCACCCTCTGCTCCTTGGTGGAGTACAGCAAGATTTGCAGAAGGGAAGCGTCCTTGCCCTGCGCGCCCGCGTCGGTGAACCCGTATGTCGAGAGGGTGCCCGCGTCCGAGGTTATCCCCTCAATGCCGAAGGGTCCGCGCATGATAGAAACGGAGTTTTTGTGCGCGAGGGGGGAGTTGGCTATCCACCCGTCCGTGCCCATCTCCGTCGAGTACAGTATGTGCTTCCACACCGTGGGAAGCTGTTTAACCCCGAGAAGAGCGGGGACTTTGGTTATTACGGGCGAGCTTACGGACATACCGCTGCCCGAACGCGCGTTTACAAAGGCGTATATGGGCTGGCGTATGTCATACACGTCCACCTTCGCCGAGTATGTTCCCTCACCCGTCTTTTTCAGCTTGGTCTTTTTCCAGTGCCGAAGCGCGCCGTTCTTCATGCCCTGCGACACGAACAGTTCGACGTCGCTCGCCCCGCTCGTCACCTTGTAGAAGAACTCGCGGTTAACCTGTTCGGCGGAAATAAGCGGCGCGTCGGGGATACTTCCCTCGCCTTTTAAGTGGTATTTAAGCCACAGCTCCTCGTTATTCCGCTGCTTGAAGCCCTGCACATGGTTGGCTCTCTCGCTTATGGAGAGGCGGGAGCCGCTCGCGGGGGATATGAGCGCGTATGCCTCGCTCATCTTATCCGTCGTGCCGTCCTGCTCGTTGGAGGCAAGCACGGTCAGCACGGGCTTTTTTATCATGGTGGTGTAAGTCGAGTCGAAGAGGGATATCACGCGGACGTTATCCGACGAGCCCATCCCCGCAAAGCCCGCGGAAAACTTGGTTACGGCGCAGGTTACGCGAGGGTCCACGGCGGCGACCTTTATTATGGTCGACTCGGATATGCTCTCGCCCACCACGCCGACTTTGGAAGCGTCTATCTCCCCGAAGGTCGCGGCGAAGGTTATCGTGCGCATCGCTATCTGCGCCCATATTACCCAGCAGTTTATGCGCATGTCCTTTGGCTCGGTAGTCAGGCACTCGGGGGTGAAGTTGGCAAAGGACATTGAGACGGGGTATAGCGTATAACGCGGGTCGTCCGCTCTCTCCCCCGCAAAGTCGGGCATAATCACGGCATAGCCGCGGTCGGTGTAATAGGACGGATCTATATCCATAACCGACTTATGCGCGTCGCCCATATATATAACGACGGGGACTTTCTTCCGCAAAAGGGGTATTACGCAGCGCACGAAAACGCGCACGACGCCGTTGGTTGTCGTCGAGCCGTTGAAGTACGCCGTTATCGTGCGGAGACTGTCCGTCCTTGTATCCGAAAGAACGGTGGTCGCAAGAGGCAGAATGGAAGCGTCGTAACCCTTCCAGATTATTTGCGGAGTGAGAACTTCCATTGAATGTTATTTTACTACCTACGCCGCCTTACTGTCAAGTGTTTTGTTTCTTGCTCCTTTTTCCCTCCTTTTTGCACATAATTTGCCCGCGCATATTGACAAGAGCGCCTCGCGGGAATATAATTTAGCCGAGGAGGTACTTATGTCCGAAATCAAAGCAAGAATAACTTTCGAGGGCGGTCAGGTTATTAACATCAAACTTCGCCCCGACGTCGCGCCCGTAACGGTGCGGAACTTCGTCAAGCTCGCAAAAGCGCACTTCTATGACGGGCTGTGTTTTCATCGCGTTATCCCCGGGTTTATGATACAGGGCGGCGGCATGACTACCGAGCAGGGCAGGCTTATAGGCAGAGAGGCGCAGTCCATACGCGGGGAGTTCGCGGCTAACGGCAAGAATAATCCCCTCTCGCACAAGCCGGGCGTGGTATCGATGGCGAGAACGCAGGTGTTTGACAGCGCGTCGTCGCAGTTCTTTATATGCGTCGCCGACTGCACCTTCCTCGACGGGCAATACGCCGCTTTCGGCGAGTGCGCGGACGAGGCTTCGCTTGCCACGGCTATCGCGATCAGCCGCGTCCCCACCCGCTCGGTCGGTTATTACAACGACGTACCCGTCACTCCCGTAGTGATAGAGTCCGTCACCATTACCGAGGAGGACTGACCACTTAATCTTTGCTTCCCCTCCCTCCTTTGGCGTAAGACTTTTTTTACCAAAGAAGAACAGTGAAAGTCAATTTTCGATCTTTTCTCTTTATTTTCGGTTCGGCAGTGTGCGGGATCCTCTTTTCCCTCGTCGCGTATTACGTCCTGCCCCTCGGAATAGCGTTGCTCTCGGTGCTCGGCGCGGGGCTTATCGCCTTCGGGGTTCTTCGCCTCACCGCCAAAGACTATACGGGCGCCGTCGCCGCGGCTATTGCCGTCGCGGTGGTTTTATATTGCTCCCTCACCTTCCTCATCACGGCTGATGTGCGCAAGGAAAGCGAGTATAACGACAAAGTCGTCTATGTCGTCGGCCGAGTCACCGAACATTGCATGTACTCGGGCGACGTATTCCAAGCGGTATTGGACGACTTAATGATAGATAAAGAGCCCGTGAGCGGCAAAATGTCCGCCTATCTGTATAACAGCGGGCTGGAGTTTTCGCAGGTTAGGGCGGGCTACGTCCTCTCATTCTGGGCGGAGGTGCACGACAGACCGCCCGTCGGGCAGGACGGGGTGAATGCGTCGGACGTCCGCGCGGATATACGCTACGCCGCCGCCTCATATGCGCACGAATCCCCCGTGCCCGGTCAGCCCGACTTTCTCGAGGGGATAAGGACGGGCTTACGCGACCACCTCACCGCGAATATGGGCGACGAAGCGGGGTTGGTTGCTTACGGCATGATTGCAGGCGACCGTTACTTACTACCCGACGAAATAACCGACGCTTTCGCGGGAGCGGGAATCGGGCACATACTCGCCGTCAGCGGCCTGCATGTCGGGCTTATCTTCCTGCTCATAAACAAACTTTTCTCGCTTATCCCCGCGCCGAGACCGATCGGACGAATAACGACGACGCTGCTATTATTCGTATACGCGATATTTACGGGGGCAAGTCCGAGCACCGTCCGCGCCGTCATAATGTGCCTGATACTTATATGGTCGGACAGGTTCGGCAGGACGGACAGCCTTAACTCGCTATGCCTCGCGGCGACGGTCTGCCTATGTATATCCCCCTTCTACCTCTTCGAGTGCGGCTATCTTATGTCGGTGGGCGCGGTCGGGGGTATTGTCATGTTCGCCCGACCCGTTAATTCCGCTCTGCGCAGAATGCGACTGCCCAAGCCGATCGCCGAGTCCATAGGCTCCGCCGTCTCCGTGCAGTCGGTCATTATGCCCATGACGGCATACTTCTTCCACCGCACCTATCTCTACTCCCTGCCCGTCAACGGCTTGGGCACCTGGGCGCTGTCCGGTCTGTTCTTCCTGCTGATAGCCTTTCTGCCGCTGTCTTTCGCCTTCCCCGTTCTGCTCGTTCCCGTCGGGTGGCTTTTCGGCGGACTGCTGTTCGTGTGTAATTGGGTAACCGCGCTCCCCCTCGCCTCGGCGGTAACGCAGGTCGGCGCGGCGGTGTTCGTTATACCTATACTGCTCTTCTTTGCCTCACGGTATGTCAAGGCGAAGTGGAAAAAGCACTTCGCCGTGCTCTGTTTCGCCCTTGCCGCGGTAGTCGGGCTGTCGTCGGACATAACGGTGCGCGGCACGGATATAATGGTGACGGCGGCAGGCTCCGCACCCGCGACGGTGATATATCACGGCGGGGAGACTTATTTGTTTGCCGACTTTACTTCGGGTAGATCTGTATCCTCCGCCCTCGACCGTGCGCGGGTGGGCGACGAAAGTTTTATTATCTATGAGTACAACCTCACAAAGGAGAGCGCGGCGGGGATAATCGACTTCGCGCGGCAAAGACGGGTTACCGAGGTGCGCTATGCCTACTACCCGAACATTGAAGGGCTGACCGCGCTTGCCGAGAGCGGTTTGCCGATGCGTGAGGTGATTTTGGACGACGGCAACGTCACTCTCGCCACTTCGGACGGCTCGCCTTGCGGCTGGCTCTTCACCGCTTCGGGCAATACCGCCTTCATAAGCCAAACGGGCAGTTACGAGAGCGCCGTCCTCGCCGCCGACATAGCCCGCGTCCGCACCGCTCCCTACGCCGCCGAGTTCCCCGACACCCTCTTCCTCACCTCCTACGGCTCCCCTTCGGATAACATCGCCGTCACATCCTACGGCAATCCGTATATGTACGACTTTAAGACGGGGGTATTGAAAGGGATTTAGTTACAGCAGGCGCGGCGCATAGCACCGCTGATAGGAAACGCTCCATGCCTTCCGCGTCTTGACAAAATTGTGCGTTATGATATAATTTATAATACATGGAAAAAGATTGTGACAAAATTTTCATATGGGATAGGTCTTTCGATGTATTCATGCACGTTATGTTTCTCTCGGGGATAGTGATACCCGCGATATTAGCCATAATTTTACGAGGGGCTGCCGTTTGGGCTTTCGTGTTTTTGGGATCTCTGTTTGGCTCATGTGAAATATTTTTGCTTTTTGCTCCGACGTATATCTATTTGGATAAAGAATGTATGCGCCAAATGTCAATAACTCACGTCAAATATAAGAAGAGATATTGGAGTGATTTGCGAAATGCCGAGATTCTCTATATAAAAAGAGGCAGCTGCGATGACGAGTCCATGGGAGGAACTTTCTATCAGGAAGATAGCATATGTTTGACTTTTGCCGATCATGTCATATTTGACAGAGAGCACTTGTCCTTGGATCCCGATGTAGTTACGATTTTATATGATAAGGAAAAGTTACAAATATTACAAAAATATATAGGCAAACCGATACCCGACAACAGACCGGACATTCGCGTAAGGAAATCGGAACAAAAGGAAGCGAAACTTGCCGCGAAGCAAGCCAAGAAAGAAGCCAAGCAAACCCAAAAAGAAGCAAGACGAAATAGTCGTTAGTCCTACGAGCGGCGGAGATATATTCTCCGCCGCTCTTTTGTTATATTACAATTCCCTTATTCACATTCGCAGCTCTGCTATTCGAGTATATAATAGTTCTGCTTTTCGAGTTAGTAATTACTCCTCGGGTAACGAACAAGACAATCCCCTCAGTCTGCCTTACGGCAGACAGCCCCCTCGACTTCGGGCGGCCCACACGGGTCAGTTACGTCCGAAGTAAAAAACAACACCTCTCGTATCATTACAAGATTGTTGGATTTGTACCCGAAACTCGGGTAGCAGGGTGGCCGCCCGAAGTCGAGGGGGCTGGCGCGTAGCGCCTGAGGGGATTGTCTAAGTATTTATCAGGAATAGTAACATATCCCCTGATAAGCAAATATCGTTATATCAAACTATCCTGTTGAAAAGGAACGGCGTCACCGACACCGTTCCGTGTTATTAAATATATCCTTTTGCACAAGCCCATACCGAACC
>CANPYH010000028.1 GCA_947588325.1 uncultured Clostridia bacterium
CACATAGTGATTGGGCGCAAAGGTCTGTAAAATAACCTTACCCTTTCGGCTCGCTCTGCCCGCTCTGCCCGCTACCTGCGTAGTCAGCTGGAAAGTGCGCTCGACGCTTCGGTAGTCCGCCATGTGCAGGCTCATATCCGCGTCGAGTATACCGACAAGCGTGACGTCGGGAAAGTCGTGACCCTTGGCTATCATCTGCGTACCGACGAGTATCTGCGCCTTCTTTGCTCCGAACTCGCCGAGTATCTTTGCGTGCGCGTCTTTGGTGCGGGTGCTGTCGTTATCCATACGGAGTATGCCGACGCCCGGGAATAACTTTTCGAGCTGGCTGACTACCTTCTCCGTCCCGATATACCCTTCTTTCATAAAGGGCGATCCGCATTGCGGGCAAAGGTCGAGAGTTGCATACATATTTCCGCAATAGTGGCATTTAAGCCTGTTCTCTTCCCTGTGATATACGAGCGAGACGTCGCATCTTTCGCACTTCGCCACATACCCGCAGGCGCGGCACATTACAAAGGACGCATAGCCGCGGCGATTAAGGAATAACATTGCCTGGTTTCCGCTCTGTATGCACCCGGTCAATTCTTTCATAAGCGGCGCTGAGAACAGCGTGTTATTACCCGAAGCGACTTCGCGGCACATATTCACTATTTCAACATCGGGCAGTGGCATTTTGTTAACGCGCCCCGTCAGCTCGAGAAGTGTGTACTTCCCTGTTTTAGCCGCGTAATACGTCTCGATCGACGGCGTTGCACTGCCGAGAATGAGGTTAGCCCCGTTATATTCAGCCCGCCATTCCGCCACCTTTTCCGTGGAGTATCTCGGCGTTCTGTCCGACGTGAAACTTTGGTCGTGCTCCTCGTCGATTATGATAACGCCTACATTCGAAAGCGGAGCAAATATCGCGCTTCTTGCGCCGAGTACAACTCTCGCCTCGCCCGAAAGACACTTGCGCCATTCGTCGAACTTCTCGCCTCGCCCGAGCGCACTATGTAATATGGCTACTTGGTCGCCGAACCTTGCGCGGAAATTGCGAAGGACCTGCGGCGTCAGAGATATTTCTGGAACAAGCATTATAGCGGTCTTTCCCCGCTCGAGTACGCTCGCTATACAGCGCATGTATACTTCGGTCTTACCGCTGCCCGTTACGCCGTGAAGCAGAAATATCTGCCCGCTCGAAGCGTTGATTTTATCCACAGCCGCCTGTTGCTCCGCTGTCGGCACAATCGGTTTTTGCTCCGCCGGTAATACGTCGGCATAAGGCAAACGCATTTGCTCGGCGTTATATATTTTTACTATTCCCCGCGCGGCAAGGTTTTTCAGCGCGCTTGCCGATAGGATTTTAGTCAGTTCGCTTACTGATTCTCCTTCGGGTTTCTCGGTAAGCAGATACTCAAACACCTCGTGTTGAGCGAGAGCCGAACGCTTAATAAACTCGCTCGGGTCCTTGTCTCGGTATTCGTCGGAGAGTACGGCGTACTGTCTCGTCAGCTCCTTTACCCTGCCCCCTCTCATGGCGGCGGGGATAAAGAGACGGAGAACGTCAACTTTCAGCAGGTGCATTTCCGAAGTCATGCGGTCGAGCAAGCCAAACATTTCATCGGTAATAATCGGAGCCTTGTCCAGCACGGACAAAACAGACTTAACCTTATCCGCGGGAATGTCGGAGCGTTCTTTAATCCCTATGACGAACCCTTCGACCGTCATCCGTCCGAAGGGCACAGTTACTCGTACTCCGCGCGTTACGTTCAAATCTCCGCAGGAATAATCGAATATTTTATCCACCTCTGCGGCGGCAATGTCAACTATGACTTCGGCAAACACTTCCTTATTTTCCGATTGCTCTGTCGAGTATAATATCAGCGAGTTGCGACTTTGACATCTTGGGTAAGCTCTCTGCCCCGCTTTCGGACACTATCGTCGCTATATTCGTGTCCGTTCCGAATCCCGCGCCTTCCTGCGTGACGTCGTTTGCCACGACTATATCCGCATGTTTTTTCGCGAGTTTTTCGGCGGCATTCCTTTCAAGATTAGTAGTTTCCGCCGCGAATACTACCAATTTTCTGTCGCCTTTAACCAGTCCGACCGCTTCTGCTATATCCTCAGTCTTTTCGAACTTGACGGATAAGGGTTTGTCCGACTTGATTTTATTTTCCGCTACGGCGACGGGTCGGAAGTCACAGGGAGCGGCGGCTTTAACAATTACGTCCGCTCTCTCATAGTTAGCCATAACCGCGTCGTACATGTCGCGGGTTGTTGTAACGTCTATTCTTTCATACCTTCCTTCGGGAATGTTGACGGTTACGTTGCCGCATACAAGGATGACTTTTGCACCGCGGTCCGTAGCCGCTTTAGCCAGTGCGGCGCCCATTTTTCCGCTGGATCTGTTGCCGATAAATCTTACGGGGTCTATCGGCTCGATTGTGCCGCCCGCCGTTATAAGGACGGTTTTACCGACATAATCTTTGTTCGGGAAGAGCAGGTCGATTACCTGCCCTTCTATGTCCTCGGGCTCCGCCATGCGGCCGTTACCCGTGTCGCCGCAAGCAAGTCTCCCGCTCCCCGTCTCCGCGAAGCGTACGCCTCTTTCCCGTAGTACGCTCTCATTCGCCCGATATGCCGCGGAATTAAGCATATTGGTATTCATTGCGGGAGCGAGCAGAACGGGACAGGTGCACGCCATAACAGTCGTCGATAGGAAATCGTCGGCAATCCCGTTCGCGAGTTTAGCGGCAAAGTCGGCGGTGCAAGGCGCGATTACGCAAACATCGGCTTTCTTTGCAAGCGCAATATGTTCAACCTCCCACTCGCGTTTGGGGTCGAAGGTTTCGACGGTTACTTTGTTCGCGCTTAAAGTCTCGAACGTGAGGGGTGATACGAACTCGGTGGCGTTTTTGGTCATAGCAACGCACACTTCGGCGCCTTGCTTACGCAATGACGACACCAAAGTGCAGGTCTTATATGCCGCTATGCCGCCAGTAACGCCGACAAGCACGCATTTCCCCGTAAGGTCCATCAATCCTCGTATATCGGTTCAACAGTGCCGTTATAGACTTCTTTGGCGGCGTAAGATACGGGGTTGGTATCGGGAGCGAGGCTTCCCTCGTCGCCGATCTTCTGTTGCAAGTCGCGCGCACGCTTTGATACGAGGCAAACAAGCGCATACTTGCATCCGATTTTCTCTATGAGTTTGTCGATAGGCGGATCAATTAACATTGTTTATTCTCCTTTGACTTTTTTAATTATATTCATAACGTCGCGCACCGCGACGTCTATGTCACCGTTTACTACTTTGTAATCAAACAAAGTGCTTTGCGATATCTCTTCGTCGGCGAGGGCAAGCCTGCGGCTCACCTGTTCTTCGGTCTCCGTGCCCCGCCCGATAAGCCGACGTTTAAGCTCCTCGGCGCTGGGCGGCAAAACGAACACCGTTACGCAATCGGGATATGCCTTCTTAATCTGCTTTGCGCCCTTAACGTCTATTTCGAGAAGTACGTCTCTGCCGCACTCGAGCTTTTCGATAACGGGCGCTTTTGGCGTGCCGTAACAATTACCCACGGTTTCCGCACTCTCGAGAAGCTCGTCATTATCTTTCATCTCGGCGAACTTTTCTTCGGTAACGAAGTAGTAATGCACTCCGTCGATTTCTCCCGCGCGGGGGTGACGAGTGGTAACGGATACGGACACTGTCAGGTTGGGTAGCTTTTCGAGAAGTTTTGAATATATCGTTCCCTTGCCTACGCCCGAGGGACCGGATAATACGATAAGCAAGCCTTTTTTCATTCTACGTTCCTGATTTGTTCCTTGATTTTTTCGAGTTCGTTCTTCATCTCGATAACGAGATTGGTCAGTTCGAGGTCGTTTGCCTTGCTACCCATTGTGTTTATTTCCCTGTTCATCTCCTGCGAGAGGAAATCGAGTCGGCGTCCTTGCGGCTCATCCGATTGAAGTGCGGCACGGAACTGCGAAATGTGTGAAGTGAGGCGGGAAATCTCCTCGTTAATATCGCACTTATCCGCAAACACCGCAACTTCCATAGCAAGCCGCGCCTCATCGACGTTTACATCGCCGAGTAAGTCAGCAATGCGCTTTGTTATCTTGTCGCGGTAGTCGGTGACAACGGCGGGAGCGCGGGTTATTACCTGCATGAGCGCCCTCTCTATGTTCGAGACGAGCTTTTCAAAATCCGCTTTAACTCCCTCGCCCTCCGTACGGCGCATTTTATCCAGCTCAACGGCGGCGGAATAGGTCGCGGACAGGAATAGTTTTTTAACCTCTTCGGCGTCGTCCTCTGCCGCACCGACGGTGAGTACGTCGGGCATACGAAGCACGGATGACGCGGTAGTGTCGTCGGTAAGTCCAAGTTCGGCAACCGCGGTTTGTGCCGCGGTTATATACTCCTTGGCAAGGGGCAGATCGAGAATAACCTTCTTATCGCTCTCTCCCGTGCGTTCGTATGTATAATACACGTCCACACAGCCGCGCTTAACAATCTCTTGTATCTGCTTTTTGACAGTATCTTCGACAAAGCCGAGCGCTTTTGGAAAACGCGTATTGATTTCGAGATATCTGTTGTTGACCGATTTAATCTCGATTGTTACTTTCCGCGTCTCGTCTGCCGCTTCACCTTTGCCGTATCCCGTCATGCTTTTCATAAGTTTTACCTCAATATATTATAATATCACGAATATCGCACCAAATCAAGCATTTACAAGTGACAAAAATTCGCTTTCGTCGATAATCTTAATTCCCGCCGCTTTTGCCTTGTCTAACTTGCTCCCCGCGTTTTCTCCGGCAATAACCAATGTTGTCTCACCCGTCACGGACGACTGAACTTTGCCCCCTCCCGCCTCGATAAGTTCGGAAGCCTTGCTCCTTGTCATTGACGAGAGCGTTCCCGTCAGAACGACCTTTTCTCCGTCGAAGTTACCCGAACCCTTTGCTGTCGAAATAAAAGTTATTCCTTTGGAGAGTAGTTTATCTATAAAATCGCGGCGATTGGCAAAGTATCCGCAAATATCCGATGCTACTATATCGCCGATATCGTCAATTGCGGCGAGCTCTTCCTTGTTTGCGGACATGAGCGCGTCGAGATTACCGTATATTTCGGCAAGGTCGTCGGCGAGTTTCTTCCCGACGTTGGGAACGCCGAGAGCGTTAATGAACGCGGCAAGTTTTACCGACTTGCTCTTTGCTATCGCATTGCATATTTTCTCGGACTTCTTTTCCTTAAATGAATCAAGCGAGGCGAGATCTTCGGGCTTTATATCATAGAGTTCATATGCCTCGGTTATACCGAGTTTATCGAAGAAAAGCTCAAGCGTTTTTTCACTCAATCCGTCAATATCCATGCACCCTTTGGAGACAAAGTGGGACAGTCGCGCGACTATTTGCGGCTTACAACCATCGGTATTCGGGCAGAATATGTGTGCCCCGCGCGAGACGAGCGGACTGCCGCATGCGGGACAGGTTTCGGGCAGAGCTATTTCTCCCTCGCCCGTACCTTCCACCGAAGAGAGTATCTCGGGAATAACGTCGTTACTGCGCCGAATAAATACCGTGCAATTCTTTGCTATCTTTTTTCTGACAATGTCCGCATAGTTATTCAGTGTTGCACGCCTGACCGTTGCGCCGCAAAGCACGACGGGTTCAAGCACTGCCAGCGGCGTTAGTTTACCCGTGCGCCCGACCTGCCAGATAACGTCTTTTAAGACGGTTGTGGTCTCCTCCGCTTCGAATTTATACGCTATTGCCCAACGCGGAAACTTGTCCGTAAAGCCGAGCCTTTCGCGCACCGAGTAATCGTCGATTTTAATGACCATTCCGTCAATATCGAAGTCGAGAGCGTCGCGGTCAACGCTGCTGATTTTTTCAATAATTTGTTCTATGTCAGACGTAGTACAAAGCATTTCAGTCTTAAATTTATTATTTTTCAGCCATTTCACGCCATCCGACTGTGTGTCGATATTCTCCCCGTCGATATAGTTTACGTCATAGAATACAAGGTCCAACTTCCGCGAAGCCGTTACTTTCGGATCGAGATTTCTTATTGCTCCTGCTGCCGCATTGCGGGGATTTTTAAGCGGTTCGTCTGTCAGCTCGTTATATTTCCTGAACGCGGAGCGGCGCATTATGCACTCGCCTTTCGCCTCGACCGTACCCTTAAACGGTATTGCGGCGGGAACCGAGCGAATAGTTCTCGCCTGTGCGGTGACATCCTCGCCCGTCACGCCGTTTCCACGCGTCGCCGCACCTAACATTTTGCCGTTTTCGTACGTTACGACGAGGGTCAGACCGTCCAATTTATATTCGAGGGTATAGAGTACATTGCCCACCGCTTTTTTAATCTTTGCGTCCCAAGCCCTTAACTCGTCATAGCTTTGGCACTTATCAAGAGAATAAAGCCTGTTAATATGGGTATGCTCGCCGAATTCCTTGATAGGCTCTCCGCCAACGCGCTTTGTCGGAGAGTGCTCCAAAATAACGCCCGTTTCCTTTTCGAGGGCGAGAAGTTCGTCGTATAGCTTATCGTAAACATTATCCGCAACCGAAGGATCATCGAGGACATAGTAGCGATACGCATATTCGTTGAGCTTGTCCACAAGCTCTGTCATCTTTTTTTGCTGAATTTCCGTCATAGTTTTGTAATTGGTGCGAATGCAAGAGAGAGCGTCATCTTCCCCACAGAGTCGAAATCTATCATGATATAGGAGTTTGTTCCGACGTCTGTTATTCCTACCACAACTCCTTCCCCGAATTTTTTATGTAATACGCGCGTTCCCACGGGATAGTTTTCCGCAAGGTTGTCTCGGCGTACTGCCGTACTTTGCGCGGTTATCCCGCTGACTTTGAAAGAATTTCCGAAATTTCCGAAATTTGCCGCGCTGCGCTTATATGTGCTCGCTTCCCTTTGTTCCGATCCACCGCCGCCGAAGTTCGGATCTATCTCCTCGAAAAAGCGGCTGGGCATAACGAATTTTCGCTCTCCATACATAAACCTCGTCGAGCAATAAGTGAGATAAAGTCGCTCTTTGGCTCGCGTCATGGCAACGTACATCAGCCGTCGCTCCTCTTCCATATCTGCTTTGTCGTCGTCGGCTCTGGCGAGCGGAAAGAGTTTTTCCTCAACGCCGATAATAAATACGCACCTGAACTCCATACCCTTCGCACTGTGTGCGGTGGAAAGGAATACGCAGTCCCGCTGTTCGTCGTCGCCCTCGGTGTATAGCGTAATCTCTTGCAAAAAGTCCTCGAGAGTTCCACCTCTGTTCTTATCAAAGTCCCAGACCGATGATATAAAGTCGTCTATATTCAGTTTTCTTGTGGTATTTTCCTCGTTATCCTCTGAATATGCCTCTTTAATTCCCGCCTCGCTTATAACCTTTTCGGCAAGCTCTGCCACGGAAGAGCGCATTTTATACTTCGAAAGTGAGGCAAGCAGGTCGCCAAACGGCTTGAGCTTCTTTATTTGAGCCTTGGGCAAGTCGCTGTTCTCGACGTTAATAAGCACTTCGAACATATTAAGCCCGCGAACATAGCAATATTCCCTGAGCGCCTGAACGGTTCCGTCGCCTATTCCGCGCTTTGGGAAGTTAATAATCCGCACAATCGCCTCGTCGTCCGAGTGGTTGGAGAGTATGCGCAGATATGCTATAATGTCCTTAACCTCTTTTCGGTCGAAGAACTTGAAACCGCCGTATACTTTATACGGCATATCGTATTGCATAAACCGCTGCTCGAGGAGCCTCGTCAAGGCGTTTACGCGCATTAAAACAGCGAAATCGTGAGGGCGATAACCGTTGTTGCGAATTAGCTTGTTGATCGTGTTGACTACAAAGTCCGCCTCGCTCGACTCGTCTTTGGCTTTATAGGCAATTACCCGCTCTCCTTTACCGAGGTTTGACCACAAACGCTTTTCTATGCGCGAAATATTGTGCTTAATAAGGTTGTTCGCCGCTTCGAGAATATTCTCCGTCGAGCGGTAGTTTTGTTCGAGTTTGAATATCTTAGCGCCGAAGTCGTCAATAAAGTGCTGCATATTGGAGACGTTCGCACCTCTCCACCCGTATATGCTCTGGTCCTCGTCGCCTACAACGAAGATATTGCCATGTCCGTCCGCAAGCATACGTACTATCTCATACTGTATGGTGTTTGTGTCCTGAAATTCGTCGACATGTATATAGTGAAAGCGGCGTTGATATATAGCAAGAACATCGGGATTGCCGTCGAATAAGTCGCGCGTTTTAAGAAGCAGATCGTCGAAGTCCATGGCGTTATTATCGCGAAGAACCTGTTCGTATCTCGCATAAACTTCCGCTAATTCGGCAGCGTCGGGATCGTCAAAGTATTCATTTTCATACTCGACAGGCGTAATACCGCCGTTTTTTGCGTCGGAAATACGGCGAACGGCTTTTTTGTAAAAACTGTCGTCGGTGTGGTTCATATCCTTAACGACCTGCTTGACCGTGCGCTCCGATTCGTCCTGCGAGTATATGGAAAAATTGGAATCGTATCCGAGCTTGGAACCGAATCTCCGAAGTATCTTTGCGCACATGGAGTGGAAGGTGGATATCCACACGTCGGACGCGCCGATAAGAGAGTATATTCTGTTCTTCATCTCGTCGGCTGCCTTGTTAGTAAATGTGATCGCAAGCACGTTATACGGGTCCACGCCGAGGTCCATTACTATGTGCGCTATTCTGTGCGTGAGGAGGCGCGTCTTTCCACTGCCCGCGCCGGCAGTGACGAGTACTGCTCCTTCGGTCTCGAGCGCCGCCTCGCGCTGCGCGTCGTTAAGCCCGTCAAGCGTTGTCATCGTCATTGTCTTTAATTCTCCCAAGTACCGTTTTATAGCCGTCCGTGCCGTATTCGAGGCACTTATTTATTCTGCTGATAGTTGCGGTTGACGCTCCCGTTTCCGCCGATATTTCCTGATATGTCTTGCCGCTGCGAAGTAGCCGCGCCACATAAAGACGCTGTGCCATCTCGCGTATTTCGGCAACGGTACATACGTCTTCAAAAAAGTCGTAACACTCGTCGATCGTTTCGAGGCAAAGTACCGCTTTGCAAAAGTAATCGGTATGCTCGTTTTTCAACTTATCGTTCATCGCGTCCTCCGCAATCTTCCGTATACCAGCAGTTTAGCAAATTAAAGCGTTTGTGTCAAGGCGTCAGACGAATTTGGTCTTTTCTTTATAATATCTTTCTCTCAATTCGCGGAATTTTGCCGAGAGTTCGAGAATATATCTCTGCTTATTTGCCTCGTCGAGGGAATCGTATACCGTCCTGTCAACCAACTGCCCTATCGGATTAGTCGTGTTCTCGTCCCTTTCAAGTATGTCCTTGACTTTGACGTAGAGTTTTTCGTCCTTTTCCGCAAAGTCGTCGCCGAGCGCCATTTTGTTAGTGCGCTCGAATTCGCGTCTGCGGAGTGTGCTTGCCATTTCGATTTTGCCTCTGTCCTCCGTCTCCGCGTTCATCCTGTCTCTTTCCGCCTGCAATTTCTGCCAATAGCCCATCTTCATGCGCTGTTTGGCGAGAAGCGCGCGGCGTTTGATTTCACTCATTTCTTTTTTCATAGTCGCCTCCGCTTATTACCGACATTGTAGCACTACGGAAAAAGAACATAAATACCTTCGACAATAATAGAAGTTATTTGCGAATACGCGACAAATTTTTCGCCAAACATAATTTATGAGGCTGTATATTAACGGCTATTCGGCGATATGCTTCGAAAGCTGTGCGCTTATGCGCATAACAATATCTATGCTCGTCGATTGTATAAATAACGCGCTAAATCGAGCTTAATAACGCAAGAAAAATTTTAGTAAACGGTATGCGAATATAAAACGACTGCCGCTATTGCGACAGCCGCCCTTACCTTCAACCTTTATTACCGCGTTTACGCGCAGCTTCGGACTTCTTCTTCCTTCTTACGGAAGGTTTTTCGTAGCACTCTTTCTTGCGAAGGTCTCCGAGAATGTTGTCTTTCTGGCACTTTCTCTTGAAACGTTTGAGTGCGCTTTCGAGAGATTCGTTTTCACCGACTCTTACTACCGACATGTATTACACCACCTTTCCTGACGAGGTCCGATTTTCGGGAAAACCCGAATGCTTGAAGATAATACCATAAATCGGAAAAGCGTGTCAAGCAATTTCGGGCTGCAATATAATGATTATTTACGGAGATCGGGAAAATCGAGCGGTTGCCCTGCGAGTATATGTACATGGAGGTGCGGAACAGTCTGCCCTGCGTCATCGCCCTGGTTAATGACGAGCCTGTAACCGTTTTGCAGTCCGAGTTTCTCGGAGAGCTCGGGTATCTTACCGAGAGAGCGCGCAAGTGCGGCAGAGTCGTCGATAGTCATTTCCGAGAGGTATTTATAGTGCCTCTTCGGGATCATCAGGTAGTGTTTTGCCGCTTTGGGATCTATATCCCTGATGATAAACATCTCATCGTTTTCGTACAGTTTTTCGGACGGGATCTCCCCGTTCATGATTTTACAGAATACACAGTCCATTATCTTACTCCTTTTTTATATAGTTCGGTTATTTTGACAGGTTTGATTTCCCCCCTCTTTGCCTTTGCGTATACGCGAACATAGTTCTCCGCATACCCAACCCCTTCTTCGCCCTTACTCTCCTCGAAATAAACGTTAAGCGTTTTTGCGATCTGCTTTTCGAGGAAATTTTTCTTAAGCCCTTCCTTAATCTCGCCTAATATATGCGCTCTCTTCCTGCGAAGTTCCATGGGAATTTGCGGCATATCTGCCGCTCTCGTGCCCTTTCTCTCGCTGTACGGAAAGATGTGTATGTCAGAAAAACCCACTTTCCTGACAAAGTCGCAAGTCTCTTCGAAATTTTCTTCCGTCTCGTTCGGAAAGCCGACGATAACGTCCGTCGTAATCCCCGCATTCGGGAAATACTCGCTGACCGTTTCTACCGTTTCAAAATACTTTGCGGTCGTGTATTTCCTGTTCATGGCTTTCAGGACGTCGTCCGAGCCTGATTGCAATGAGAGGTGGAAGTGATCGCAAAAGCCCGAGTTTTTGAGTGCGCGTAAAAGCGGTTTGTCTATCACCGTGCACTCGAAAGAACTCATTCGCTTTCTGACAGGTAAGTCACCCAGCGCGTTTACAAGATCGGTTAATGACAGGCCGATATCCTTGCCGTATGACGAAACATCGATCCCCGTCAGCACTATCTCCTGTGTATGTTTGGCCGCCTCCTCCGCTTCCCTTAATACCGATTCAAGAGAGCGGGATCTCGAACGACCGCGGACATACGGAATCACGCAATAGGAGCAGAAGTTATTACAGCCGTCCTGAACCTTTATAAAATCCCGCGTCTTTTCGTGAGACGGCATTGGCAAATCTTCGAAGTATGACGGTATATCGCCAACGTTTAAGGCAGAATTACCTACTATGTCAGACATAATACATCGAATAATAGCCCCTTTTTTGCCGTTTCCAGATATTCCGATGACGTTTGGGTACTTCTCGAATGCTGTGGGGTTATTCTGACTGCTGCACCCGCAAACATAAATTTTCGCGTTCGGGTTCAGCCGCATAGCCCGCCCCACCATCTGTCGACTTTTTCTGTCCGCTTCCGCAGTTACCGAACAGGTGTTAATTATGTATATGTCCGACTTCGAGAACTCTTCGTCTACGATGTTCCCTGCCTCGCGAAGTGCGGCAATAAGCGATCGACTTTCGCATTCATTGACTTTGCAGCCGAGTGTTATAACTGAGATCTTCATTTCCACTCGCCCATCATGTGTAGTATCACGGCGGCTCCCGCGATTGAAGCCGTCTCTGCGCGGAGTATGCGCTTACCGAGCGTTACGGGATTATAACCGCGAGAAGTCAGAGCCGAGACTTCCCTTTCGGAAAAGCCGCCTTCGGGTCCGACTATAAGCGCCGCGTTATTTGCCTTTCGCAATACTTCCTCGATTGTGTAGCCGCTACCGTATGCGCCCTCGTAGGCGAATACAACTGCGTCGTACTTCGACAGTTCGGGAATTATTTCCGAGAAAGTGACAGGTTCGGCGACCGTGGGAATTATAGCCCGCCCGCATTGCTTTGCGGCTTCGAGGGCTGCGCGGCGGAGGCGGTCGGACTTTTCGCTCTTTTGCACCGTGTAATCGCTGATGAACGGACGGACGCTTTTAACTCCGAGTTCGGTTAGTTTTTGTACGGCAAGTTCTGTCTTGTCCCCTTTCAGCAACGCAGCATAGACGGTCAGTTCGAATTTCGGTTCGGTCTCGTTTGGGTAGTCCTCGATATATTCAAGCGTTGTAGAGGTCTTGTCAAAAGAGGTTATTGTATACACATAATCCCGACCGTCATTCGGGCAGAGGATAACTTTCTCCCCCACACGCGCGCGCAAAACCTCGGCAAGGTGCTTGTGCTCCGAGCCGCTTAAGATCACTTGCGGAATATCTGCTTTGTCTACAAAAAATCTTCTCACTTTCTTTTAAGTAAAAATGCCTGCCATTCCCCGTCCTTTATCGCTTGGACAAGCTCGAACTCTCCTTTGCCGTCATTCAGATAACCGTCAAGCACGTCGCTTGCACGCGCATTGATTATCCCGCTCACTATTATATAACTATTTTCGTGAGTAATGCAAGGTAAATCGCACCTTAATTTCAATAAAATGTCCGCAGTCAGATTGGCAAGGACAATATCGGCTTTTTCGTTATATTGCTCGGTAAGGTCGCCGCAAAGCACGGTCGCCGACATTCCGTTAAGTACGAGGTTGGAGTTCGTCGCAGTTACGGCAAGGGGATCGATATCGATAAAAACGCAATCTTTTGCTCCGAGAGCCAACGCACATATTCCGAGTATACCGCTCCCGCACCCTACGTCGACCACCGACTTATGTGTGACGTCAAGCCCGCAAAGCAGCTTAATGCACATACTTGTAGACTCATGCACGCCCGTACCGAACGCCATACCGGGGTCTATCAATGCCTTTGGCTTGCCGAATTCCCCGTCCAACCACTTGGGAACGACGACGAGTTTGCCGAAATCTATCGGCTTATAATACTTCTTCCACTCGTTTTCCCAATCGGCGGAATCGTTTATACCGACCGATATTTCCGCATGTCGCGCAGTTTCATTAATTTCCGAGCAAAGCTCATCAATGTCGGCGTTTTCGTCGAAACAACCGATAACGGTTGCGTAAGTCGTATCCGCATTGCCGAGAGCGGGGTCGTAATAATCCCAATTTTTTTCGGAATTTATAACCTCGCGAATATCCGCGCCGTCATTGATACTTACGCCGTCGCTTCCCGCGCACATCATCAGATATGAAACCATGTCCGCGTCGTCGTGCAGAACTTTTGCTTTTACTTCTTTGTATTTCATTTTGCCTCTTAATAACGCGTAAGGAAAGCCCGAGAGCTTTCCTTACCGTCATTGACTGTTATCTGTATGTCTCATCAATTGCCCTGAGGCGGAACGTCGCCGTTCTGTGCTCCTGCCTGCTGGTAGAACTTGGTGAACACTTCGTTCGATTTCTGCGAAAGAGCATCAACAGCGGCCTTAATTGCCTCCGTATCGTCGCCTTTAAGAACTTCCTTAACCTTGGCAATCTCTTGCTCGAGGCTCTCCTTGTCTGCGGGATCTATCTTATCTCCGCTTTCCTTGAAGAATTTCTCGATGGAGAATATAAGCGTATCGGCGTTGTTCTTTGTCTCGACAAGCTCCTTTCTCTTCTTATCCTGCTCGGCGAACTTTTCGGCGTCCTTAATCGCTTCCTGTATCTGATCCTCGCTGAGGTTGGACGACGCGGTTATGGTTACGCTCTGTTCCTTGCCCGTCCCCTTGTCCTTTGCGGAAACATGGACGATACCGTTTGCGTCGATATCGAAAGTAACCTCAATCTGAGGCACGCCGCGAGGAGCGGGAGCGATACCGCCGAGTTCGAAACGCGCGATAGTCTTGTTGTCAGCAGCCATTTCGCGCTCGCCCTGAAGAACGTGTATATCGACGGCGGGCTGGTTATCCGCAGCGGTCGAGAATACCTGCGACTTCTTAGTGGGGATAGTAGTGTTTCTGTCTATTATTCTCGTGAATACGCCGCCCATGGT
>CANPYH010000029.1 GCA_947588325.1 uncultured Clostridia bacterium
TCAAGGCGGTTACGGGTAAGCCGATTAAGTTCTGCGGCACGGGCGAGAAGTTAGGCGATATCGAGCCCTTCCATCCCGACAGAATGGCGAACCGCATACTCGGCATGGGCGACATAGTAACTCTTGTGGAAAAAGCGCAGGAGGCTATGGACGAGGAAGAAATCAAGAAGATGGAGAAGCGCGTCAAAGACGCAACCTTCACCCTTGACGACTTCCTCGTGCAGTTCGAGTCGCTTAAAAAAATGGGCGGTATATCCGAAGTCATGCATATGATTCCGGGAATGAGCCGATTAAAAGTCAGCGAAAAGGACATCGACGAAAAACGTATCGAGAAATATAAGGCTATTATCTGCTCGATGACGAGGAAGGAGAGGGAACACCCCGAAATAGTCAAATCCTCCCGCCGCAGACGCATATCTGCGGGTAGCGGGACTACGATACAGGACGTAAACCAGCTTCTCAAACAATTCGATCAGACGAAAGATATGATGAGAAAGATGAAAAATAACAAGGGCAAACTGCCTTTCTAATCACAAACAAAATTAACTATATACAATAAGGAGACAAAAAAATGGTAAAGATCAGACTCACGAGAATGGGTGACAAAAAATCTCCGTTCTACCGCATTGTGGTAGCGGACGAGCGCGCGCCGAGAGACGGACGTTTCATTGACATTATCGGTACTTATAATCCGATAGTCAATCCCGCCGAAATCAAAATCGACGCCGAGAAAGCAAAGACGTGGATTGCTAACGGCGCACAGCCGACGGATACCGTCAAAGCTCTTTTCGTTCAGCAGGAGATAATTCCCGCATTCAAGAGACCTGCAAAGACCGGCGGTAAGAAAGACGCCAAGAAAGAAGGCTGATAATGAAGGAATTAATCGAGTTCATTGTCCACAGACTTGTGGATAACAAGGACTCCGTTAGCGTCGAAATTGACGGTGAAACCGTCAAAATCACTGCCGCAAAAGCGGACATCGGTAAAATTATCGGAAAGCAAGGTCGCACGGCAAAGGCTATCAGAACGATTGTCAGGGAAGTCGGGGCCAAGGACGACAAGAAATTTACCGTAGATATTATCGAAGTGTAAAGTGAACTTCACAATCGGAGAAATTGTCAAAGCGCAAGGTATTCGCGGTGAGGTTAAAATAAAACCTTATGCCGCTGATATCGAGTCTTTTGTGAGGCTCGGCACCGTCGCCATAGGCGGCTGTCCGATGAAGATCCGCGGCGTAAACGTACGCGGCGGATTTGTTTTTATGTCTCTCGAGGGCGTAAACGACCGTAATTCGGCGGAAGTGCTTGTCGGTAAAACGGTGGAGATAGACAGAGCCTTGGCTAAACCCACGGACAAGGACGAATATTACGTCGTAGATCTCATAGGCTGTACGGTATTCCTTTCGGGCGGAGAGGAACTCGGAGTTCTTGACAACATAGAGAACTTCGGAAGCGCGGATATATTCACCGTCAAGGGCAAAAGGACGGTGCGTTTTCCCTTTCTTAAACGGCTCAACCTGCGTTTCGACAAAGACGCAAAGACTGTCACGATAGATAAAGAGAGATTTCAAGAGGTGTGTTGCTATGAAGATTGATATTCTGACGCTGTTCCCTGATATGTTCGCGCCGCTCTACCAAAGCATTATCGGTCGGGCGACGAGCAGCGGAATAGCGGAGATAAATACCGTCGATATCCGCAAATATACTCTTGATAAGCACGGTAAATGCGACGACGTTCCATACGGCGGAGGGGCGGGCATGGTAATGACCCCTCAGCCCATTGTCGATTGCGTAAACGCCGTGGACCCCGAAAGCAAGGCGCGGCGGATATACATGTCGCCAAAGGGAAAAATGCTCTCCGTTCCGCTCGCAAAAGAGCTTGCCAAAGAGGATAACCTGCTTATTCTCTGCGGGCACTATGAGGGAGTAGACCAACGCGCTCTCGATATATGCGGATTCGAGGAAATATCTATCGGCGACTATGTGCTTACGGGCGGCGAGCTTGCGGCTATGGTTACCGTGGACGCGTTGCTACGCTTTGTCCCAGGCGTACTCGGATCCGAAGAGTCGGCTTTTGACGAGAGTTTTTCGGACAATATGCTCGAATACCCGCAATACACCCGTCCTTTTGAGTTTATGGGAAGGGAAGTTCCCGATGTGCTGATTTCGGGGCATCATGCAAAAATCGACGAATGGAGAAGGGAGCAGGCAAAAGCGCTCACCGAGGCACGTCGCCCCGACCTTATGAAGAAATGATAATCAATTGGTTTCCCGGTCACATGACCAAATCTCTGCGCGAGATCGACGAGAAGATAAATCTTGTCGACGCGGTTGTGTACGTGCTTGATAGCCGTGCGCCGTTTTCGTGTATAAATCCCGCGCTGAATAAGGTCATCGGCTCAAAACCGATAATTTTCGTGCTTAATAAGGCGGATATGGTTCCCGAGCGGGAAATCAAAAGCTGGGTCAGTAAACTGACTCTCGAGAATACGAAAGCGGTTAAGTCAGACTCGACCGTCTCCAACTCAGCGAAGATAGTTGCGGAAAATCTCCGCGCCCTCTGTTCGGACAAAATCGCAAAGAAAAAAGCGCGGGGCTTTAACACCGTTATACGCGCCATTGTAATCGGCGTGCCGAACTCAGGCAAGTCTACGCTGATTAATAATCTGTGCGGCAAAGCAAAGACGGCGACGGGCAATAAGGCAGGGGTAACCCGCGGACAACAATGGGTTAAAGTCGGTGACTACATCGAAGTTCTCGACACGCCGGGGACGCTGTACCCGAAACTCGATAACTACGAAGTCGCGCTTAACCTTGCTTTTATCGGCAGCATACGAGACGAAGTAACAGATACTTACGAACTGTCGCTGGAACTTATAAAGCGGCTTAACCGCCTCGGAGACGCACTTGTCGCCAGATACGGAATAAGTCCGCCCGACGACCCGATTGCCGTTCTCGGGAAGATAGCGGCAAAACGCGGTTTTGTACTTCGCGGAGGCGAGCCGAATATAGAGCGCGCTTCGGCGGCAGTTATTGACGATTTCAGAAAGGGGAGAATGGGGAAGATAATCCTCGAACGCGCGGATGAATACGGAAAAACTTTATTTATACGATAAGTCTGTCGGCGGCATAATTGCGGGCGTTGACGAAGCGGGGAGAGGTCCTCTTGCGGGCCCCGTCATTTGCGCCGCATGTATTATGGGAGACTGCTATATCGAAGGCATAGACGACAGCAAGAAGTTAAGCGAGAAAAAGAGAGAATATCTCTATGATAACATAACAAATAATTGCCGCGCCTATGCTGTCGGTATTATAGACGAAAAGACTGTCGACGAGTTAAATATTTACCAAGCTACTAAAATAGGCATGGAAAAAGCGGTAAAATCACTCAGTATTATGCCTGACATAGTACTGATTGACGCTATGAAACTCGATATAGAACAAAGTCAATTGTCGCTGGTTAAGGGCGACGCGACGAGTTACGCGATTGCCGCCGCGTCTATAATAGCCAAAGTAACCCGTGATCGTATGATGAGAGAATATGACGCGATGTACCCCGAATACGGCTTTGCCAAACATAAAGGATACGGAACGGCGGAGCACATTGCCGCGCTTAAAAAATACGGACCTTGCTCGATACACAGGCGTACTTTTATAAAAAATTTCTTCAATGAGTAAAGTATTCAACAAAGAAAAAGGCGGCGTTGGGGAAAAGATAGCCGAGAAATATTTGAAGAACAAGGGCTATGTTATCCTCGAACGCAACTACAAAACGGACGTAGGCGAAGTGGATATTATCGCCAACGACGGCAATTATCTCGTGTTTATCGAAGTCAAGGCGAGACGGACAGATGAGTTCGGTCTGCCCGCCGAAGCCGTTGACGAACGTAAACAGAGAAAAATCAGCATGGTTGCCGCGCAATATATCAAGAGAAATATGTATTTCAACTCCGCGTGTCGGTTTGACGTTATCGAGATATATCTTGGAACGCGGGAAATAAATCATATAGAAAACGCCTTTGACAGTTACCTTAAATATTGACACGGCGAAATAACGTGCAGCATATATATGCCTGTATGTCGGAAGCGTATATCAATCTCTCGGCACTTCGAAGAAACGCCGAGAAGTGCAGTGCATTTTCCAAACTTTGCGCCGTAGTAAAGGCGAACGGCTACGGGCTCGGCGCAGTTAAGGTCGCCGAAGCCGTCTATGATATAGCCGATATGTTCGCCGTCGCCACCCCCGACGAAGCAGATGAACTCGTCGCTTGGGGCATAGAAAAGGATATTCTCATACTCGGGAAGAGCCACAAAACCTGCCGCGCAAAGAACGTTATATACACCGTCTCGTCCGAAGATGATATTAACGCGGTATGTTCTACTAAAAGGCGGCTAGCGATAAAGGTCAACACGGGCATGAACAGATACGGCGCGGAACCCGACCGTGTGCAACGGCTAATGCGCTACGCCGCAAGAAAGGGTGAAATAACTTCCGTATACACCCATCTCCGTGACAGCTCAAACGAGGCGTTGTCACGGCAGCAATTATCCCTCTTCAAAGAGGCGACGGAGGGGATTAACCTTCCAAAACACATTGCCGCGACGGGTGGAATATCCCTCGGCAAAGACTTTGCGCTCGGTCTCGTTCGATGCGGTATCGGGCTTTATGGCGGGGCAGACGGCTTCGAATGGGTTGTTAACATAACCGCACCCGTGCTCGACGTCCGCAGCGTCGGCATGGGCGAGGGCGTTGGATACGGCAGCGAAGTTTTCGAAAGTGAGACGCGGATTGCGGTGATCGGCATAGGGTATGCGGACGGGTACAGACGGCTCTCCACGCCGAGATATGTATTCATTAACGGCGAAAGATGCCGAGTGATATCGGTGTGCATGGACGTATGTTTTGCCGCTGTCCAGGAAGCCCAAAGGGGAGACATTGCGGAAATACTCGGCGAGCATATCGGCATAGACGAACTCGCGCGAAGCTACGGCACTATCACGTATGAGGTGCTGACAGGCTGGGGGAAAAGGGTAATCAGGAGATATGGAAAAGAGCGAAATCAGACCACTTTATAAGGCGATAAGAAGGAACGTATCGGAGCGCGAAGAGAAGGAGCGGGCAATTTCGGATAAACTCGCTGCTGTCGCCGGTAGCCCCAAAACCGTGTTCTGCTATGAATCGATAGTAGGCGAAGTTTCAACGGCAGACATTATCGCCTACTTCGAGGAGTTTGCGGAAGTCTACGTTCCCGAAGTTTCGGGCAAGGACATGCTTATGAGGGCGCACGGCAAAGAGGGTTATACGAACAAGTCTCCCGAACTGACGATAGTCCCGCTTATCGCTTTCGACGAAGACCTTTACCGCGTCGGCTTTGGCGGCGGATATTACGACAGGTTTTTGGCAAACCACCCGACCAATGCAATCGGGATAGCCTTTGACGAGCAGCAATGCGAACCGTTCCCTACGGAAGCCACGGATATTCCGCTCGATATGATTATTACGCCCACGAGGATATTGAAGAAATAATGAGGATTATCTCGGGAAAATTCAGAGGCAAACGCCTGTTTACGCTTGAAGGCAATACCACCCGCCCGACTTCGGATAAAGTCAAGGAGAGTATTTTCTCCATTCTCACGTCGTCGGGAGAGTTAGGCGGGCATGTTCTGGATCTGTTTGCAGGCTCGGGTGCGCTTGGGGTAGAGGCGGTCAGCCGCGGTGCGGACGACGCCGTGTTTGTGGACAAAAACCCCGCCGCTATCGCCGTGATAATCAAAAATCTTCAATTGGTTGGAATGCGCGACAGGGTATATAATACCGATTGGAAGGTCGCTGTGCGTAAGCTCGAGGGTCGGCAGTTCGATATTATATTTCTCGATCCGCCCTACGCAATGGGCGAGGAGAACGAGATACTCCGCGAGATAATCGATAAAAACCTGCTTGCGAAAAGCGGAGTTATAGTTTTCGAGCATGCGACCTCGAAAAAGTTCGATTGCGGCAAGTGTTTGACTTCGGACAGTCGTGTATATTCGGACACAACGGTAACGTTCTTGCGGAAGAGGGAGGACTTATGAAAAATACCTGCGTTTTCCCCGGTACTTTCGATCCGTTCACGCTCGGGCACAGGCATGTCGTAGTCAAAGCTCTCGAGCGATATGAGCGCGTTATAGTTGCAGTTGCAGAGCTGACATATAAAAAGAAAGTGCTTCCGTCGCAAATTCGCAAAAATTTAGCCGTTAAATCACTTGCGAATTTAAGCGAAATTGTTGTAGAATGTTTTAGCGGAATGTTGACGGACTATCTTGCGCAAATCGGCTGTTTCGATATTGTGCGCGGATACCGCAACGAAGCCGACCTCGAATACGAAAGAGAGTTGGAAAAAATATACGTCTCCATGGACAAGCGAGTAAACTTCGTGCTTCTGCCATCGGATATACCGACAATATCCGGCGAGATTGTCAGAGAGCGCGTTGCAAATAACCTCGATATTTCCGATTTTGTCTGTCCGGATATTATCGAGGACGTGAAAAAATACTACAAAAACTAATATTACTTACAAGCGAGATATAAACCCATGTTTGAAAAAGTCAGAAAAATCATCGACGCACAAGAAGCTGTCGAAGCAGTCCCCATGACCGCCGAACTTTCGAAGCGCAAAGCAGAGCGCGACGAAGAAATCCGCAAAATCATTGACGGACGGGACAGCCGAAAAGTTATCATTATCGGACCTTGCAGCGCGGACAACGAGGACGCTGTCGTGGACTACACCGTTCGCCTTGCAAAACTTGCAGAGCAAGTCAAGGACAAGTTCATGCTTATCCCGCGCATATACACAGGCAAACCGCGCACGAAAGGCGAGGGGTATAAGGGCATGTTACACTCTCCCGACCCGCACTCCAACAACACGGATATCCAAAGCGGAATACTCCACCTCCGTCACATGCACATCAGAGTGATGAAGGAAAGCGGACTGACGGGAGCGGACGAAATGCTCTATCCCGACAATCTCGATTACGTTTCCGACCTGCTTACTTACATAGCCGTCGGCGCGAGATCGTCCGAGAACCAGCAGCACAGGCTTGTAGCGAGCGGAATAGACGTGCCCGTGGGTATCAAGAACCCCATGAACGGCAGTTTCCCCGTGGCCATTAACTCGATATACGCCGCACAGATACCCAATGAATTTAAGTTCGGCGGATATCAGGTTAAAACGCAGGGTAATAAGTACGCGCACGCAGTCCTTCGCGGCAGCGTGAATGTTTACGGTAATAACATACCCAACTATCACTATGAGGATATAATTCAGTTCCGCGAGATGTATATCAAGCAAGGACTTGCTAACCCTGCGATCGTCATTGACACCAACCACTCGAACAGCGGAAAAAATCCCTTCGAGCAAACGAGAATTGCGAAGGAGATTTTCATGAATATGCGTGACAATGCGGATATAGAGAATATAGTTAAGGGTCTGCTTATAGAAAGCTACATTCTCGACGGCAACCAAAGCACCTCGGGTACGGAATACGGCAAGTCCGTAACCGACGCATGTCTCGGCTGGAACAAGTCGGAAGCGCTGATCAAAGACCTTGCCGACATGCTGTGACAGGTCAGACGGTCAGCAGTTTCCTGTAAAAACAATTACCGTCATAGCGGGACAAGACAGAGTATATGTCAACGGCGCGTTTATCAACCTCGTACTGTGCGCAGTTTGCGGGAAGGTAACGCTCGTCGGCTTTTGTTTTAAGAATATTACTCGGAAGGGTTCGGAGCAAATTTTCCGAATCCTTTCTTATTCCGAGCAATCTCGCAAACGCATATCCGCCGCATTGCATTTGCTTGGTGATTCCGAGCAGGGTGTGTAGGCATATCCGCATTATTCGCCCCTTAGTATATCTCGCTCCGCACACCTCGCCGACAACTTCCTCGTATGAAGTAAGCCTCTCGGCGGCTTTCTTAATCCGATATTCCAGCCCCTCCGCGCAGTCGGGTGTATCCGCAATTCGGGATAGATCTACCGAGCGCAATGTATGCACGATAAGCGTGCCGTAAGCCGAGTACGATACCGAGTGCGCCGCGCTTTCCCGTTTAATTATATCGAAGGACGCTTGCGGCATAAACGATATGTTCGCGGGGCAGATCGGACCTGTACGCAGTTCGGCGGCAGAACGAATATTCTCGCCGCGCATTCGTTTTACGGGGATAAAGCGGATATTGCTTCCGGAAGTGAGAAGCGCTTTTTTATATTCGACCGCAAGTTTATTGTTAGGCGCAACGAGAAGATTTGTTATTAAATCGGGATCGACGTCTCTTTTCTCGGCGGCAACGGCGGTTGCAACGGTAACTGCTTTGGGGTAGGGCATACCGCTGTCTAAAGCGGAGCGAAGTGCGTCCGTAAACTCGGCAGGCTCTTCGCGTTGCACTTCGGCAGCGACGGTCAGAAGATAAGCGTCGTCGGTCTCGACGCCCATAACGAGAGAATCGACTCCGCGAATGGTATTAAGTATTCCGACAGCTCCGCTCGCGAAACGCTCTGCACTCGCCGTAGCATAGACGGCAGGCAGCTCAATAACGGCGTCGGCACCGCATTTAAGCGCGCACTCGGCGCGGGCATATTCGTCGGCAACGGCGGGAGTAGCGCGTTGAACGAAATCGCCACTCATGAGCGCTATCAGCTTATCCGCACCGCTTATCCGCTTTGCCTCGGAAAAGATATATTCGTGTCCGTTATGTAACGGGTTCAGTTCGCATATAACCGCGCAAATTCTCATTTTTTCTCCGCAACTTTGTCAATTTTATTTACATTTACAGATTTTTGTTTTATACTGACAATATAACATAATTCACTGCAAAAAACAAGGAGTTTCAGGCTGTATGTCAAGCATGATTGAACAGATCAAGAAAAATGCCGCCGCGCTCGGGAAAACGATAGTCCTTTGCGAAGGAGAGGATCCCCGCGTAGTCGAAGCGGCGGCAAAAATCACGAAAGAGAAGATTGCTAAAATCGTACTTATCGGTAACGAAGAAGAGTGTAAAAAAGTCGCTCCGCACGTCGACCTCAGCGGTATAACGCTTATCGACCCGCTCACGGACGATAAAGTCAACGAGTATGCCAATATCCTTTACGAGGCGAGAAAGGCGAAGGGTATGACCCCCGAGCTTGCGCTTTCGGCGGCAAAGGATCGCACAATGTTCGGCGCGCTTATGCTTAAAGCGGGCGACGTTGACGGATACGTTTCGGGAGCTTGCCACTCCACGGCGAACACGCTCCGCCCGGGATTGCAGGTAATCAAAACCGCGCCCGGCACCAATATAGTTTCGAGCAGCTTCATTATGATTGCGCCCGAAGGCGGAAACGCTTATTGCAAGGACGGCGCATTCGTGTTTGCAGATTGCGCGCTTAATATTTGCCCGACGGCAGAAGAACTTGCCGAGATTGCGGTTACGAGCGCGGAGACGGCTAAAAATATAGCGGGTATCGAACCGAAAGTCGCTATGCTGTCCTTCTCCACGAAAGGCTCGGGCAATGACGCGAAGTTTACCAATACCGTAGCAAAGGTACAGAAGGCGACAGAGATTGCAAAGAGCCTCGCTCCCGACCTTGCGCTTGACGGCGAGTTCCAATTCGACGCCGCGCTTGTTCCCAAGGTAGCTGCTATAAAGGCGCCCGACAGCAAGATAGCTGGGCAAGCGAACGTGTTCGTATTCCCCGACATCAATGCGGGCAATATCGGTTACAAGATTGCGGAGAGGCTCGGCGGCTTCGTTGCTATCGGACCTATCTGCCAGGGCTTTGCAAAGCCGCTTAACGACCTGTCGCGCGGGTGCTGCACGGAAGATATCGTACTCACCGTCGCCGTAACGGCACTTCAAGCCGATATGAACAAATAATCGGAGGGACATATGAAAGTACTTGTTATAAATTCCGGCAGTTCGTCGCTTAAATACAGACTGATAGAAATGGACAATGAGTCCGTACTCGCGAAAGGCGTTGCGGACAGAATAGGCATAGGCAATTCGAGCCTTAAACACTCGGGCAAAAAGGACGCCGTTATCGAGAAGGATATGGCGGACCACTCGCAGGCAATTAAGCTCGTCCTTTCCGCGCTCACTAACCCAGAATACGGCGTTATCTCCTCGGTAAGTGAGATTGCCGCGGTAGGGCACAGGGTAGTAGCGGGCGGCGAACAATTCACGCAAAGCGCACTTATAGGCGACAAGGAAATGCGCGAGTTCCGCGACCTCGTCGAGCTTGCGCCGCTGCATATGCCCGCCTGCCTCACGGGAATCGAAGCCTGCATGGAAGTTATGCCCGATATCCCGCACGTCGCCGTGTTCGATACGTCCTTCCACAGCACTATGCCCGAAGTCGCTAAACTTTACGGCATCGATTACGGCGATTATAAGTCGCTGAAAATACGCAGATACGGCGCTCACGGAATAAGTCACCAATTCATTTCGCAGGAAGCCGCGAAGATTATGGGCAGGAAGAACTTCAACCTGATTGTCTGCCACCTCGGTAACGGCGCAAGTCTTTCCGCAGTTAAGGACGGCAAATGCGTAGAAACGACTATGGGTTTCACACCCCTCGAAGGACTGATCATGGGAACGCGTTGCGGCGATATAGATCCCACCGTCGTACAATTTCTCTGCAACAAGAAAGGCTGGGATGTCAACAGAGCTATCAGCTACCTTAACAAGGAATGCGGCGTTAAGGGCATAAGCGGAGTAAGCAGCGATTTCAGAGACCTTATCGCAGCGGAAAACGAGGGTAACGAAAGAGCACGCCTCGCAATCGATATGTTCGCATACAAGGTTAAGAAGTATATAGGCTCATACGCTGCGGTCATGAACGGCGTGGATATGATCGTGTTTACGGCAGGGATAGGCGAGCACACTCCCGAAGTCAGAGAGAAAGTCCTCTCGGGAATGGAGTACCTCGGAATAGAATTCGATAACGACGCTAACTACAACGCGAAGGGCGACATTATCAAACTTTCGAAGGATACTTCCAAAGTCGGCGTATATGTCATACCGACTAACGAAGAACTCGTTATTGCACGCGAGACGGTTGCGGTCGTAAGCGCGAAGTAAGATGAACAAAATAGTCAAAACAATAGCAAAGCTTGTCTATCCGGACGGGCTTTGTTGCATTTCATGCGGTAACGAGATGTTCGTTGATGACAGAGCCGACGTCTGTTTTTGCAAAAAGTGTCTGCCGCAACGGAATGCGCACTACTGCAAAATATGCGGAGTTGGTTTGCCAAAGAGCACGCAGGACTATTGTAACTCCTGTCTGCATATCGGAAAAGAAGGGATATATTTCGACGCCGCACGCGCTCCATACCTCTACCGCGATGACAGCGTAAAAGCAATTGTGCACGACTTAAAATACAACGGCGGACAATACCTCGCGGAGTATATGTCAAAGGCTATGATAGAGGTCGTTAAAGCGCAGGATTGGAAAATCGACGAAATTACGTATGTTCCGCTGCATTGGCGCAAAGAACAGAAGAGGGGATATAATCAATCAAAATGCCTTGCCAAGTACATATCCGAGGCGTTGAATATCCCGCTTACCGACGCTCTGAAAAAGACCGTATACACGAGAACCTCTGCAGCAAGGCTCGGCAAGGATGACAGAAAGAAATTACTCGAAGGAACTTTCGCATTAAACAAAGACGTTAATAAGAAGAATATATTGCTCGTCGACGACGTTATGACGTCCAAGGCGACTTCCAACGAGTGCTCAAAGACGCTCAAAGAGGGAAAAGCAAAGCATGTATATGTCATCACATTCGCAACGAGCGTCGGAGACAATGAGCAAACTTATTGAAATTTTGCCAGATTTTATACTGTATTATGTCTGTCATAGTATGATTATTCAAAAAAGACGAGTTAGTTATACTCGCCTTTTTTGAACTCTTCTTTCATCATGCAGAGAATTTTATTTTCAAGCCGTGATACCTGTACTTGAGAAACGCCCATAACCCGCGCCACTTCGCATTGCGTAGAACCGCGAAAGTAGCGAAGTATAATAATCTTCTTGTCTCTGTCGGGAAGTGAAGATATAAGGTCGCGCAGCATGATTTTATTTATATTATCGTTCTCGTTTTCTGACGTCGGGATCTTATCGATAACGTTTTTTCCGCTTTCGTCGTCCGTGTTTTCGTATATCGATATTGGCATTTTAGAGCTGTCGAGTATGAACACAACGTCGCGCGGGTCTATGGCAAATTCCTCGGCTATTTGATCAACGGAAGGGGACTCGGCGTTCTTTTGCCTGTAACGCTCGATATAGCCGTTTATACGCGCGGCGTCGCTCTTAACCGAGCGAGATACCTTGATATAACCGTCGTCGCGGAGATAGCGCTTGACCTCGCCCATAATCATCGGTACGGCGTATGTCGAAAACTTTACTTCATATTCGAAGGAGAAGTTGTTAATGGCTTTCAGAAAGCCTATACAGCCAAGCTGATAAAGGTCGTCATACTCTATTCCTCTGCCCTTATAGCGGCGGATTATGCTCTTAATCAAAGGGGAGTTTTCGGAGAGTAGCTTTGTTTTTGCCTGCTCGTTTCCGCTCTGCGCCTCTTTGATTAGCTGTGTTACCTCGTCCTGATCCAGCATCTGTTCTCCTATAACTTTCGTTCCAACGATTTTTCCATCGTTACTTTCAACCCTCCGCATTCTCTGTTTTCGACTTTGAGACTGTCCATAAACGATTCCATTACGGTGAAGCCCATTCCCGAACGCTCTTCGTCGGTTTTAGTGGTATAGAACGGCTGCAATGCGGCGGGGATATCGGGTATACCTATCCCGTTATCCAATATCTCGATATGTAATGTGTTGCCGTCTATCTCCGCATATATCTCGACCTCGCCGTCCGTTTTGTTCGGGTAGCCGTGGACTATGCAGTTGGTAACCGCTTCGCTGACCGCCGTTTTGATATCTCCAAGCTCATCGATAGTGGGGTCGAGCTCCACGGCAAACGTCGCTATAATGCTCCGTGCAAGCGCCTCGTTCTTGCTTATCGCAGGTAAAATAATATCTATCCTGTTATTCATATCCGCTCCTATGCAGTTTCTATTTTCGGCATAATGGAATATATGCCCGAAAGCCTGAGAATCTTATCCACCGTCGCATTCGGCTCCTTAATGAAAAAAGCTACGGGCTTATTGCAAAATTTCTTGTATCTGCCGACGAGTACGCCGATCCCCGTTGAATCCATAAATGCCAGCCGCGACATATCGAGAATTACGCGATTTGCTCCCGAAGAAATATTTGCGTCGAGAGAACTCCGTATTGCGGGCGCGGAGTCCTCGTCAAGCTCTCCGACGAGGGACGCGCGGAGCGTTTTACCCGTATAGTCATAAAATACTTCCATAAATACCTCTCGCGTTTTGCTTGTGTAATATTAACATACAAAATCATATGAATATGGGGAAGTGTTGACGCAAAAAGGGGAAGAAGGGCGAAAAGCCATGCTTAAAAATAGTACGAAAAAAAATCAAAAACCTCGCAAAATTTCTTGACACGAAAAAGCTAAATATAGTATATTACATAAGCAAGTGCGCAGGAGAGGCGCTGCGTTTCTGTGCTGCGGGCCTTTAGCTCAGTTGGTTAGAGCAACCGGCTCATAACCGGTTTGTCCGGGGTTCAAGTCCCTGAAGGCCCACCA
>CANPYH010000030.1 GCA_947588325.1 uncultured Clostridia bacterium
TTCCCCGTTACTCCGCCGGTTATTACCAATATAACCATGGCTACGGCAAGAATTACGGCAATGCAGGACATAAGAATGGCAAGCATTACGGATTTTCCGTTTTTTCCGCTCATTCTTTTTCTATCTCCTTTACGTTTATTCACCGCTTACACCGCGATTTCTAATAGAATACCACGCCTACCCCCCCCCCTGTCAAACGTTTCAACGCATTTCTCGTGACAATTTTTCTTCTCCCTCACTCGTCCCGCGAGAATTTTAACCGTGCGACTTTATTCACACAATGCAAGCGTGGCGCATAGCATCGCAACTTGGTCAGGCGGGAAAAGATAGAATGATATAATAATCACCAATTGGCTTGTAAACAACTACTTCTCGTGTAGCTAACATTTACAATCCCCTCAGGCGCAACAAGTTGCGCCTGAGGGGATTGTAAAGTTACATAGCAAGAATAGTAACATATCGCAAATAATCGATTATTACATCAAACTGTCCTATCAAAAAAAGAGCGCGAAGGGACATTCTCTATCGCGCACTCCGAACATATAATGTAACTCTTGTCAAGGAAAATGACATTTTTGCATAGTATTTGGAAATTCAACAATGCAAAATAACTGCCATATATGAATTTATGGAAAATATATTTTTCTAATTATTGGTAAAAAATCATATTCTCGCGATTCTTTCAGACATTCAAAAAGACATTTCAAATTGCTCTTTCTTCGAGCGTAAGTTGTATCTGAAAGCATATACAAGAATTGCCGAGCATTTACTGTTCCGCATTTTGTCTCCTTTATAAATCGAGATATTATCTTGCTACGCAGTAGAAGGCGTACAAGTAAATTTTGCTGTTCCTCGTGATTTAATTCTAAGTAGGCTGTCCCCATGCAACTCATAAAATAAGTATGCGATAGATTAAAAATCAAACCGAGCAATTCCGCTGTCTTGAGATGGTTCTCTCCGTATTTCCGATAAGCCATGTCGTTACGCGTTTTTCCATCATCCAACAACAACTTGCCCGCCTGAACATGTGTTACTCCTGGATTTCCTATATCAGCTAACTTGCGACAGATTATGTACGTCCCCATTTCCAACGAGCTGAATTGAAAAACGTCCTGAGGCATAATCGGGTCTGCGATTTGCTTATCTAAATCATATTGTACAAATTGCAAGACCGGAACAGCTAAAAATTGCCGCACATATGACAGCATATCGTCAATCGGGAAAGAATAATCATAATCTAACATGTCAAAATTTATGTTATTTTCGTACACACGATTATAAAACATTTCCAATATATCCATGTCAATTTCCCAGTTTTGTTTGTATATCACTTAGTCTTTTAATAATTTTTTTAATTTCATACTTAGACTGTTGAAGACTATCTCCCGAGGCACGTAAATTTTTTTCAAAAGAATCTGTACTTATTAAGTGTTTGAACGCGGTAAGGCGCGTGAGCACATCATCAAATTTTCCTGCATCCCGTACAGCCCTATGTCCTTCATATATATCAATTTCCCCTTCGGCTATTTGCTGCATTATTTTTTTGGTTTGCTTATCCCCTACTTTGGCTATATCACCAAGCTTGCGTATATCGGAGGCTTGGTGAATTGTCCCGTTTTTAATCGCCACCGCAATTGTATCGTCTAAGTCCGCATTTGTGTCACGATATTTCTTGATTCCTGGATTTTTTAAATACTCCTCATAGTGGCTCCAATGATGCTTGTCCAAATCATCATGCTTTATCATAAACTCTATAACACTAATCCATTTTTCCGCCTTCTGTTCAGTAATACCAAGTTCTTGCGCCATAAACTTAACCGGCAATTTAGTTTGTTTGTGCCTACGATATAAATAATGTGCTTGTTCATAAGGATCCCAATCTTTTTTACCGATAATATGATATTGACCCAACAGCGTAAAAATAGCCGATTCATCGATATTATGAGGAAGAACCTTGCAACGAACCTTACCCCATTTTACAGGATCTGTAGCGCACAATAGCCGGTAAGCCGCGAGACGGCTGTTTCCTTCCAAAACAGTCATATCGCCGTCTCTGACAACCAAAGGGTCTATTAACCCGCCATTGCACTCAATTGACAACTTTAATTGCTTTACGTGGTCCATTCCACACAAATAGTCTTCGATTTCTTCTTGGGTAGGATTTCCGCCCATAGCATTCAAAACGCTATACACGCGCGGATTTTCAGTATAAAAACTAAGATCCGCTTGATTGATATCGCGCAATTCAACCGTATAATCTCGTTTTCCAATGATTAGTGTTTCGGTTTCCATAATTTTTCTCCCTCGTTAAGAATTTCTTTTATTATCTCGGCATAGCTGTAATCCGCAATGTCGCGGTATTCATCTTTAGGTATATCGCCTTGTGCCAATAATGCGGCACGGTGCTTCGCATTAAGTAGTTTATCAATCCATTCGTCTATAGACCCTTTTATTATGTAATTATAAATGTAACACGTCTTTTTTTGCGAAATTCTATGAATTCGGTCTTGAGCCTGTAAATAGTCGTCAAGACTAAAACTTCTATCATAAAAAATCACATGATTGGCAACGGTCAGCGTCAAGCCCTCTTTCGCTGCTTGCGGCGTTGCGAATAGAACCATAGAAGTTTCATCTGTCATAAATTTTTCGACAGACGCATTCCTATCTTCAATTGACATGGAACCGTGTATTTTACATGGATTCAAACGATGAAATTTTTCATGGAAATGATCTACGTTATATATAAAATTGCTCCACACAATACATTTATCACCTTTAGAACATATTCTCTCTAATTGTTCATCAAGTTGCTGTTCCTTACTCGGGACCACCGTATAACTGTCATCTAAAAGACGCGGATTAGATGTTATTTGAAGTAAACGAAGCAAACGTTTCAATACAACACTTTCATCATCTGTTACAATATTCTCATCTTGCATAACCTCTAACTCTAACTCACGCAAGACGGTACAATACATGTCGCGCTGTAAGGATTCAAAATCAATGTACACTGTTTCATAAACCTTTGTCGGCAAAGAAATAGCACAATTCTTTTTCGTTTCCCTTACTGTAAATCCCGAAATTTTTGAAAAAATTTCAGAGACCGTCGCTTCAAATTTTTGACGAGCTTCAGCGCTGTCAATCAAACTATTGGAAAGATCTGTTTTATGTTTAAATTCATCAAAGTCCCTTCCTAAACTCTTTCCTTTGTCTAAAAAATAGATCTGTGCCCATATATCGTAAGGTCTATTAGCAACGGGCGTACCCGTCATTATAGTTCGAATTTTGAATAACTCGGAAAGTTCAAAAAAATCCTTGGTAAGTTGTGCCTCTGGGTTTTTTAATTTGGTTGATTCATCAACTATGATTGCGACATTTCTACATTTTAGAAAAAGTTTTACGCGTGCTTTATCTGTTGACAGCGCCTCGAAATTAGCAATAATCACCTTTGCGGCGCTGTTTAACACATAAAAGTTATTATTTTTATCACTGCTCAACACCTTCGGCCGAATGTGTGTATGCATGATAAGCTCTTTCTCCCAATTTTTAACTAATTGCTTCTTTGTAACAACTAAAACCGTGTCAATGTCGCGTTGTTTAAGCCAATATAACATGAGATCAACTGCAATTTTAGTCTTACCAAGTCCTTGCTCGTGGAAAATTGCAGAATAATCCAAATCTCTCACTGTTAAATAAGCTTGCATTTGATAAGGAAATGCTTCTAATTTGGGAGTGTAATTAGTCAATATGCCGGATATAATGCGACTCATAACTTAAACGGCCTCCCTGTTTCATCTAAAACTATAACGGTCGAATCACTTTGAAGTTCCCTTTTTAATCGGCGGAAATAGTTCTTCGCTGTCGCCACCAATTGCCACGGTACACTGATTATCAGTGTGGCCTCTCCGTAGAAATTTTTACATTCTTTTATGTACGCTTCAAATTGTTTTCGACTGTGTGGACGCTCAAAATCCTCTAAGGTTTTTGCTTCACCTATAATAAGATGCTTATCGTGCCAAAAATACACATCGGGAATAAAATTCTCGATTGCCTTTGTAGGTCTTGTAAAATCTGCAGAGTCACACTGTATCATTGCATATAGTTCGGAAGAGACGAGAGTTTTTGTATATTTAATGGCAACCGCAACCAAATCAATATGACTCTTTGATTCCGCCATTATACATCTTCCTCTATATCGCTGATTAAATCAGACAATTCATCCATCAGCACGTGTAAATCATTTTTGCGTTCCTCGTAGCGCGGGTCGTTGGCTAATGCTTTGACCTCTTTAAATCCAATATTTCTCAATCTATTTGTTAGCTCTATCGTCAAGTCATACATCGAAACTGCGGATAAATCGACATTACCCTTTTTCGGTATATTCAGATACTTTACCGCCTCGGAAATTGTAGACTTTATAAATGTTTCGCGCGCCGTGGGGTCTGCCAAAACTGCGGGAATTTTACGAACATTTTGTGCATTATCGATATTGCCATTGATAACCCACGTCGCAAAATCATATCCGGTATAATGGTGGACAGCCAATGAATCTTTGATTGAGCGATTCTGGTATTCGGCAAATTTTGAAAACTCACGGGGGTCCGGGTCTATACCTACCTCATTTGCCTTAGGAAAATAATATTGCATCATGTCTGTGTATGCTTGAATAAGTTTACGAATTTCCGCTTCTTTCCCACCACAAAAAGAAACAATCATTGCCATTGGTAATTTGTCAATATTGCTAAGCTGATTCAGATACTTTGCCTTTGAAAATGGGTCCCATTCGCGTGGCCCGACAAGATGTGCTTGTAAACGAATAGCATGTATCTGTTCTATCGGCAAGTTATTATATACAATCGAAATTATTTTCTTCCATGGTCCATCACAGTCCGCAACAGCAAATTCTTTGTATATCTGTAGCCGAGTGTTCCCCTCAATAACGACAAGTCTACCATCCGAAGTCTTGTTGACTATAATCGGATTGATAATCCCCTTATTGACTTTGATTGACTCCTTTAACGCGGAGTATGTAGAAGTCGTGCCTGAAGACCCGCCAGAGGCGCTGAGAGCAAGCGCAATGTTCTCACTGGTAATATTGCCACTATAAATTTCAAGATATTGCTTGATTCTCGGATTATCTAAGTCAAGATCTATCTCATCGATCGGTAATTCCCTATATTCCACAAATTTTCCTCCTATCGTTTAGAAAAATCATCATATCTTAAATCAAAATATTTCTTTGCAATTTCGGGGTTCTCTTTTTCAAAATCTAACATAGACTGCAAAGTTGTACATATCGGCGCATCCCGGCGTTTCAACGCTTGATTTGCCTCGCAGAAGTTTCTAAAACTCATCTTCTTAAAAATATTCGGTTGATTGCCCCAACGAGCCATCGCAATATACATTCCCCTATATTTCGATTCTTGCCATGGCTTCCGATTTTTGTCTTGATATCGCATAATATAAGGCAAACATTGGTATTTCATCAATAACTCTAACCTTCGAAACGCGTTTTCTATGTCATCAACATCAGTACTTTCAAATCCAACTAAAACATAAAACTTAATGTTCGTTGACGAAGTATGCCGCCTTATCATATTTAATTTCTTGTGTATTAAATCATAATCTGCAATGTTGTCAAAAGCAAAAGTATAGTCGCCATCGTAATTTGAATTGAATAAAAGCTCACACTTTTCATCCGTCAACAACCTTTCATCAAGACCTTGTTTGAACTTAAATGGTTTCCCAATCGCTATCAATTGATTGAGGAGAGCCTTCCAATTTGGACATCCCAAAAAATTGTCGTCAAGTAAACATATTTTTTTACAATTGTCCTCATAAAACTCATCGAGAGGACTATGTTCGAACACATGGTCATATTTTTGATTAACGCAGAACTGACATTTGCGAAAACACCCACGAGTCATAAATCCAATACAATAATCGGTATATTCCTTAAATTGCGCCCTGCAACTTCGTTCATTAAATTTCTTTCCTTGGCTATCAAAGTTGCGGTGAATCTTATCAATTTCACTTTCTATCCAAGCATCATACAAACGGTAATCAGGCATGTGATGCTCAATTTCATTTGGTAAATTCGGCGCTTTATCAAAATAGAAACCGGTTCCACCAAGATGTACCTTATCTGTTTCTTTCAACCAATCCGGGACTGGCGTATCGGTAAATACTTTTGAAATAAAAACTTGGTCGTATATTTCAAAGTCGTCATAGTCAAGCTTCAGCTCTACTTCAGCCCCGCGCTCTTTCCAATATCCTGAAATTTTCTCACACGCCAAGTTCGGAAACCTATGGCGTTTTCTACCTATGAGGTCTGCATCTATTATGGCAATTTTCATTATCTCGGTTTTTTCTTTTCGAAAAGACATATTATAAGTCTTTTGTTTCCTCTCTTGTTCTATAAAATATTCTCTTCTTGTAAATATTGAAGTGTGAAATGCTTTGCCTTACTTTGATTCGCTAAAGATGCCACAGAATTTATAGCTTACAAATTGATAAGCACAAATTTCAACATTATAAACAATATTACAGCAATACAAAATCATCTTATTACAAAAACTATAACCCTAATTAGAATACCACGCCTACCCCCCCCCCTGTCAAACGTTTCAACGCATTTCTCGTGACAATTTTTCTCACTTGCATAATTTCCTCATTCCTCACGCCCATTCTTCCGCTCAAATCTCCACTAATCTCACCATTTTTTTTGTGTCATGCACAATATTATGCCTAAATTTAACTCAAAAAAGAGCGCGAAGGGACATTCTCTATCGCGCACTCCGAACATATAATGTAACTCTTGTCAAGGAAAATGCCATATTGGGCGGAATTTGTGACATTTGCCGAAAAGAAGAGCGGCACGCTTCGCTTTGAAACGCACCGCTTCTTCACGGGAGGATTCCCGATTCTGTCCTTGACTATCCGATCTGTTATTTCTTAATCCCTTTCGCGCCCCGCTTATCCTTGGGCTTGGTCGCACAGCCGCGGCAATGAGCGCAGTTCGCGCCGCACCCGCAGCCGCAGTCGGGTTTCTTGCCCTTGACCTTACGCCACACCACAACGGCTATGACGGCGAGGACTATCGCGACGGAGACGATTATTATTACTATTTCCCAAACTCCCATAATTACGCCTTAATTTCCTTGGCTTTCGCCTTTTTCTTTGCCTTGATATTGAAGAGTATTATTCCCGCTACGGCAGCCGCTATAACCACCGCCCAGATTGCGATAGGCCATACGAATGCGCCCACCGTATAGACCATTGCGGCGACGGAGTACGAGGTGACGACCCAGAAGAGCAGCGTCCACTTGAACTTACCCTTGGGCAGCTCGCTCTTTGCCGTAGCGCATGCGGCGAAGCAAGGTATCGTGAGCATGTTGAAGAGTATGAACGCTATGCAGCCCGCGCCCGATATGCCTGTTACGCCTATGAGTTTGGTTACCGCGTCAACGCCGCCGAGCGCCTCGTCCGCGACAAAGCCGGTCACGACGGCAGCGGCGAGGGTGCCGAAGGTTGCGATAACGTTTTCCTTGGCAACCAGGCCCGTGATCGCGGCGACGGCGAATACCCAGCCCGCACCCGCAAGCCCGTCAGTGAGTTGTGCGCCGAAGCCGAGGGGCGTGAACAGCGGCTGAATAAGCGACCCGAGCGAAGCGAGTATGCTCTCGCCCATCCTCTCGTCGGGCAGGTAGTTCCATTTCCAGCCGAAGTGGGAAATAAACCAGATAATTATCGTGGAGGCGAGTATGATGGTGAACGCCTTCTTAATGAAGTGTTTGCACTTATCCCAGAGCAGGAGCATTGTGCTCTTGAAACCGGGAGCGCGGTACTCGGGCAGTTCCATAATAAAGGGGGTAAGCGTGCCGCGAAGGGTGGTATTCCTCATGACGAGTACGGACGCGAGCGCGACTACCAGCCCCACAAAGTACATCAGGAAGGTTATAAGTCCCGCGTCGCCGACCCCGAACGCGCCTATCATGCCGCCCGCTATTGCCGTGAGTATTGGCAGTTTCGCCCCGCAGGAGAAGAAGGGTATTACCCTTATGGTCGCCGTTCTTTCCCTCTCGTCGGCAAGCGTTCGCGTGTTGATCATGGCGGGGACGCTGCACCCGAAGCCCATAATCATGGGCATAAACGCTCTGCCCGAAAGCCCGAGACGACGGAAAATTCTGTCGAGTATGAATGCCACGCGAGCCATGTAACCGCTGTCCTCGAGTATGGAGAAGAAGAGGAAGAGCAGGAGTATCTGCGGCAGGAAGCCTATTACCGCGAACAGTCCGCCGAGTATACCGTCGCCGACCAGTCCGACCGCCCATTCCGCCGTGCCTATGCTCGTCAGCCCGTCCGTTACTCCCCCCTGTATCATGCCCGTTAGCCCGTTTACCAGGTTAGCGAGTATCACACCGGGTGAGTTTATGCCGTCCGACGAGCCGAACAGCCCTTCGAAGTATGAGCCTTCGAAGCATATCCATTGCGCCTCGTCTCCGCGGTACTTGCCGAACGCGCCCATTGCGCCGAGGAAGAGGAAGTCCTCCGAGAACGTGAGGTGGAATATCACGAACATTATGAGCGCGAATATGGGAATGCCCCATATTTTGTGCGTAAGTACGCGGTCTATCCTCTCCGACTTCGTGAGTTTTTTGTTGTCCCCCTCCTTCTTTTTAAGCGCGGGCGAGTAGTGCGCCGTTATGTAGTTGTACCTCTCGTTGGCGACAAGCGCCTCTATGTCCTTGCCGAACACTTCGTCGTCGAAGTCGGCGAGCAGTTCGTCGGCATACGCCGTACTCTTCTTGTGCACTTCGCGCTCGACGCTGTCCCCTTCTATGAGCTTTATGGCGTGGAATACGGGGGATTCCGTCTCGTCGTTCATGCGCTCCGCCACCTTGGCTATCATATCGGACACGGCGGTGCTTGCGAGTACGCTTATCCCCCGACGCTTGCGTGAGGACGCCGCTATCGCGCGGTTAATCAGGTCTTTAATCCCGTAACCCGTGAAGGCGGATATGCGCACAACGGGTACTTCGAGAACCTCTTCGAGGTACTTCGCGTCTATCTTGTCGCCGCGCTTATCCAGCTCGTCTGTCATATTCAGCGCGACTACGACGGGCACATCCATTTCGAGGAATTGCGTTGTTAAGTAGAGATTGCGCTCGAGGTTGGTCGAGTCCACCACGTCTATTACGCAATCGGGCTTGCTGTCGAGTATGAAGTTACGCGCAATAACCTCTTCGGGTGTATAGGGCGAGAGCGAGTATATACCGGGAAGGTCTACAACGCTGACGGGCTGCGAGCCTTTTTTGCACGTTCCCTCGCGCTTATCCACCGTTACGCCAGGCCAGTTGCCGACATGCGCCGTTGCACCCGTGAGCGAGTTGAATAGCGTCGTCTTTCCGCAGTTGGGGTTGCCTGCAAGAGCTATGGTTATCATTTCCGCCCCTCCTTCCTCTCTTCGCGGGCTTTGCGCTTCGCTTCTTTCGCTTCTTCACGGGCTTTGCGCTTCGCCTCTTTCTCTTCCAAACGCTCTCTTTTACGAGCCGCCGCTCCGTCTGTCGGGGCGCTGAACAGCACTTCCACGTCCACAAGCTCCGCCTCGCTCTTGCGCAACGAGAGTTCGTAGCCGCGGAGGTTGATCTGGACGGGGTCGCCGAGGGGCGCGCTCTTACGGAATATTACGGGCGCGCTCTTGGTTACGCCCATGTCGAGCAGGCGCTTTCTCACCCACCCGCTTCCGTGCGTGTCAACAATGGTGCCGCTTTCGTTCGGACGCATTTCGCTGAGTTTTTTTACAGTCATACAGTATTCTCCTATGAAGTCTTTTGCCGTTTTATGCCCATCATCCGATTTTTCCCTCACTCACGACGGTATTATATTGCATAAAAATCTCAATGTCAAGAAAATTAACCGAGGTTAATAAATTTTTTTCAAAAAATTTTCCGCCTTTTTTAACAGCGGGGCTCAAGGGGGTTATTGAAGGGGTTATTAAGGCGCGGCGGTAATAGCCTAAACCGTACGTACGTCAAGGTTAAACTAACAAAAGCATAGCGGGCGAAGATAAACCAACCGAAAAGAAAACCGCCTCGGCGGGGGCAAAGCGGTTAATCCTTGGGATGAGACTCGATATACGCGCAGATGGCGGCGTAGGTTTCCGAGCCTATGACGTGCTCGATGGCGCAGGCGTCGCGTTCGGCGGCGGCCTCGTCTACTCCGATGCGCATGAGCAGGTCGCGAATGTTGCAATGCTTGTCGTAGGTCTCCGCGGCGCGTTTGTTGCCGCTCTCGGTCAGGAAGATGTGCATGCCCTCGGTGCGCACATACCCCGCCTCTTTGAGCTTGCGTATCGCCTTGTTTACGGCGGGCTGAGACACGCCGAGCCGCCGCGCAACCTCTACCTGGTGCACTTCGTTGCTACTCTGCCGCAATATCAATATAGTTTCGAGGTAGTCCTCGAGTGACTGTTCGTATTCCATACGTCTATTCTACCACTCCCTCCGCTTTTTGTCAATACCGCTTTTTATTGCGCAGTGAAAATTTTTATTAAAGTCGCCCATTACGAAAAAGTGCAACATTTCACAAAAATTCTGCGCGGTGAGGAGTAAACGGCGCGTTAACGATTGACTATTTTTTTACTTTCGTCGGATATAAGTCAATATGCGGACAAGAACTCCTCGACATTTCTGTATTCTATTTCACCGACGGTTGTGCTTTCGCCGCGATAGAGCACACAGCGCTTTATGATTTTGCCGTAAGAAAACTCCGCCTCTCGGCATTTTGTTTTATCAATAAGATTTTTATATTGTACGGGATTGCGCTGCGTACTGTGTTTTATCTCGTAGATCTCGCAAGTGCTTTGCCGTGGGTCCACCACAACCATGTCAAACTCACCGACGGCAAATTGCAATTTGAACACCTGTTTTTGCGGATAAGCCATTTTTGTTTCGAGCAAAACTATATCCTCGATCATTCTGCCCTTTATCTCATCCAATATCCGTTCGACGACCGCCGCCCTATCGATTGCGGAAATATCCATAAATCTTGCGTCTTGCATAAGGCTTCTTACGAGGCTTTCCGCCTGGCTATATCGCATACCGGGCTGTGAAAACAGCGTTCTCGTGGCGACTTTATCGCTCGCGGGGACAGACCGTACTTCTATATCCACGGTCAGATCCAACAAGTCGAGATATTCTTTTATCTCCTTCCTGTGAATGTCGGAAACAGCGACGAGCTGTTCTTCCTTGTTTCTTATTTCGAGCATCTCTTTAAGCCGTCTCGTGACTTCGTCCTTGTCTATCCTGTCAAGAATGTCCGTCGGACGCTCTCTGTCGCTACGATGATTTTTTGCGGAAATGCCGAGATCGTGCGACACAAAATCCTGCGTCAGAACTTCGAGAGTAAAACGGTGGTTAATGTCCTCGATAACACGATTTATAACGCTCGTCAGCTCCCCGTGATCATAGAGATCCTGTAACGCTCTGAAATGTCCTTCATATCGATAGTGTTTGAGCGAGTGCTGGATATTCCGCGCTATTGCGCTGTCCACATACTCGTCGGTACTTTGAGCGGTAGCAAACGTAGTCGGCGTGTTGTAATTAACCCCGCCCATGCTCATGGTGCCGCCGTAACGGATATACTCGTCAATGCCCTTAATGCCCAAAACTTCCTCGAACTCTCTGTACGGAATAAAAGTCGTGTGCAACAATATGCACCTGTCGTATAGCTGTTCTTCCTCGGAAAAAGCAAAACCTAACGAGTCCGTTCCCGACAAAACAATCTTCATTCCACACGCTGCAAATACATCCGAAAAAAGAGCTGCCCCCTCAATAAAGTCGTCTATGAGAGTGACTTCGTCGATAAAAATGTATCTGTATCCAAGGCGGGACAGCAATTGCAAGTCCGCATTCACTTGGGATAGCGTATTACCCGTGCGAATCTGTATAAACGCGCACCTGTCAATAGCCGTCGCAGACATATCCGAGATAGCCTGCCTTATCAGCGTAGTTTTCCCCGTCCTTCTAAGCCCGTAGAGAATCAACACTTTATCGCAAATATCGCCATACAGATAGTCGGTCAGCTCCTTAAAGCAAAAACGACGCTTGTAATTTTTAACGGATTCGACAAATAGCCCAAGCCGATTACCGCTCATTACCGTCGTCCGGAATGCCGTCTCGGGTTTTGGAACCGCCTGTTCTACAACAGGTAATTGCGCTTTCAGTGTTTTTAACTTCCCCTGAAGCCTCTTTCGCGTTTCTATCCTTTCGCGCAAATTTTCGGCAAGTTCGTCGTCAACATACCTGCTTTTTTTCTTTCCGCCCTCACTCCATTGCAAATATATGCGAACCTTGCCGTTAATCGTTTTTCTCGAGAGATATCCCCTCGGCAGTTTTGCAATCTCTTGTTCCAACGCGGCAATTTCTTCCCGCAAATGTTTGTCATCCATTTTCTTACCTCAAAACTATAACCCCATTATAACCCCCATTTGCGGTTTTGTCAAGAGGTTACAAGGGGTTACAAAATTTTTGCCTGTGAAATCATTATCGAATGCTTAAATTTTCGGCGTTTGCGCTTCGGTATAACCGTTTATACTTTGGCGCATGCGCTTGCTATTCGGGTATCAAAATCGGAGCAAAACGGTTTACAGTCGCCCATTACGAAAAAGTGCAACATTTCACAAAAATTCTGCGCGGAGGTGAGGAGTAAACGGCAGAATATGGGCGCGGGAGCGCACACAGCGAGCGGGAATGGCATATGCTGTAAGTGAATGCAATAACAAAGGAGGAATGTTAAATGTTATTCGGTAATTCGTGCGGCTGTAAAAACCGCTGCGGATGCAACAGATATGAGGACGATTGCGTCCCCTCTATCCCTACCCCGCCCTGCAACCCGAACGGGCAAGGTATCCCCGGTCCCCAAGGCCCCGCAGGTCCGCAAGGCCCGCAAGGCCCGATAGGCCCCCAAGGTCCCATAGGCGCAACAGGTCCGATGGGTCCGACAGGCCCGCGAGGTGCAACGGGCCCGATGGGGCCGGTAGGCCCAACAGGTGCAACAGGCCCGGCGGGAGGCCCGATAGGCCCGACAGGTCCGGCAGGCCCGCGAGG
>CANPYH010000031.1 GCA_947588325.1 uncultured Clostridia bacterium
GCATAGGCGACACCGCCGAGAACCTCAAAGCGGCTGCCGACGGAGAGAATTACGAGTGGACGGATATGTACGAGGGCTTTGCCAAGACCGCCGATGAGGAGGGCTTCCACGACCTCGCCGCCAAGTTCCGCGCCGTAGCCGCTATCGAGAAACACCACGAAGAGCGTTATCGCGCGCTGCTTAAGAACGTAGAGACCGCCGCAGTGTTCGCAAAGAGCGAAGTCAAGGTGTGGGAGTGCCGTAATTGCGGACATATCGTCGTCGGTACTAAAGCGCCCGACGTCTGCCCCGTGTGCGCTCATCCGCAGTCGTACTTCGAGATCCACGCGGAGAACTATTAAGCGGCTATTGCGGGAGACTGTATGATTAAGCATATAGTAATGTGGAAGTTCAAGGACGGAGCTTGCGGTATGTCCAAAGCGGAGATTATGGCGAAGGTGCGTCACGACCTCTCCGCGCTCAAGAGCGTCATTCCCGTAGTGCGCGACCTCGAAGTCAACGAGTCCTTAACAAGCGGCGACATGCACTTCGATATGGCGCTGATCGTCACTCTCGATACCCTCGACGACCTGCCCAAGTACGCCAATCACCCCGAGCACGTCAAAGTGCGCGAGTTTATAGGTGGGGTGAGGGTAGAGCGCGTCACCTGCGACATTGAGGTGTAGGGAAGGCGCGTAAGCACCGCTGATGGACGACGAGAAATCGTGGCTTCTGCTCGGTCATTTACGCTGTTATAGTAAACTCCCTCGCGAAGCCTTGATTTTCGCGCCCCTGAGCGGCACTCTGTGCCTTCTACATATCGGCTCGTTATGGGCTTGCGTAATAAGATTTATTTTATGTAAACTCCTGTGCCGAAATAATCTCTCTCGTGCCTCTGAGCACCACTCTCCGCCGTCCTAATATCGGTTCAGGTCGGGCTTGTGTAAGAAGATATGTTTAATGTTAAGACACTCGGCGCAAAGTTGCGCCGAGTGTCTTTTCAATAGGATAGGTTGATATAACAATAACTGCTTGGCAATATGTTACTTATCTTACAATGGAACTTAACAATCCCCTCAGTCACGGCTACGCCGTGCCAGCCCCCCTTACTAAGGGCGGCCCACACTTGTTTCAAACTTCTCACGCTATTCAATCTTTCGGGGCGGCACACATTCGTCCCCGACTGTTCGGGGGGATATGTTTCTTAACTTGTTTCATTACAAGGGTGTTGTTTTTACTTCGGACGTAACTGACCCGTGTGGCCGCCCGAAGTCGAGGGGGACTGTCGGATGAAGTCCGACTGAGGGGATTGTCCTGTTGAATGTTAGAATAGTAATTCTTTAAAATTCAAGCAGGAATATATCAAACAAAAACCTCTCCCGACGTACCAACTCGAGCGCGGCGGAGAGTGCCGCTCAGACGTGCGAGAGAGATTGTTATGCGAGGGAGCTTACTAAAACGTAAGTGACCGAGTAATAACGTTCTCGGCTCGCGCGTATCAGCAGTGCTATGCGCCGCGCCTCCCATGTCGTTATTGTGCTTGCTTCCCGTCCTCCTGCTTTTTTGACCGCATAAAGATATTGACATATCGGCAGAAGGCGGCGGTGGAGATCTGGAAGGGGATACCGCAGAGGTATATGAGCGCGATAAGCGGCTCGTATTGCATTAGAGAGAGGTGAATACTCATGAGTACGCCCCAGATTATGAGGGAGAGCGACCACTGGTCGGCGCGCTTATGCAGTACGAGAATGAAGATAAATACCGCGACGGCGTCGAGTGGGATATTATAGATAAACAGCGTCCAATAGCCGTAGTTACCTGCGCTGATCGCCGAAATGATTATCGAGCCGTCCAACGTCGTCCCTGCGCCCACGAGGAAGGTGAGGAGGAAGAACACGATCAGCGTTATGCAAAACAGCAGCACGCACGCCATAATAAGCATGCCGCGCTTGAATATGTATTGCGAAGACTTGACGTCGAGTGCGAACTCGTCCTTTTCCGCGGGGACAATGCCGCCGAGTATATTATCCACGGTAACGCCGTATATGTCCGCGATTTTTTTCAGCGTGAAAACGTCGGGGTAGCTCTCGCCGCGCTCCCACTTGGAAACGGTCTTGTTGGAATACCCGATCTTTTCCGCCAGCTCCGATTGCGTCAGATCCGCAAGCTTGCGAAACTTGACCAGATTTTCACCTAACTTTTCTTGTTCTTCCGCAAGTTTTTCCTGTTCGTCCACCTTTATTTCCTCTTAAAAGTATCGTCCGCCGCGCGGTCCTGACTTAATCCTTGATTTTATCTATATATAGGTTGTTTAGTTGGCGGCGAGTACGCGCCTTGCTATGAGTTCGCCCATAGACTTGCACCCGACGCGGTTGCCTTCGCCCATATCGAATGTGCGGTAGCCTGCCGCGATTACGTCGCCGACTGCCTTGCGCACAAGCTCCGCCTCGTTTGTCATATCCATATTGTCCAACATCATCGCCGCCGCAAGAATGGTAGCGATAGGGTTGGCTATATCCTTACCCGCAATATCGGGTGCGGAGCCGTGTATGGGTTCGAACAGACCCGCCTTTCCTTCGCCGACGGAGGAGGAGGGGAGCATGCCTATTGAGCCGGTTATCTGGCTCGCCTCGTCGCTCAGAATATCTCCGAACATATTCGGGCAGAGCAGTATGTCGAACTGCGACGGATCCCTGACGAGCTGCATGGACGCGTTATCCACATACAGGTGCCCGAGGGTGACTTCGGGGTAGTCCTGCGCGACCTCGGTTACCACTTTGCGCCATAACCGCGACGAGACAAGCACGTTAGCCTTATCCACGCTCGTGACCTTTTTGCGCCGCTTCATGGCGAGATCGAACGCCACTTTGGCAATACGCCGCACTTCCGTTTCGGAGTATATCTCCGTGTCGTAAGCCGCGCCGTCCTCCGTCGTCCCGCGCGGTCCGAAGTATATGCCGCCGATAAGCTCGCGGACGACCATAACGTCCACGCCCTTGCTCAGCACTTCGCTTTTGAGCGGGCTTGCCGAGGCGAGTTCGGGGTATATCACGGCAGGGCGAAGATTGGCGTATAAGCCCATAGCCGCGCGTATGCCGAGCAGCCCCTTTTCGGGTCGTTTGTCCGCGGGCTGGTTATCCCACTTCGGTCCGCCTACCGCGCCGAGTAACACGCCGTCCGCCGCCTTGCACGCCGCAACCGTCGCTTCGGTGAGCGGCTCGCCGAATTTGTCTATCGCGCACCCGCCAATGTCACGCGGGTCGTAAACAAACTTAACTCCGCTTACGCTCGCAACGGCGTCCAGCACTCTTACTGCCTCCGCCGTAATCTCGGGTCCGATCCCGTCTCCCGCAAGTATAACAATCTTCTTTTCAGCCATAACTGTCTCCTTATGCGTATTGTAACATATTGGATATAAATAGTCAATCATTAAATTTTAGGTTGGGAAGGCACAATAGCGGCGTTCTCACATCGGTTCGGTATGAGCTTGCGCAAAAGGATAAGTTAAATAACATAAAGCACTCTATTACGCATAGGGTGCTTTTTCGGTGGTATTACTATGACAATCCCCTCAGTCACGGCTACGCCGCGCCAGCCCCCTTACTAAGGGCGGCCACATTCGTTCCCCTGCTATTCGGGGAATATGGTACTCAATTTGTAGCATTACGAAATAGTTGGATATAAACACGACAATTCGGGTAGCAGGTGGGCTGCCCCATTGATTGAAGAGCGCGAGAAGTTGGAAACAAGTTGTGGGCCGCCCGAAGTCGAGGGGGGCTGTCACCCGTTAGGGTGACTGAGGGGATTGTCTTGTTAGCTGCTCGAAAAGTATTTATTTTTCTATAAAGTGGGAATATATAAAATAAAAAACCTATTAACGACACGATAATACGAGCGCGGAATAGGCAGACTGAGGGGGATTGTCAATGTTAAATACCCATAAAGTAACAATATACCCGATAAGTCGGGTTCTCGTGTGCTAGCGCGAAGTCGTGGTGGTATCGATTACAATCTTCTTTAAAATATAAAAGGTGGGTTCCGCGATTTTGCAGAGCGCACCTTTGCTATACGATTTATAAATGATCGGGGATCAGTAATCTTCTGAGAGACCGAGGAGATAGTCGGCGGTGACATCGAAGTAGCGGGCGAGTTTGAAGATTGCCTCGGCGCTTGGTTCCTGTTTTCCCGTTTCCCAATAGCTGATTGAGGCGTTGCTCATGCCGAGTTGTTCGGCAAGATAATTCTGACCGATATTCTTTTCATTGCGCAAAATGCGCAGTCTTTCGCCGAGCGCTTTTTTATCAAAATTTCCCATACAAAATATTTTAACAATAATTAGATAAATTCGCTTGCTTTCTAACAATTATTAGAATATAATGTGTCTATTCAAAAGAAGGAGGACAAAATTATGAAAGTAGCCAGCTGGATTTTAACAGTTTTGGCATATGCATGCGTAATTACCTTCATTATTATTATGACAGCATATACAGGGCCGCGAGCAGACTTAATTGCGGGCGCAATTGTTGGTTATTTGATACAAGGGGCAATAGGGCATGTACTCATAGATAAATATCGTAAAAAGCGTGGTCGTGCGGGAATAGATGGCTGGATAGTCTATGTCTTGACGATTATTCCCTATATAGCTTTGTTTCCTATAATATGGTTTATCAGGTTATGTATACATACAGATTACTCTCCTTCATCAAGTAGCTCGCGTAGCTATGACTATGATTATGATGACGACAGCAGCAGTTCGTATTCCGATTCAAAGCCTAAAGAACCCGAGGAAAAACATGATATCGTAATGACAGATATGTATAACAATGTGATAAAGTTGGATCTTTACACGTATACTTCAGATCTTAATCAAGATTCACCATTTTACGGAAAATCTTATCATAAGTATTTAGACAAAGAACGTGGCGAATATTATCGCAGTTACGACAATGGACACACATTCATAAAAGAGCGTGATTATGAACGAATGGTATTTGATATATATTTTGAGAGGACTAAACCTAAAATATAAGGCATGCAGATATGTTAGAGTGTTCCCATTGTAAAAGGAAAGTTTTAATATAATAATTCTCGCTTATCGGCAATATGTTACTATTCTTGCTATAAACTATGACAATCCCCTCAGTCACGCCGTTGGCGTGACAGCCCCCCTTACTAAGGGCGGCCCACACGGGTTTTCGGCTTTTCTCGTTCTTCAAGCTTTCGGGGCGGTCCACCTGCTACCCGTGCTTCGGGCAAATAATCAAACACCCTTGTAATGAAACAAGATAAGTAACACTCCACCCGAAAAGTCTGGGACGAATATGGCCGCCCGAAGTCGAGGGGGGCTGGCGCAACTTGTTGCGCCTGAGGGGATTGTTATATAATCAATACACGTTAAGTAACATATTCCCCGATAAGCAAAAATCGTTATATCAAACACTATCCTATTAAGAAGGTACGCGTCGCATAATTGCAACGCGTACCATAATGTTTAACAAATCTTCTTGCACAACTCCGAAACGTACCAACTTGAGCACGGCACAGAGTGCCGCTCAAGCGTGCGAGAGAGGTTATTTCGACACAGGAGTTTACTATAATAGGCGTAAATGACTGCGTCGGAATGTTCTCGGTTCGTTGCCTATCTGCGCCGCTATGCGCCGTCCCTGCTGTAGCGAGGGAGCTTACTAATAACCGTAAATGACTGTGTCGAAATGTTCTCGGCGCGCCCGTATCACCGCGCCTGTTGCGGCGCTCCTGTACAAAACGCACCCTCTGCAATGTTACAGAGAGTGCGTTTAATTATTCACGTTTATTCTTTATAAGTTATATCTTTCTACGCCTTGCGCCTATCCTCAACCGAGAATTTCCGCGCAGACCTTGACAAACTCGCGCATATCCTCTTCCGACCCGATCGTTATGCGGAGATAGTCGGAAATGCGGGGATGGTCGAAACGGCGGACGAGTATTCCGCGCGCGCGGAGCCGAGCCTGAAACTCCTTGCCGCCGAGCGTGGGAGGCTTGGCGAAAATGAAGTTTGCGTCGCTCTTCGTGACGGTGAAGCCGAGCTGCGAAAGCCGATCCGCCGTCCACTCCCGAGTGGCGATTATCCTTGCCGTGCACTCCTCGAAGTATTCCCTGTCCTCGATAGCTGCTCTTCCAACCGCGGCAGTCAACGAGTTCACGGTGTAGCTGTTGAAGCAGTCTTTGACGGAGCGAAGGGTTGTGATAAGCTCCTCATTCCCTATCGCATAACCGAGCCTGCCGCCCGCAAAACTCCTGCTCTTGGAAAATGTCTTGACGACGAGCAGGTTATTATATTTCGCTGTCATTGCCGCGAGAGAGGGCTGCGAGGAAAAGTCGGCATATGCCTCATCGGCTATTATCACGCGATTCGTGTGCGTCTCGACCAAACGGCAAATGTCGCCGTTATCCAGTGCAATAGCCGTCGGAGCGTTGGGGTTAGCAATAACTATCCCGCTCGTTTTGCGCTCCATATAGTCGGCAATATCAACGGTAAAGTCGGGGCGAAGGGGCACTTCGGCATAGTTGATATTATACAGCGAGCAAAAGACTTTATAGAACGAATACGTTATATCGGGGAAAAGTACGGGGTCGGAGTCTGCGTCGAAAAACGCGGCAAAAGCGAGAGACAACACTTCGTCGCTCCCGTTGCCCACGAACACGTTTTCCGTCTTAACCCCCTCCGCCCCCGCGATTGCGGCACGAAGAACGTCCGCCGTGGGATCGGGGTAAAGACGAAGCCGCCCCGCGTCAAACTCGCGCAAAGCGGCAATGGCTTTGGGTGACGGCGGGTACGGATTCTCGTTCGTATTCAGTTTTATTACCTTTTCGCCTTTGGGCTGTTCCCCCGGTACGTACGGGGTCAGTCCTGCGGCAAGTTTACTCTTTAACATCCCTTTTATGCCGCGCCGAATACGGTATAGCTCCGACGCTTATTCCGACTCTTCGTCTTCGGAAGGCGTGAATAATTGCTCCTCGTATTCCTTCAGCTTACCCTTGAAACGCTCCTTGTGAGGGAGAATAACGCTGTCCATGTTGCGGTACTTCTCGGATATGCCGCTCTGCCATGCGGTGTATGCGGCGTCGAGCTTGGTGTTGTAGTTATCTACGGCGAGCGCCTCGTCCACCTTGGTTATGTTAGCGGCGGTGAGGTACTGACCGAGAACTCTCGTCTGTCCCGCCTGAGGAACGAAGTTGAGGCAGAGGATATGCCAGCCGTAATCGGTGAGGACAGGCTCGCTTATGCTGCCGATATCCGCCGTGCCGTTCTTGTACGCCTTGTAAAGGTCGCGTGCGGCGGTGGCGAACTCGATCATATACGTCTCTGCGGCGCCGCCCTCGAGAGCGGGTGTCGCGGTTATGGCGTAACCCATTTCGTTATTGAATATACCGGGGTCGGTATTGTATGTGTATATAAGCTCGTCGAACTTGGTGAGCGCTTCCTGCGTGCTGCTCGAAGCCGCCTGCATCTCGCTCTCGATATTGCTGTACGCCTCGGCTATCGTGTAAGTTCTGCTCGTATCGTTCTCGCCGTCCTTGTGCTTGTACACAACGACGTTCTTACCGAGGTTCTCTCTGTACTTCTCGATCTCGGCGTCGGACTTGCCTCTCGCCTTTTCCGCTTCGAGGTTAGCCGTCTGCGCGTCGGAGAACGGAATGAGTATGTGCTTAACCCAGAAGTACTCCTGATCTGCAAAGTAAAGTATGGTCTCGTTGTTGCTGCATGCCGTGTAGTAGTTCTGCACGTCCGCGTTGTAGCTTGCCCTCTGCGACGCAAGCTCGTTGTCATATATGGTCGCTACGTCGTCGGGTTGGATATCCCTGCCGAGATAGTTCCTGAACGCCGTCGTCTGAAGCTGGCTGACGGTGGAGTCGGCATATACGTCGCGGATAATATCATAGGTATAGAGGCGGGCATAGAGCTTGGAAGCGCCGTCGTTTCCATCCTTATTACCCAAAACCTTCTCCATATCCTCCACTTCGGCGCGGTAATTCTTGCGCTCCTCTTCGGACATGGCGTATTGATCCTCGACATAGTCCTTTATGTTCTTGACGAAGTTACGCATTGCCGCACGCTCGAAGGATGCGCGAACGGGGTTGCTATCGTTACCGGGGATCCTGTCGGGAGTCTGCGAGATGTTCCAGACCTTATAGTCGCGGCTATCCTCGGGGGTCTCCGTCGGAGGCGTGGGATAGGTCGGCGAAGGGGTCTCCGCCTGGCTGACTTCGGGAACGTTCTCGTTACGTCCGAGGGAAATCTGCGTGTATATCGAGTTAAGCTCGGAGTCGATGTTATCGTATATCGTGCGGTTGACGGTATTGATCTCCGTTACTCCCCACTCCGCGTCGCCCGACTTAATCGCGGCAATCGCCTCTTCTCTCGAGAGATAGGATGTCGAGAACATATTGATAAATCTGTTGAATATGTCGTCAACGTTCTTATAGCCTTGCTGTACGAGGGACTGCGCGTAGTTGTTGAAGTACGTCATCATGGCGGACTTGTAGAAGTTCTCTCCCTCCGCTTTGTATGTCGCGGTCTCATATGCGGGAGTGAGCATAGTCCAGCCGAAAGTGTCGTCGGACGCGTCGTAGTCAATGAGCGGCAGAGCGGAGTCTATCGCGAAGGAGCCGGGTTTCTGCACGGTCGCAAGAGCAAGCGCGCCGTATACCGTCTTACCGTCCGAGAGTTTCGTCCACTTCGCGGCGTAGTTGGAGTTGCCGTCGGAGTATACAATGCCGTCGAAGCGGTACTCCTCGCCCGAGACGGGTTCGACGAAGTATTCGCTGTTCGTTCTCGACTGCGAGCGGTTATCCCAATTCTCGTCGCCCTCCACCGTCTCCACTACCTTGACCGTATCGCCGTCGTTCACATCGGCTATATAGACGACCTTGCCGTCCTTGATTTTCGCCTTGTGAATAGCGGCTCCGTCGTGCGTGCGGCGAACGGTCTGAACGATCTCGTCCGTCGGCTCGCCGAAGTCTGCGGAGTTGCGGATCTCGCCGATGTTATCCACGGGGTCACCGAACTCGTCGAGACCGTCGTTGAGCTTGCGCACGGGGTTACCGAATGGATCGATGTAGTCCACCGTGAGCGGTACTTCGTATGTCAGCTCGAAGGGTGCGATTTCGAGGATAACCTGTGAGAGGTCTTTATCCTCGTCGTAAGAGAAAACGCAACCCGCAAAGACCGTCGCCATAACGGCAGCGGCAAGCGCCAACACGATTACTTTTATTACCGAACGTTTTTTCATTTAGTTTTAGCCTGTACGCCCTCGCTTATATGCGCGGGCAAATTCCGTTTTATCCTGTCTATTATACATTAAGCGCGGTCAAAAATCAAACATTTGCGCCTATCAAATCATATATTGCACAAAAATTTTACCATAGATCTGCCGCTGGGGAAGCGCAATGCCGCCTTTTCGCCCAATTCCGTCCGTCCGCCGTACCTCTCCGCAACGGCTACCGTGCCCTCTTTGATGTCCTTAACCCGCTTGAATATCAGCCTGCTCGTTCCGTGCATAAGCTCCGCCTCGTCCGCGCCGAGCTGCGCCGCCTTATTCTTGACAAGTGCGGAGGTCAGGAGGTTAATAACTTCGGAGGGCGGCTCGCCGTATATGTCGCGCATGGTGCCCTCCATACGCCGCAGCTCCGCCGCCGAGGATATGCGGGATATGTTGCCGTATTGCCTGATACGCCACTCTTCGTCGGTGACGTAGGACTCGGGCAGATAGGCGTTGAAATCGGTGCGGACAATGACTTCCTTCTCTTCTTCTCCGCCCCGCCCCGTCGTCTCGTCGATAACCTCGCGAAGCAGTTTCATATATGTATCGTAGCCGACCTGTTCCATGTGCCCGTGCTGTTCCCGACCAAGAACGTTGCCCGCGCCGCGTATTTCGAGATCGCGCATGGCGAGCATAAACCCGCTGCCGAGTTCCTTGCATTGCATAATCGCGTCGAGGCGGCGGAGCGCGACGTCGGTCATCTGCGCCGAGCCGTCGTAGGTGAAGTATGCCGAGGCAAGACGGTTGCTACGTCCTATTCTGCCGCGGAGCTGGTACATCTGCGAAAGCCCGAAGTCGTCGGAGTTAATAACGACCATGGTGTTTGCGCGGGGAATGTCTATTCCATTCTCTATTATAGTGGTGGCTATAAGCACGTCCGTTTCGCCGCGGGAGAAGGCGCTTATGACGTTTTCCGCCTGTTCGGGGGGCATTTGCCCGTGCACGACGGCAACTTTGAGCTCGGGCACAAGGGTGCGAACGGTGTCGGCGAAACTGTCTATCCCCTTCACGCGGTTATATATAACGAAGGACTGACCGTCGCGGGCATACTCCCGCATGAGCGCGTCGGCGAGCAGTCCGTTACTGTACTCGGCGACAAAGGTCTGCACGGGAAGTCGGTCGTAAGGCGGGGTGCGGAGCATGGAAATATCGCGTATCCCCGAAAGCGACATGTGCAATGTGCGTGGTATGGGGGTTGCGGACATGGTCAGGACGTTGACGTTGGTACGCATTTGTTTAAGCTGTTCCTTGTGCGTAACTCCGAAACGCTGTTCCTCGTCGAGGATAAGCAGTCCGAGGTCGGCGAACTTAATCCCCTTGCCCAGCAGTTTATGCGTACCGCAAACGAGGTCTATGCTGCCATCGGCAAGCCCCGCCGTTATCCGCCGCACTTCGTCGGGTTTGGACATTCTCGAGAGCATGGCGACGCGAACGCCGAAACTTTCCATGCGCTTGACCGCCGTCTTGTAGTGCTGGAGAGCGAGAATTGTAGTCGGGCAGAGGAAGGCGACCTGCTTACCCTCGGCAATAACCCTGTATGCCGCGCGAAGAGCGACTTCGGTTTTACCGAACCCCACGTCACCGCAAATAAGTCGGTCCATAATCTTGCCCTGCGCGAGGTCGCCGAGTACGTCCTCGGTTGCGGCCGCCTGATCCTCGGTATCGACGTAGGGAAAAGCGGAGATAAAATCGTCCATAAGCGCGGGTTCGGGCGCGTATATGTGCCCCTTGCCCGCCGCCCGCTTGCCGTAGAGCGCTACGAGGTCGATCGCCATCTCCTTGATGGAGTTCTTGACGCGCTCTTTGATCCGCGCGAACTGTCCGCCGCCGAGCTTGCAGAGTTTAGGCTCCGCGCCCGCATACGAGTACCGCGAAAGGCTGTCGAGGTTCTCCACGGGCAGATACAGTTTATCCCCCTCCGCATAGCCTATTATAACGTAGTCGTGCATTGCGCCGCTGAAGTCCAACTTTTCGATGGCAAGACACTTGCCCACACCGTGGTAGCTATGCACAACATAGTCGCCAACGCTGGGTAGCGGCATAATCTCCTTGCGTTTTTTCACCGCTCGGACAGCCGCTTTGGACACAAGCGAGCCTGTGCCTATAAACACCTGCCTGTTCTCGTGAATGAGGAAGCTGCTCGGGAGTATACCGTCGATCATATTGACGGAGGAGCCGCCGTATTCGACGTGCACGCCGCGGGCGGTGAGGTCGTCTGATATGGCGCGGACGGCGTCGGGACTGCCCGCAAAGAGATTTACTTCATAGCCTCGGCTCACCCAATTCTTTATGTCCGTTGCGAGCAGGGCGTAGTCGCGGGAGTAGTCGGGTAACAGCGTGTCGGTCAGTTCGTAAATGGCGGCCGGGTCGTAAAACCTGTTCTGCGACATGCCCGTGTGGAAGGTCAGCTTGGGCGCGGCAAAGCCGAAAGCCGACTGTATGTCCGCTATCTGTTTCTTGCTACTCGGCAGTGCGTCGCCCGAGGCGGTGAGTAGTTTTATTCGGCTCAGATGCTCCTTTTCGACGAGAAGAGCGGAGTCGTAGCAGGCTTTGGCGTCGGCAATAAGCAGGGGCATATCCCCCATAAACTCGGGAAAAGCCACCGCGCCGCCGAGGTAGGGCAGCAAAAACGGCACGTCCTTTCGCCCCGCACCGACGCGGAGTTCCAGCTCGCCGAGGAGCGCGGCAAAGTGCGCCGCCGCGTCCGCCGAGAGAGCCCGAGCCTCCCCCCTCACCCTTTCCAGCGCGCGCTCGCCCTCTTCGGGCGTGTAGTACGCCTCGCCGAAGGGAGAGGCGGTTACGCGACTGACCTTGCGCACCGTTATCTGCTCGGAGTCGAGTATCTTAATACTCTCCACGGCGTCGAAGTCGAGCACTATGCGGTAATAGTCCTCTTCGCCCACGGGAGACAGGTCGATTATGTCGCCGCGGACGGCGTATTGACCTTTGCCGTCCAGCTGGGTTACCCGCCGATATCCCGCCGCCGCGAGCCGCCGCGAGAGCGAAGTCGGGTCCGCCTCCTGCCCGACGGTGACGGTCAAAGTCGCGCCCGATACGTCGGAGGAGCGGGGATATAGCTGCATAGCCGCCTCGACGAAGGTGACGACGTGAGACGCGCCCCTCGCTATGCGCGAAAGGGCTTCGGCTCTGTCGTATTCGTTTGCGCCGAACCGCTCGAAGGCGAAGCCGACGGAGTCGCTTCTCGAGGGGAGAAAGACGGCGTCGGTCAGACTTCTTATGAATTCATAGGCCTCGCGGGCGCGGACGTAATCGGACTCGACGAAAACGGCGCGGTCGGTCATGGCGAAAACCGCCCACCGCGCATATTTTTGCAAGCCAAATACCGAGATATTTTTTTTATCTCGGATATCGCGCAATATTTCTATTATCTTCCCGTCGGGTTTTAACAGCATTTGCCGCTTTTTACGCTCTGACTAATTCTGTAATTTTCTCCGCCGCAGCCCGCGCTCCCGCCGCGATTATGTGGCGTTCCTCGTCGGACATAGTCATGAGCACATAGGATATGAGGGGGATATTATCGGGTACGGGGCCCGATAATA
>CANPYH010000032.1 GCA_947588325.1 uncultured Clostridia bacterium
TACGCTATCGGCAAGGCTCGACCCGTTTCTCTTTGCGTAAATTCTTTCGGTACGGGCAAGGTCGGCGACGAAAAGCTCCTCGAAATCGTCGAGCGCGTATTCGACTTCCGTCCCAACGCCATAATAAATCAGCTCGGGCTTCGCTCGCCGATATATTCCCGCTCGACCAACTACGGGCACTTCGGTAAAGCGGATATGCCCTGGGAGCAGACGGATAAAGTCGGCGAAATCAAAAAACTACTCGGCAAATAATTACAGACCCGAGTTAGCCGCAAAAGAGAATTGTGCTCATAACGGCAGCGGTATAATCGGGTATATAACACGCCGAAAGGCGCAACTCCGAGGCGAATATGAAGGTATTGCGATTCTTCACACAACCGAAGATATGGTTTGTCGCGATAACACTATCTGCGGCGATCGTATTTTTTGTGCTCGGAATACTTTTTCTCGCCGCCGTTATTCCCGCGGGAGACATAGTCGGCTATGTATTTCTCGGCATTGCGACGGTGACGGCTGTATACTCGGTATACGGCGTAATCAAAGTCTTTCCCGACATCAGAGTTTGGGCGGAAAAGCGGGCGGAGACGCACCCGTTCTGGAACAGACTGCTCTCCGAATACAGCTTCCGCACAATCGTTCTTACCGTCGCGTCATTCGTTATCAACATATCTTTTGCGGCGTATAACACCGTCATTGCCATACTTTATTCCTCGGTTTGGTTCGGCGTGCTCGCGGCGTATTACTTCCTTCTCGTCGTCATCAGAGGGATAATCGTTACCCGCGACGCATTCCGCCGAAGAGCGGAGAGAAAGGGCAGGACGGAGAAAGCCCTCATAAACGATACAAAGACATACGGCGCATGCGGCATTGCGCTCGTACTACTCCCCATTGCGCTGTCTATCGCCGTATCGCAGATAGTGGGATCGAACGAGCAATTCGCCTATACGGGCGTAATTGTGTATGTTTTCGCCGTCTACGCCTTTGCCAAAACCGCCTTCGCCATATTCAACTTCGTTAAGTCGTTGGGGACGCAAGAGCTTATGGTTAAAGCGGCAAGCAGCGTTGCGGTCGCCGACGCTCTCGTGTCCATACTCGCTTTGCAGACGGCAATGCTCGCAGAGTTCGGCAACGACGGCATAAACGCTCCGCTCATGAACGCGGTGACGGGCGCGGCGGTGTGCGCCGTAACTTTATCGCTGGGCATATACATGTTCATCCGCTCGGTGCAGACGCTGATAAAAAAGCGTAGCGACGCGTAGTAGTCGCGGGAAGGCGGAGCAATAACGACGAACGTCGGATAAGGGCGTTCGTTTTTCCTTTGCCGATATGCTATTCGCTTGAAAAATCCGGGCGATATTGGTATAATGAGAACATGATAGATTCGCATTGTCATTTAACGGACGAAAGATACGACGCAGACGAGATAATATCCCGTTTCGAAGAGGACGGGTTGGAAGGGGCGGTGACCGTCGGTTACGATACGGCAAGCTCGGAAAAAGCCGTTGCTCTTGCCGAAAAGTACCCCCGCGTATTCGCCGCTGTCGGAGTGCACCCCTCCGAGCTTGCGCACGAGAGCGGTTACGACCGCATAATATCCCTCGCGGCGCACCCCAAAACGGTAGCTTACGGCGAGATTGGTCTGGACTACCACTGGGAGGATCCGCCGCGCGACTTGCAAAAGCGGGCGTTTGAAGAGCAACTCGAAATCTCGGCGGCTGTCGGTCTGCCCGTAATAATACACTCACGCGACTGCGACGGCGATATGCTGCCCATACTCAAGGCGTGGGCGAAGAAGCTGAATAACGGACTTGTTATGCATTGCTTCTCCTCGTCGGCGGAGATTGCGAGGGAGTATGTAAAACTCGGCTTTTATATCTCCTTTGCGGGGCCCGTAACGTATAAGAACGCCAATCGCGGCGAAGCTATACGCGCCGTACCCGACGATCTGCTGCTTGCCGAGACGGACAGCCCCTATCTCACTCCCGTACCGCACCGCGGAACGCTTAATTATCCGTCCTATGTGCGGCACGTAATAGACAAGCTCGCCGAGGAGAGGGGGACGAGCGCGGAGACTATCGAGCGTATAACGTCGGAAAATGCCAAACGACTGTTCGGTAAAATGAAGGGGGAGAACTTATGAGAGCGGTAATTCAGCGCGTTACGTCGGCGCGGCTTACGGTGGACGGCGAGTTAATAAGCGAGACGGGCAAAGGACTTGTCGTATATTTAGGCGTCGGACGCGGGGACGGCGAAAAGGACTGCGACGCCGTTGTGGGCAAGATATGCAATCTGCGCGTATTCGAGGACGAGCGCGGTAAAATGAACCTCTCCTCGCTCACGGTGGGGGCGGAGATACTCTTCGTCTCGCAGTTCACGCTGTACGGCGACATTACGCACGGAAACAGACCGAGCTTCACGGGAGCGGAAGAGCCGACGAGAGCGCGAGAGCTTTACGAGCTTGCGGCGGAAAAACTTCGCGCGTCGGGACTGACCGTCAAAACGGGCATATTCGGCGCGGATATGCAGATAGAGCAGCATTGCGACGGACCCGTAACAATTGTTTATGACACACGAATTTAATAAATTTGTCAAAAATTCGTCAATATTTTAACAATACGCATTGACAACGGGAGCGGGTTATGCTATACTCTACCCGTGGCACGACTCAAGACAGAATTAAGCGGCGAAGGTTCCAACATAAGAACGGAGCGGGAATATGCGAGAAGCATCGGGGTTAAATCACCGACGGTGCTCAATAAGGCACAGCTGGACGAGGCTGTTCGTAGGCGTGAGCTCGAACTCAACATCACCAAAGACAAGTGCAGTATATACGAGTTCGCGACCGAAGAGCGACTTGCGCTCGACGGATACGCCGCGCCCAAACTCCGCGTCCGCAACGTTATCGGATATTTCCGTCCCTTTCCCGAAGGCGACGGGGTTTTACGTCATGACCCTTTTACGCGCGTACCCGAAACGGACGTGTACGTCCCCCGCGATATCGCGCAGAAGTGCCGTCTCATCGAAGGGGATAGGGTTACGGGCAGTTTCGGCTACCTCTCGCAGAACAATATAAGGATACTCAAAAGCGCCCGCTATATAAACGACCTGACCGTGGGCGCGTCGCTCCGCCGCATTGCCTTCGACCGCCTTATCTCGGTAAGGCCGACAGAGAAGTTGCGGATAACGGGCAATAACGCGCTGATCGGCATAATCAAGAATATCCTCTGTCTCGGGCAGGGGCAGTCTCTTTCCGTCAGCGGGCTTGAGATGGATAACTTCTCGCTTCTCGAAAGTGCGGCGGCAGAGGTGCTTAAAGGGCTGTATATGTCCTTCGCGGGCAATGTATACGGAATATTCGAGGGGATATCCGACGATTGCAAGCGGACGCTCGAACCCGTAATCAACCCCGAGTCCATGATAGTGGACGGAGGTCGAGCCGAGTATAACTACCTTCTCTCGATAATGAAGAGGTCGGTGGAGTGCAAGATTCCCGCCGTGCTCGTGCTGTTCTCGTCCGACTATGATCCGTCGGAGTTTTTGAGAACGGTTAAAGCGACCGAGGATGCCTCTCTGACGGTGATAACATTCACCAAAGCCAAGCGCAGTGCGCACGCAAAGATCGTGTTTAACGGCAATAACATTGTTATAAGCGAGCTTATTAACACCGACTCCGCGCGCATATGCGGTCTGTCGCGGCACAGAAAGATATTCAAGGCGTTGTCGCAAATGAAGGACGGGGAGCCCGATGCGACGCTGACAAAATTTACGGAGCTTGCCAATGAGTAAAATCGCGTATCTCGGCGATAAATATACTCACACATATGTCGCCGCATGCAAATTCAGAAAGGACGGGGACGAACTCATCGGATACCCGACGATATACTCCTCGATTTCGGCGGTAGCGGAGGGTAAGTGCGACTTCGCCGCCTGCCCGATAGAGAACTCCTGCGGCGGCAGCGTAGCCGACACTCTCGACGCGCTGTGGTCCTTTCACCTGTATGTACAGGCGGAGACGGTGCTTTCGGTGCCGCAAAACCTCATCGGCGCGGCAAACGCCTCAATAGGCGACATTCGCACGGTATACTCTCATGCGCAGGCAATCACGCAATGTGCGGAGTTCCTTCGGGGGCACCTGCCAAATGCCGAGATAATATCGGTAAACAGCACGGCGGCGGCGCTCGCGCTTATCACGGGTAAGCACATAGCGGCAATCGCCCGCGTTCCGAGCGAGGGGCAGACCGTACTTGCGGGGGATATAGAGGATAATAAGAACAATTCGACGAGGTTCGTACTTCTCGGCAGAGAGACCTGTCTCGACGGAAATAAGTGCAGTATCGTGTTCGAGACGAGGAACACTCCCGGCGCGCTCGTCGCACCGCTCGAGAAACTGAACGAGTACGGGCTTAACATGACCAAGATAGAGTCGCGCCCGCACAAGTCCAAGCTCGGAAGGTATGTATTTTTCGTGGACTTCGACTCGTCGCTGGATCGCACACAGCTGGCAAAGGTAATAGGTGAGCTGGACTCGCTCACTCTTTCGCTCAAACTGCTCGGGCAATACCCGACAATATAATAACGGCATTAAGGATACCGTCGGTGCAAGACGCGTCGGCGAAGATATTCAAGGAGAATATATGGGACTTATAAAATGGATTCTCGGCGGCGATAACAGACGTCACATCAAGAAGCTGAGAAAAACCGTTGCAAAGATCAACGAACTCGAACCGAAATTCGAGGCTATGACGGACGACGAGTTAAAGGCAATGACTCCGTCCTTCAAGGCAAGGCTTGCGAGCGGCGAAACGCTCGACAGCATGCTTCCCGAGGCGTTCGCTGTTGTGCGTGAAGCGTCCAAGCGCGTCACGGGACTTCGGCACTACGACGTCCAGCTCATGGGCGGCATAGTCCTCCACCAGGGCCGTATCGCGGAGATGAAAACGGGCGAAGGTAAAACGCTCACCGAAACTCTCCCCGCATACCTCAACGCGCTGACGGGTAACGGCGTGCATATCGTCACCGTCAACGACTACCTCGCTCGCCGTGACGCGGAGTGGATGGGTAAGATACCCCGCTTCCTCGGCATGACCGTCGGCGTTATATACCCCGACCAGTCGAGGGACTCCAAGAGAGAGGCGTATGCCTGCGACATAACATACGGAACGAACAACGAGTTCGGTTTCGACTACCTCCGCGACAACATGGTCGTATACGAGGAGCAGAAAATGCAGAGGGGACACAGCTTTTGTATCGTGGACGAGGTGGACTCCATTCTCATCGACGAAGCGAGAACGCCTCTCATCATAAGCGGCAAGGGCAAGGATTCCAGCTCTCTCTATCAGGCGGCGCAACGCTTTGTCCAGAGACTCCGTGCTTCGGATAACGTCGACGACGAAGGCAAGCCGCTTAACCCCAACGAGGATCCCAACGGCGACTATGAAGTGGATAAGAAGAAGCGCGCCGTATCCCTGACCATAAACGGTATTATAAGGGCAGAGCGCGACTTCGGCGTAGAAAACCTTGCCGACGCTGAAAACAGCGAGCTTAACCACTTCATTAACAACGCTCTCCGCGCCAACTATATCATGAAGCGGGACGTAGACTATATAGTCAAGGACGGCGAGATCATCATCGTCGACGAGTTCACGGGCCGTCTCATGAACGGGCGCAGATACAGCGACGGACTGCACCAGGCAATCGAGGCGAAGGAGAACGTCAAGATACAGGGCGAGAATATGACCCTTGCGACGATAACCTTCCAGAACTACTTCCGACTTTACAAGAAACTGTCGGGCATGACGGGTACGGCAAAGACGGAGGAGACGGAGTTTAAGGGCATATACGGGCTTGACGTCGTAGTCATTCCGCCCAACATTCCCAACAAACGTGTTGACGAAACGGATAAGGTGTTCGCGAACGTCGAAGCCAAACTCCGCAACGTCGTAGCGGATATAGACGAGTGCTCCAAACGCGGTCAGCCCGTCCTCGTCGGTACTACCAACGTCGAGAAGAGCGAACAGCTCTCGCAAATGCTCCGTAAGGCGAGGATTGCGCATAACGTCCTGAACGCGAAGAACCACGAGAAAGAGGCGGACATCGTCGCACAGGCAGGACGGTTCGGCGCGGTAACAATCGCGACCAACATGGCGGGCCGTGGTACGGATATACTGCTCGGCGGTAACGCGGAGTACCTTGCTCGCGGACAGATGAAGAAAGAGGGCATTCCCGAAGAGATTATCGAGCTTGCCGTGTCGCATATGACGATATCGCCCGAGGATACGTTCAACGTGCCCTCCGCCGAGCGTATGGCAAGCGGCACCGAAGCCCTCGAAGCAAGGGAGAAGTTCAACGCGCTTTACGCCAAGTTCAAGGAGCAGACGGACAAAGAGAAGGAAGAGGTCAAGGCTGTCGGCGGTCTCCGCATAATCGGCACCGAGCGCCACGAATCCCGACGCATAGACAACCAGCTCCGCGGCCGTGCAGGTCGTCAGGGCGACATAGGCTCCTCCGTATTCTATCTCTCTGTAGACGACGAGATGATAAGACTGTTCGGCGGCGAGAGGATTAAACGCCTTGCCGAGTATATCTCGGGCGATAACGAGGATCCCATCGAGTCGCGCATGCTCTCCCGCGCAATCGAAATGGCGCAGAAGCGACTTGAAGGCATTAACTACAGCCGCCGTCTCAACGTCCTCGAATACGACAACGTCATGAACACCCAGCGTAAACTTATCTACGACGAGAGAAACAAGGTTCTCCGCGGAGAGAGTGTTCACGAACAGATTTTGCAGATGATTAAGGACAGGGTCGCCGCCGTAATAAAGGCGCATTGCGATCCCAAACAGGACTGGAACGATTGGGATATCGCCGGACTTAACCGCGACATAGCCAACGACCTTGCCATCGTGCAAAATGGCGAAGTATATTTCTCAGACGCCGTGCTTTCCGCTCTTTCCTACGAGGAACTGCGCGACAAACTCACCGAGAACGTGTTGGCTCGCTATGACGAAGTGCATAAGCAGGCAGAGGAGATCGGATTTAACATAGCCGAATACGAGCGCAACCTCTTCCTGAGAGTAATAGACGGACAGTGGACGGCGCACATAGACGAGATGGATGAACTTCGTCGCAACGTCGGACTGTACGCTTACGGCCAGCAGGATCCCATACTCGTATACAAGAAAGAGGGTTACGACATGTTCGAGAGCATGGTCGGGCGTATACAGGAGAACGTGGTAAGAACGCTCACCCATATCTCGGGAATCCGTCGCAACGAAAAGGTGGAGGACCGTAAGCAGGTAGCCCAGGAGACGTCGGCGGGCGCTGCTACGGACGGCAAGAAGTTCACCGCGACCAAAGAGACGATAGTGAAGGGGAAGATACCTTCGCGTAACGATCCCTGCCCTTGCGGAGCCTGCTACCCCGACGGAACGCCTAAAAAATATAAGGACTGCTGCGGAAAGAATGCTCAGTGACGATCTTAAAATCAAATTAAAAGAAATGGTCGCGAAACTCGACGGTATCGAAGCCGCCGCGGATCTCCCCGCACTTCAGAAGAAGTACGACGAACTGCGTAAGGAGCAGGAAGATCCCGACCTCTATCTCGACCTGAAACGCGCGGAGCATATAAACAGGGAAGCCAAGAACGCGGGCGATAAACTCGGCGGCATAATGAAGATGAAAACCGACCTTGCCGACCTCGGCGACCTGCTCGATATGGCGGCGGACGAGAACGACGAGGCGGGGCTTAACGAAGTCGCGGCGGAAATGGACAGACTGAGCGGACCGCTCGAGGAGTTGCATATCAAGTCGTTGCTCAAAGGCGAATACGACTCCTGCAACGCAATACTCACATTGCATGCGGGCGCGGGCGGAACGGAGGCGCAGGACTGGACGAGTATGCTCTATCGCATGTATCAGATGTTCTGCGACAAAATGGGCTATTCCTACGAAGAACTCGATTTTCTCCCCGGTGACGAAGCGGGAATAAAGACGGTTACTTTCAAGGTTTCGGGGGATAATGCTTACGGTTATCTCAAAGCCGAAAAGGGCGTACACCGCCTTGTCCGCATATCTCCCTTCGATTCCAACGCGCGTCGCCACACCTCGTTTGCAAGCGTCGAGGTTATGCCCGAAATAGAGAACGACACCGACATAAAGATCGACGATAAGGACCTCCGCATAGACACATACCGCAGCAGCGGTGCGGGCGGTCAGCACATAAATAAGACCGACTCAGCCGTGCGCATTACGCACATTCCCACGGGCATAGTGACGAGTTGCCAGACGCAGCGAAGCCAGACGCAGAACAAGGAATACGCAATGCGTATGCTCATGAGTAAGCTGGTGGAACTTCGCTTGCAGGAACAGCTCGACAAAGCTCAGGCGATCAAGGGCGAGCTTAAAAAGATAGAGTGGGGAAGCCAGATCCGCTCGTATGTTTTCTGTCCGTACACCCTCGTCAAAGATCACCGCACGGGTTACGAGGACAGCAACGTACAGGCGGTTATGGACGGCAACATATTCGAGTTTATTTGCGACTATCTCCGCAAGTCGTGAGGCGGTATGAAAGTACGGCTTAACACGGACAAAGAGACGGTGCGGCAGGTGCGCGAGGGGCTTAAAGCCAAGGACGGCTATTGTCCTTGCAAAGTGGCGCGTATCCCCGAAAATAAGTGCATGTGCGAGGAGTTCAAGGCGCAAATCGCCGATCCGAACTTCGAGGGCTATTGCCACTGTATGCTCTACTACAAGGAAAAGTAAAAGTCGCGTCGTGGCTGATATTATTCGGTCACGGCGGCGAAGGGGGAAATTATGAAAAACAACCTGATTGCGCAGATAGTATACCGTTCGATATACATCACCGTCGCGGTTATCGGTCTGCTCGTATCGATAGGGTTCTGGTCGATAGGCGGAACTGGTGCGAACAGCAATATCAATTGGTTCTTCTTCACCGACTTCTTCGATTGGGCAATCGTAATGTCGCTTTTCGCGACTATTCCCGCCCTTTGCGAGAACATATGCGCCCTGCGTAAGGGTGAGACGCACGCATTTTCGAAAAAGGTTCCGCTGCTGAAATTCTGTACGATGAGCAGTATGCTCTTCGGTTTCATTCTCGGCGCTTTCTTCGTTAACCGCGTTGGGGAGTATTGGTTAGTCCCCGCAAATCCCGCTCCCGGAATTGCGACTAACTACGATTCCATCTTCCCGGGGATTGCCACGGCGGGCTATTGGTTCGACCTTGCCGCATTCCTTCCTCGCTTCGTACTGCCCATCGGGTATATGGTTATGTGGCTGCTCTTCGAAGAGCGCGGCAAAACCCGCTCGATATACGGCACTATCGGCATATTGCCGCCGACGATATTCTATTTCTTCGATATGTTCTTCGGTATGATAGCGAGCGCGGTATGCGGCGGCGAAACGGGCTTGAGAGAAATGGGAATTTACGGCGTCGCATATCCCTTCTTCTTCCAGGATTCGGGGCTTTCCAGCACCTATCACGGCTGGTGGTGGATACTCATCTGGCCGACGATATTCGGCGTAAGCCTGATGTTGCTTAATAATATCGTGTTCCGCCTCTCTCGGATAAAGCGGGCGGACGGCAAACTGCGCGTAGACACCAAGACCAAGCCGAACGAAGAGGAGCTTTGTGATATCATACACAAGATCAAGGCGCACTTCGCCGCTAAAAAGGCGAAAAAAGCGGGCGACGGCTCGAATAACGACGCGGGAGATAAGCAATAACAGCATGATAACAGGACAGTAAACGGCTTTGCGGCGCGAAATGCGGCGGAGCCGTTTTCATATGCGTAAAAATTGCAATGAAAACGCAAAAATTTTACAATTCCAAAAGTTAAACCATTCTGTTATAATATAGACGCTGAAATAGCGAAAACAGGGAGGGAAGATGAAAAAGAAGATAGTAGCGATAACACTTGCCGTAATAATGGCGCTTTCCGTCGCGCTTGCTTTTTCCGCATGCGGCGAGCCGAAGCAGGAAAAAGAGACAACGCCATACGGCAACACCGTGGTAACGAGACAGGTGACCAAACCGAGCGATGACGTCGATATAACCGTCGTGCGGAAAAAGACGGCTTCGACGACGGGCAAGACGGTTATAGCGCGGGGAGAAGGAGAGATTAAAGTCAACTCGCTTTCCGCAGGCGACCTGATACAGATCGATTCGGACTATTGCTGGATAAAAGTCAAGCTGTTCGATCAGCTCGGCGAGGCGATAGTTTATTCGCCGACGGGTAGTTTCACCTTCGAGGTTCCCGCTTCCGCGTCCGTAACCTCGGCGGATGAAGTCGCTCCGTCGTCCTCGACGCTTTACCCCGCGGGTACTTTCTCCGCGGCGGATATAACGGCGGAAGTCGCGACCGCAGACGATATAAGGAACGCGCGCAACCTTGCCGTAAACCCCTATGACTTCATGTACGCTCGGGAGATTAACGACCAGACCGCAACATCCCTCCCGACCGAGTCGGAGTCGGTAACGAGGGGAGAGGTCGTCGCATATCCCCATGCCTACGCCAACCGCGTAACGCGCAACGAGACGGAGTTTTTCGCACGTAACGCTATCGACGGCAGGTTGGAAAACAGCGGGCACGGCGCATATCCCTACCAATCCTGGGGATATAACAAGATGAGCGACGCCGAGTTTACGGTATACTTCGGCAGGGAAGTCAGCATTGACGACATATCCTTCGTACTCCGCGCCGACTACTCGGGCACTCCCGCGCACGACACGGCATGGGAGAGCGTTACGGTGGAGTTCTCCAACGGTGCGACCAAAGAGGTGAGCCTCGCGCGCACCGCGGATAAACAGTCCGCCCACATAGGCGGGGTTAAGACGGAGTATGTGCGGCTTTCGGATATAAAGACCCCGTCGCAGGACGACACGCAGGGCTTCGCCGCTTTGACGGAGTTGGAAGTATACGGCGCCGATACGGCGAAAAAGAATGTTGCCGCGACCAAGACTTATGTAACGCCCGCGATCGCTTCGGCTAAACGCGCTCGGACGACTAAGAATTATTCCGCCGACGATATCGAGGACATAGTCGAGTTTGTCAACGACTGGTTTATGGAAAAGGCGGACGGAATATTGCAAATTCCCGACTACGGCTATCCCAACGAGAAAATAGAGACGCTTAAAGTCAACTCCGACGACTGGCGGGATTCCGTTTACTACTCGGGCTTGCTCGACTACTTCCTGACTACGGGGGATGAGGAATCTTTCTGTTACCTCAGAAGCGTTTGCGAGCAGTTCGATTGGCTGTGTAACAGCGACTACCGCACACCGCACGCCGACCATTACCTTATCGGCGAGATGTATCTGCAAATGAACGACCTGCTCGGCGATAACTACAAGATCCAATCGGCTGTCGATAACGCCGAGTGGAACGTAGCCCGCGACCCCGAGGACAGTAAAACGGTGACGACGCCCAACTCTTACGCAACGGACAGCAGCCGCGATTGGAGCCACATGGCGTTCTGGTGGTGCGACGCTCTGTATATGGGTATGAACACATACACGTTGCTCTCGAAGCAGACGGGCGAAGATAAGTATATTAAGGCGGCTTATGACGGGTATATGCACTGGAAGGGAGTGCTGTATAACGAGGACTACCACCTGTGGCACAGAGACTCCACACAGATTGGTTTGGAAGCGAACGCTACCGACCCCGAGACGGGCAAGAAATATCCGCTGTTCTGGTCGCGCGGCAACGGCTGGGTGCTTGCCGCTCTTGCTAAACAGCTTATGTACCTCGACGAGAACGAATATCCCGACATATACGAGCAATATAGGAATGACTTTATAGAAATAGCGTCCGTGCTCCCTCAATATCAGAGAGAGGACGGAACCTGGAACGCAAGCATTGTAGACGAAACCTGCCACGGCGGCAAGGAGACTACGGGCACTTGCGGGTTCTTATACGGAATAGCGACGGGCATTGCGCTCGGCGTACTGGACTATGATACCTATTTCCCCGTAGTCGAGAAGGCTTGGGACGGCATGATGGATAATTGCATGCTCGAGGACGCAAACGGCGAAAAGACGGGGCAGCTCGGCTATATGCAGACGGTCGGATACCAGCCGCAGAACTACCGCGACGAGGAGTTCAGCAAGGAAATTACCGACGAGTTCGGTATGGGGCTTTTCCTTCTCGCCGCGTCTTCGCTTATCAGGCTTTGCAACGACTACACCCCGCCCGAAATAGTAGTAGCGGGTGACAGACAGAGCACCGTCCGCATAGCAGGGGATCCCTTTCAAAGTTAATGGATAGTTTGCGCCACCACCTCAGCGCAAATAAAGGTCTTTTGCACAAACACTCTTTGCATAACGCAGGGAGTGTTTTGTGTTGTATGGGTGATATACTCCGCTGCGCTTGTGTTAATACGGTAAAGTTTTTGGAATAGCATAAGTTTATATAACAATCTACTCTTAAACTTCTGACAAATAGCAATGTTCTCGTCTTGTTCCGTATCGCCTTATTGTTTTCATTGCGGGCAGGACAATCCCCTCAGTCACGGCTACGCCGTGCCAGCCCTCCTTACTAATGGCGGCCACACGGGTCAGTTACGCTCGAAGCAAGAAACAACACCTTTCGTAATGCTACAAATTGAGTACCATATTTCCCGAAAAGTCGGGACGAATGTGGCCGCCCTTAGTAAGGGGGGGCTGTCACCGAAGGTGACTGAGGGGATTGTCTTGCTTGTACCGCATAAGGAACGGCAATGCTGAACCGATTGGGAACGTTATTTTTGCAAGT
>CANPYH010000033.1 GCA_947588325.1 uncultured Clostridia bacterium
AGCTCACCTCGGAGGACTACGCCGCTCTCCGCGAATCGGCTTATAACGTCGTGAACGACAGCGAGTATAATGTGGATACGGACTTAACGGAAGCGCCCTCGGACGATAAGGATAAAGACAAATACTCCCTCGAGGTCGCGGTCTGGGGACGTTTCATAACCGAAGATCAATTCAAGCCGCTTTTCGAAGCGTTTAAGCCTTATGCCGAGGCAAAGGGCCTGGACGTTTCCGCCATACACTACACCTATTATGTAGGCAAAGAGTCGAGCGATCCTTATTTTTACATCGCCAATTTTACAGGTGGGATAGTGAGTAACGGCGGGGCGGATATAGCCTTTGCTTGTAAAGACAACTTCACAACCCAAAGCGGCACGCAAATAACGAGCGCGGAAATTTATAAGCTGAATATTACGCTGAATAATGACAAAGACCGCTGTGTGGCGCGCATGACGGACACCGATCTCGGCAAAGCCTTCGTCGAGTTCTGCCTGACCACCGAAGGAAGAGCCATTCTCGATCCGTCCGTCAAGGATACGGGCGGTTCCTCGGACGGAGAAGAGGAAGAGAAATATTCCCTTGAGGTCGCGGTCTGGGGACGTTTTATAACCGAAGAGCAATTCAAGCCCCTTTTCGAAGCGTTTAAGACTTATGCCGAGGCAAAGAGCTTGGACGTTTCGGGCATACACTACACCTATTATGTAGGCAAAGAGTCGAGCGACCCTTATCATTACATAGCCGACTTCACGGGCGCCATAGTAAATAACGGCGGCGCGGATATAGCCTTTGCTTGCGCGGAAAACTTCACAACCCAAAGCGGCACGCAAATAACGAGTGTGGAAGATATTCAACCGCTTAATATTACGCTTAACGGTAGCGCAAACAGACATGTCGCGCGTATGACGGACACCGATCTCGGCAAAGCCTTCGTCGAGTTCTGCCTGACCACCGAAGGAAGAGCCATTCTCGATCCGTCCGTAAAATAAGCAACACTCTCGAATCGGCTCGCTACAGAGCCTTCGTAAGACGATTTATCATAAGTACGCTGTGCGAGCTTTGCACGGCGTACTTTTGTATTTGACGACCGCCAAAACGCCGAGCAGAAGTTATCTTGACGTTGGCAGCCGCTGAATGGAAAAAAGGAAAGAGCGATGGGCGCGCAAAAAGTTGCGTAACCGCGGGCGAGGTGTTATAATAACGTTATGGCGGAGATAAGAGGAACGATAGCGGAAATAAGATTTCGCAACGAGGAGAACGGTTACACGATCGCGACGATAGAGACGGATCTGCAACCGTATACCGTCGTCGGCGTTTTTCCTCCCGTGGGCGAGGGGGGCTATGTCTATTGCTCGGGTAACTTCGTCGAACATGCGCGGTACGGTCGGCAGCTTAAAGCGGACACCGTGCGTATCGAACAGCCCGACACGATATACGGCATACTCCGCTTTTTGGGCAGCGGCATGATCAAGGGGATAGGCGAGAAGCGAGCCGCGGCGATAGTCGAGAAGTTTGGCAAGGACACCTTTACCGTCATAGAAAACACGCCCTCACGCCTGACCGAAATCAAGGGGATATCCCCCAAGGCGGCGGCGAGCATAGCCGAGGCTTACGGCGAAGTCAAGTCGGCTTCGGACGCTATGTCCTTTCTCATGGGGCACGGCATATCGTCGGGGCTGGCTCTGAAAATATACAACGAATACGGCAAAGCGACGGTGGCGACCGTCTCGTACAACCCATACCGCCTGACCGAGGACGTAAGCGGCGTCGGCTTTCTCACGGCGGACAGAATTGCCTCGGGGCTGGGCATAAGCCCGACCAGTGACTTCCGCATCCGCGCCGCGCTGATATACACTTTGACGGAGGCGGCGGAGCGTTCGGGCAACACCCTCCTCCCGCGCAAGGACCTTGCGGAGAGCACGGCGACCCTTCTTAAAACCGACTGCGCCGAGCTTATAGACCGAAACATAGACGACCTCATACTCGCCCGCAAATTGCGCCCCGTGGAGTATGACGACGAAGAGGCTGTTATGACCGCCGCGCTATATAAGGCGGAGAGCCGTTCGGCAGTAAAGCTCTGCCGCATGGCTGAGAGCGCGAACAGGGCATTGCCCGACTGCACGGAGGAGATAGCCGAATTCGAGCGGATCGAGAACGTGACCTTCCACAGCGAACAGCGGGAGGCTATTTCGAGCGCGATATCGAGCGGCGTATCCGTCATTACGGGTGGACCGGGTACGGGCAAAACGACGATAGTTCGGTGCATACTCCGCATTCTGACTGCGCACGGGCTGACTGTTAAGCTCATGGCGCCGACGGGCAGAGCGGCAAAGCGGCTCTCGGAAAGCACGGGGGAGGACGCTTCGACCATACACCGCGCCCTCCTCGCCGACGAGGACGACGAGACGATATTGGGTGCGGACGCCGTGATAGTGGACGAGTTTTCCATGGTGGACGTTACCCTCCTTTCCATGCTGCTTAATAAACTGCGCGACGAAGCCAAACTCGTTATCGTCGGCGACGCCGACCAGCTCCCGAGCGTGGGGGCGGGGAACGTACTCGCGGATATTATCAATAGCGGGGTTGTGCCCGTAGCCCGTTTGACCCGCATATACAGGCAGGACGAGCGGAGCAATATAGTCGTGAACGCGCACAGGATTAATCGCGGCGAGCTGCCCGACCTTCGCGCAGGCGGCGACTTCTTCTTTATCCACAGCGACGGGGCGGCGGACACGGCTAAAAAGACGGTGGAACTCGTTACCGAGCGACTTCCCGCCTTCCTCGGTTGCTCACCGCAGAAAATACAGGTGCTTTGTCCCATGAAGGGGGGCGAAGCGGGCTGCGTCAACCTTAACAAGCTGCTTCGCACCCGACTGCTCGGGCGGCCGACAGAGGAAGTGACGGTGGGCGAGTACGCCTTCGCCGCGGGGGATAAGGTTATGCACGTCGTGAATAACTACAACCTCGTCTGGACGAAGGACTACCGAGAGGGCAAGGGCGTTTTCAACGGCGATATGGGCACGGTCACCGAAGTCAGCCGACAGTCGGGGGAAATCCGCGTCGCCTTCGAGGACGGCAGAAGCGCGGCGTATACGGGGGAGGATAAGACTCAGCTCATGCCCGCTTACGCAATTACCGTGCACAAGAGCCAGGGCAGCGAATATGAGGGGGTAGTCATACCTCTTTGCGGGAATATGCCGCTCATAATGACGAGAAACCTGCTGTACACGGCTATAACGCGGGCAAAAAACCTCGTCGTCATTGTGGGAGCGGAGGACACGGTGCGGAGAATGGTTCGCAACGACTACATTCAGAAGAGATTTTCCAAGCTCGGGGATTTTCTGACCGACGCCGAGCATAAAATGTCTCTTCTGTACTCGCAAAACGATGAAAATGATGATTAAAACATTTGAGGTTTTTCGGACAATAATGTATAATCATATTGAAATATCCGACAAGGAGTGAGACGCATGACGGACATAGAGATCGCAAGCGCGGCGAAATTACAACCTATAACGGAAATAGCGGCAAAGCTCGGCATAACCGAGGACGAACTCGAGTGCTACGGCAAATACAAAGCCAAGGTCTGCGGCAGGGGTAAAAAGCGGGGCAAAACCGTTCTCGTAACCGCAATCAACCCAACGCCCGCGGGCGAGGGCAAGACGACGGTATCGATAGGTCTTGCCGACGGAATGGCGAAGTTGGGCAAGAACGTCTGCCTTGCTCTTCGCGAACCCTCATTGGGACCTGTGTTCGGGATCAAGGGGGGCGCGACGGGCGGCGGATATGCGCAGGTCGCCCCCATGGAGGATATTAACCTGCACTTCAACGGCGACTTTCACGCCATAACGACGGCGAATAACCTGCTCGCCTCCATGATAGACAACCACATATTCCAGGGCAACGCGCTTGGCATCGAGAAGGTGACCTTCCACCGCGCCATGGATCTCAACGACAGATCTCTTCGGAGTATCCGCTGCGGGATAGGCTACAACGAGCGCGAGGATAAGTTCGACATAACGGCGGCTTGCGAGGTTATGGCGGTATTCTGTCTGGCAAAGGACATAAGCGACCTGAAAAAGCGGCTGGGTGACATAGTAATAGGCACCGACCGAGAGGGCAAAGAAGTCACTGCCCGAATGCTCAAAGCCGACGAGGCTATGACCATTCTCCTCAAAGAGGCGATTAAGCCCAATCTCGTACAGACCCTCGAGGGCACTCCCGCCTTCGTGCACGGCGGGCCTTTCGCTAACATAGCGCACGGCTGCAACAGCATAATAGCGACGGAGACGGCGATGAGTTACGCCGATTACGTGGTGACGGAAGCGGGCTTCGGAGCCGATCTCGGCGCGGAGAAATTCCTCGACATAAAGTGCCGCATAGCGGGCATACAGCCCTCTTGCGTGGTGGTAGTAGCCACACTCCGCGGTCTGAAATACAACGGACTTGTTCCCAAGCAGGACGCGGATAAACCGAACATGAAGGCGCTCGAAGCGGGCGCACCCAACCTCTTCAAGCACGTCGAGAATATAACGCAGGTATATAAACTGCCCTGCGTCGTCGCTATAAACAGATTTGTGACCGACCCCGACGAGGAGATAGAATATCTTCGCAAGGAGTGCCTGAAACGGGGCGCGGAAGTCTGCCTTGCCGACGTATGGGCGCGGGGCGGAGAAGGCGGCAAGGAGCTTGCCCAAGCCGTGGTGCGGAAAATGGACGCCTGCGAGGGCAAGATGAGCTATTCTTACGACCTCGGCGAGAGCATAAAGGACAAGATACGCGACGTAGCTACCAAAATATACGGCGCGGCTGACGTTAAATACGAGGCGGCGGCGGAGGAGACTATCGCAAAACTCTCCGCAAATCCCGCCTGCCGCAACCTGCCCGTGTGCATAGCCAAGACGCAATACAGCCTCTCCGACGATCAGACCAAACTCGGCAGACCGTCGGGCTTCGATATCACGGTGCGTGAGGTGTATTACCGCGCGGGTGCGGGCTTTATAGTCGCGCTGACGGGCAAAATACTCCTCATGCCCGGGCTGGGCAAAACCCCCGCCGCCGAGGGTATGACCATAAACGAGCAAACGGGCGAAATCAAGGGCCTGTTCTGAGAGCGCCTTAGGGTAAACAATATGGGAAACTTCATTGAGGACATAATAACCGAGGATATAGCGAGCGGCAGAACCAAAGAGGTGGTGACGCGTATTCCCCCCGAGCCAAACGGCTATCTCCACATAGGTCACGCAAAGAGCGTGTATATCAACTACTACATGACGGCGAAAGCGTTCGGCGGCAGGTGCTATCTGCGCTTTGACGACACCAACCCCGCCAAAGAGGACGACGAGTACGTCAACGCCATTATCCGCGACGTCAGGTGGCTGGGCTGGGAGGGCGAAATAACATACGCCTCCGACTACTTCGAAAAGACGTACGAGTGCGCCGAGTATATCATTAAAAAGGGGCTTGCGTACGTCGACGACACTCCGCCCGAGCAAATGCGGGAGATGCGCGGCACTCTCACCCAAGCGGGGACGGAGAGTGCGTGCAGAAACAGGAGCATAGACGAGAACCTTCGGCTCTTCCGCGAAATGCGGGAGGGTAAGTATAAGGACGGCGAGCTTGTTCTCCGCGCCAAAATAGATATGGCGTCGCCGAATATCAACATGCGCGACCCCGTCATATACAAGGTGCTCCACACGCCGCACTACCGTCAGGGCGACAAGTGGTGCGTATATCCGCTCTATGACTTCGCGCACCCCATACAGGACGCGATCGAGGGGGTAACGCACAGCCTGTGCAGTCTCGAGTTCGAAAATCACCGCCCCCTTTACGATTGGGTCGTGGAAAATTTGAAAGAGATATTCCCGAATTCGCCCAAGCAGCGCGAGTTTGCCCGCCTCAATATCGAGCGCACGATAATGAGTAAGCGGTACTTGAAACGCCTGGTTGACGAAGGTTTGGTGGACGGCTGGGACGACCCCCGCATGCCGACCATATGCGGACTTCGGCGGAGAGGCTACACGCCTTCCTCCATACTCAAGTTCGTTGCGGAGGCGGGTATATCCAAAGCCGACAGCGAGTGCGCGCCCGAACAGCTCGAAGCGTGCATAAGGAGCGAGCTTAACGAGACCGCTCCCCGCGCAATGGCTGTGCTCGACCCCATAGCCCTCGAAATAACCAACCGTCCCGACGGCTGGAGCGAGACGGCGGAAACGGACGTCAACCCCAACGCGCCCGAAGCGGGAAAGCGCACGGTGACGATAAGCAACAAACTGTGGATAGAGAGGGAGGACTTCGCCGTCCTGCCCCCGCCCAAGTATAAGCGGCTGACCGAAGGCGCGATTGTGCGGCTTAAAAACTCGTATATCGTCAAATGTACGGGCTACCGCGAGGAAGGCGGCAAGATAACCGTGCTTTGCGAGGCGATAGACGGCACCAACGGCGTGGACGCTCAGGGCGTCAAGGCAAAGGGCGTAATACATTGGGTAAACGCCGCCGACTGCGCCGATATCGAAGTGCGGTGCTATGACTACCTGCTTCTTCCGTATGACGGCGTGCACGAGGACTTTGCCGACCGCATGAACCCCGAGTCCATCAAGGTGTATAAGGGCAAGGGCGAGCGCATACTCGGCGAGGCGGAAAAGGGAACGTCCTTCCAATTCGTGCGTTCGGGCTACTATGTCCGCGATATCCGCAGCAACGAGACGGTATATAACAGAATAGTCGGTCTTAAAGACGGCTACACGGCAAAATGATACAGATGACAGCAAGGAGATAACAATGAGAAAAATCAACGCGACACAACTTCGGAATATGTGGTTTGATTTTTATAAGAGCAAGGGACACGCGCTCATAAGCTCGGCCTCTCTCATACCCGAAAACGACCCGACGGTGCTTTTTACCACGGCGGGAATGCACCCGCTCGTGCCATACCTGCTCGGGCAGAAACACCCGCAGGGAACCCGCCTTGCCGATGTGCAGAAGTGCGTTCGCACGGGGGATATCGACGAAGTGGGCGACGCTTCGCACCTGACCTTTTTCGAGATGCTCGGTAACTGGTCTCTCGGCGACTACTTCAAGAAAGAGCAGATCGCCTGGAGTTACGAATTTCTGACGAGCGAGAAATATCTCGGTATCGATCCGAACAAACTCTCCGTAACCGTGTTCGCGGGGGATAACGACTGCCAGAGAGACGAGGAGTCGGCGGAGTATTGGGAAAAAGCGGGAATCCCGCGCGAGAGAATATACTTCCTGCCCAAGGAGAATAACTGGTGGGGACCGGCGGGAACTACCGGACCCTGCGGACCCGACACCGAAATGTTCGTCGATACGGGCAAACCCGCCTGCTCGCCCGAGTGCTCTCCCGCATGTTCGTGCGGCAAGTACCTTGAAGTGTGGAACGACGTGTTCATGCAATACAACAAGACGGCGGAGGGCAAATACGAACCTCTCGCGCAAAAGAACGTCGATACGGGTATGGGTCTGGAACGCACAATCAAGACGGCGCAAGGCGCCTCGAGCGTATACGAAACCGACCTCTTCGCACCGATTATCTCGGAGATCGAGAAACTCACGGGCGCGAAGTACGGCTCTTCGGACTCCGTAACCAAGGCAATACGCGTCATCGCCGACCACATACGCACGGCGGTTATGATAATAGGGGACGACAAGGGCGTGCTTTGCTCCAACGTGGATCAAGGCTACATTCTCCGTCGACTTCTGCGCCGCGCAGTCAGGTTTATAAAGCAACTCGGCGGCGGCATGGGTCTGCTTGCGCAGATAGCAAAAGTCATTATCGAGGAATATAAAGAGGTGTATCCCGAGCTTGAGCGCAACGCCGATCGCGTTATAAACGAGATTAACGCTGAAGAAAGTCGGTTCGAAAACACCATAACCGCGGGCATGAAGAAATTTCAGGCTATACGCGAGCATATTGTTGGCGATACTATCGCGGGCAATACCGCTTTCAAGCTCTATGACACATACGGTTTCCCCATCGAAATGACGGTGGAGCTTGCCAAGGAGGCGGGGCTTAAAGTGGATCTCGAGGGCTTTAACAAGGCGTTCGAGGAGCATATGGCGAAGAGCAGAGCGGGGGCGGAGCAGAAGTTCAAGTGCGGGCTTGCCGACCACGGTGAGCAGACGGTTAAACTCCACACCGCGACCCACCTTCTCCACGCCGCGCTTAAAAAAGTGCTCGGCGACAGGGGAATACACCAGAAGGGTAGCAACATAACCGAAGAGCGGCTCCGTTTCGACTTCAACTTCCCCCGTCCCATGACGGCGGAGGAGATCAAGGCGGTCGAGGACGAGGTCAACGCGGCGATTGCGGCGGACGTCACCGTGACCTGCGAAGAGATGACGGTGGACGAGGCGAAGGCGGAGGGCGCGGAAGCGAACTTCGAGAGCAGATACGGCGAGCGCGTCAAGGTCTATACCATGGGCGAGTACTCCAAGGAAGTCTGCGGCGGACCGCACGTCGCGCATACGGGCGAGCTTGGGCATTTCAGGATAATCAAGGAACAGAGCTCGAGCGCGGGCGTGAGAAGAATAAAGGCAATCGTGGAATAATGGCTTGAAAATGTTTGCGTTTTACGGCGCAATATAGTATAATTATCGAGGTTGGCGAAGTGGGGGATACCCGCTCGCCCGCATAATACAGGATAAAATTTTGGAGGATAAATAAATGGAAAACTACGGTTTGGACAAGATCGGCGTAAACGCCAAATCTGTCGCAAGAAACCTCAGCCCCTCGGCTCTGACAAAGCTCGCTCTGCGCGACGAACCCGACGCCATGCTTATGGATAAGGGTGCCCTCCTGGTTACGACGGGTAAATATACCGGTCGTTCGGCACAGGATAAATATATCGTGGAAGAACCCTCTTCCGCCGACAAGATCAACTGGGTAGAGAACAAGAAGATCTCGCAGGAGACCGCGGACGCTATTACCGCCGAAGTCAAGGCATACCTCTCGGGGCTTAACGGCGTGTATGTATTCGACGGCTTTGCGGGCGCCGACGCTCAATACAGACTCTCCATTCGCGTTATTAACGAGTATGCGAGCCAGAACCTCTTCATGAACAACATGCTTATCCGTCCCACCAAAGAGGAACTCGCCGTGTTCGCGGCTGACTATGTTCTTCTCTGCGCACCCGGACTTAAGCTCGACGCGAAGAAGTACGGCATTCACTCCGAAGCGGCTATAATACTCGACTTCGGCAAAAAGACCATCACCATCGCAGGCTCCAAGTACAGCGGCGAGATGAAGAAAGCGGTGTTCTCGGTAATGAACTACGAGCTTCCGCTTAAAGGCGTGCTCGGTATGCACTGCTCGGCTAACATGGCTACCGACGGCACGGGGCACACCGCTCTGTTCTACGGGCTTTCGGGCACGGGTAAGACTACCCTTTCCGCAGACCCTAACCGCGGACTTATCGGCGACGACGAGCACGGCTGGTCGGACAGCGGTATCTTCAACATAGAGGGCGGCTGCTACGCAAAGTGCATTGACCTCAAAGAGGAATCGGAGCCCGAGATTTACCACGCAATCCGTCACGGTGCGGTTGTCGAGAACGTCGTTGTCAATAAAGAGACGGGCGAACCCGACTATAAGGATAAGAGCATAACGGAGAATACCCGCGTATCTTACCCCGTAACCTTCATCGACAACGCGGTTATCCCCGGTATCGGCGGACACCCGACCACCGTCATATTCCTGACCTATGACGCTTACGGAGTTCTTCCTCCGATATCCAAGCTCACCACGGAACAGGCTAAATTCTACTTCGTCTCCGGCTTTACCTCCAAGGTTGCAGGCACGGAGCGCGGTATAACCGAGCCTCAGCCCACTTTCTCGACCTGCTTCGGCGCGCCCTTCCTTCCGCTTCCTTCCAAGGTCTATGCGGATATGCTCGGCGAGAAGATCGAGAAGCACGGCGCAGCGGTATACCTCATCAATACGGGTCTGACGGGCGGCGTATACGGCGTCGGCACCAGAATGTCGATTAAGGCTACCCGCGCATGCGTCACCGCCGCACTTAACGGCTCGCTTAAAAAGGCAGAGTACGAGATCGATCCTATCTTCGGTTTCGCTATCCCCAAGGCGGTCGAGGGCGTGGATCCTTCCGTTCTTAACCCCCGCAACGCTTGGAAAGATAAGAAAGCCTATGAAGAAACGGCAAAGAAGCTCGCCGCTTCCTTCCGTGAGAACATCAAGAAGTTTAATTTGCCGGAAGAGGTGGTGGCTGCCGGCCCCAAAGCTTAAGTTAGTGTTTTGTAATAAAAATAATGCTCTCGCGTATGTGAGAGCATTATTTTTATGTATGGGGGACGGCGCAATAGCGGCGCTGATAGGCAACGAGAAATCGCGGCTTCTGCTCGGTCATTTACGTTTTTAGTAAACTCCGTTGCGAAGCCTTGATTTTCGTGCCTCTGAGCATCACTCTCCGCCGTCCACTGTTCCCGAGTTGTAAGAAGATAGTTTTGAACGATAGGAAACGGATGTTTCCGTCTCGTTTCGTATCGTCGTACTTTTTCGCTCCTTACAAGACAATCCCCTCAGGCGCAACAAGTTGCGCCAGCCCCCCTCGACTTCGGGCGGCCACACGGGTCAGTTACGCTCAAAGTAAAAACAACACCCTCGTAATGATACGAGTTAAGTAACATTTTCCCCCAAAAGTCGGTGACGAATGTGTGCTGCACCGAATGATTGTGGAGCGCGAGAAGTCAGGCGCAAATTGTGGCCGCCCGAAGTCGAGGGGGGCTGTCTGCCGTCAGGCAGACTGAGGGGATTGTCCTGTTAGCTACCCGAAAAGCAACACTTTACAAAAAAGCGAAAATATATTGAATATAGACCTTATTTTCGACGACCGAAGCTCGAGCGCGGCGAAGAGTACCGCTCAGACGGGTGGGAGACGGAACTTCGCGAGGGAGTTTACTTAAAACGTAAATGACCGAGCAGAAGTGAACGTCGGCGCGCCCGTATCAGCGGTGCTATGCGCCGTGCTTGCCGTAAAGGGGGGCCGGCGCGGAATAGGCAGACTGAGGGGATTGTCCTGTATCATAACAAGTTTGTTATTCATATACACACAATCCCCATAACAAAACAAAAAGAAAAAGATTTTAAGTTTTTTTGGAAAGGGGTTTAAGGGGGAAACCTTTTTGTTCACAAAAAGGTTTCCCCCTTAAAAACACTTGTATTTCTCCAATCGGCGGCTTTACATTTATTCGTCGGCGTGGTATAATGCGAAAAAACGAAGGGAGAAAGACATGAAAAAGGTATTGATAATATCGGGTAGCCCGAGAAAGGGCGGTAACAGCGACCTGTTGTGCGACGAGTTCGCGCGCGGTGCGAGAGAGGCGGGGAACGAGGTAGTCAAGATATCCCTTGCCGAGAAGAAGGTCGGGTATTGCCGCGGTTGCTACTATTGCAGTAATCACGGTGGGGTGTGCGCGATTAATGACGACATGGGCGAGATACTCGACAAGTTTATGGAGGCGGACGCGATAGTCCTTGCCAGCCCCGTCTATTTCTACTCCGTAGACGCGCAGATGAAGGCGGTGATCGACCGCATGGTGGCGCGCTGGACGAAGATAAGTGACAAAGAGTTCTATTACATAATGACTTCCGCCGAGGACAGCCCCAATGTCATGGACTGCACCCTCGAGTGCTTCCGCGGGCTTGCCACATGTCTCGACGGTTCGGTGGAAAAGGGCGTGATCTACGGAAAGGGCGTGTATGAGAAGGGCGAGATTATAGGCACCCCCGCCATGCTCCAAGCATACCAAATGGGTAAAACCGTGTGACGGTCTGCCACTGAAACCGAGGCAGGATATAATTGCGGCGCGAACTCTCATTCAGCCGTGACGTACTGTAACGCCTATCGTCCGTATGGCGGCTATCGCGGATAGCAAATGGCGAGCGAAAAGACTAAACGGATAAAGCGGCGGGCGAGGCACAATTAAACAGTCGAAAATGGCAAAGATAAAGGCGGCTTCCGAAGAGAGCCGCCTCGTTTGTTTGTGATTATTTGATAAGTCCGAGATTTTTCATAATCGCTTTGAGCTGTTCGGCGTGTTGCGGTTCCATCTCGGTGAGGGGGAGACGGGGCTTGCCCGCTTTGATACCTATGTACTCCAGCGCCTTCTTGGTCGGTATGGGATTGACTTCCATAAAGAGCGCCTTGGCGAGGGGATCGAGGCGATAGGACAGTTCGCGCGCGGTGGGGTAGTCGTTGGCAAAGCAAGCGTCGGTGATCTGCTTCATCTCCTTGGGCGCGACGTTGGCTACGACGGAGATAACGCCGATAGCGCCGAGCGCCATGAGAAAGACGGTGTAGCTGTCGTTACCGCTATACACGTCGAGTTTGCCGTTGCATTCCCTGCACATGGCGAGCAGGTCGTCGATATTCTCTCCCGCGTCCTTGATAGCGACGATATTTTTATGCTCGGAGAGCTTAACCGCCGTCTGGGGGGCTATCTTCAAGCCCGTGCGGGTGGGCACGTTATACAGCACAATGGGAATATCTACCGAGTCGGCAATGGCGGTATAGTGGGCGATAAGCCCGTTTTGCGTGCACTTGTTATAGTAGGGAGTGACGACGAGCAGTGCGTCCGCGCCCTCTTTTTCGGCGATCTTGCTCATCTTGATTGCCGAAGCCGTGCAATTACTGCCCGT
>CANPYH010000034.1 GCA_947588325.1 uncultured Clostridia bacterium
ACTCGCCGCTCTCGACGGTTTAGCCCAGCCCTCCGCCTACCACAAATACGACGCGCTCGAACACACCTTCCGCGTAGTACGCAACGCTCCGCCGCGTATACGCCTCGCCGCACTCTTCCACGACATAGGCAAGGCGGAAGCGGTTAAGCGCACGGGCAAGATGCACGGACACGAGGTAATCGGCGCGGAGATGATTCCCGACATACTCGGCGAGGACGGATTGCGATTTCCCAAGAAAGAGGCGGAAAAGGTTCGGCGCCTCGTGCGGTGGCATATGTACGACAAGGACAGGCGCACGAAAAGCGGTAAAATGCTCCTCTTCGTCGCGCATAACTCCGACATAATCCACGACATAGCCGACCTTATGGCAGCCGACTCCGCGGGTAAGGGCACCGACGACGCACTGCCAAACCGCATACTCGAGTTCTACGACATGCTGGTTAAGAGCGGCGCGCCCCTCTCCCTCCGCGACCTGCGCATTAACGGCGCCGACCTGCGCGAGATAGGGTATAAGGACGAGCAAATATCTGCCGAGCTGGAAGAACTATTCTCCGCTTGCGTTCTCGACCCTTCGCTTAACCGCCATAAAAAACTCATGAGCCGAGCGTTAAAACGCCTCACCGAGTTGTGATTTAACCATACTCCCGTCTTATATGGCTGCATTTAACCATAATCCCGCCGTCGGGCTGTGGTTGTATCCTTATAGGCGAAACCGACTACCCACGCATAAAAAGCGGGGAGAGCACCGATATTAAATATATGGGTGCGAAATTGACAAACTCCCTGATTGCCCTTGCAATGGCGCTGCTCGTAGCGGCGTGCTGTGCGGGCGCGGTGACGGCGACGGCGGCGCCCATACCCACGTTGACGCTGGTGTTCGGCGACAACAAATACGAATATTACGACGCACTTCCCGAAGCCCCCGATTTCACCGTAGCCGAGGACTTTCAAATGCGCAAGTTAGGCGCACCCATAAGCGAGCGCGTCAAACTCATAGACACCCTTGTCAGCGGCGGTTCCGAAAGAAAGGACGCCGTTTTATACTGTTTTCCCATGCTCGCCCCCATAGTCAAAAAGGCGGTGAGGGAGACGGACTGCCCGCCGACGGACGCGGAAATACGGTTCTATCCCGATCGACGGCCCATGTTCGAGATTAAGCGATCCGCCCCCGGCTATGCCGTCAACGAGGAGCGGGTATACGCGGACATATATTTTGCACTCTCGCGCGGGCTTAAGCGGGTAGCCCTTGCCGTGGACATACTCCCGCCCGAGGTTACCGCCGAGCAGCTGTCCGAGTGCACGCACAAAGTGGCGGCATTTTCCACGTCGTACGCGAGCAGTACCCCCGAGCGCAAACACAACGTCGCCTTGGCAATGTCGCGGCTGAACGGCGCGGCGGTGCAAAAGGGGGAGACGTTTTCCTTTAACAACGCGGTTGGTAAGCGCACCGAAGCCAACGGGTTCAAGCCCGCAAAAATCATTGTGGACGGGAAGTACACCGAGGGGATAGGCGGCGGAGTGTGTCAGGCCTCAACAACGCTGTATAACGCCGTACTCCGCGCGGGGTTGGAGATAACGCAGGTAAGCCGTCACTCCCTCGTCCCGACGTATATAGAGCCGTCCTTCGACGCCATGGTCAACGGCAGTTGGAGCGACTTGCGCTTTCGTAACAACGGCGACGGACCGATATTTATCCGCACCTGGTCGAGCGATACCGAGGTGGGAGCGGAGATATATTCCGCGCCACTGCCGTATACAATAGAATGCAGGTCGGAAACGCTGCGGGTGGGCGAAGTGCCCGCGCCCGAGGAGTTTATCGATACCGAGCGCAAATACACCGCCACTCTGCCGAGCGGGGAAAGGGTCAAGGTGTCGGGCGGCGCACCCGAACTCGAGAGCCGCGGCTATATCGTCAAGCGGTACCCCGACGGTCGGTGCGAAGAAACGCTTATCCGAACGGACGAATACGCCGAGGCGCGGGGCAGCGTGGCGATAGCGCCCTGACCAAGCCGCCGCAACTCCCAAAATATGCGCCGAAAGCCGTTCGAAAACGCGCTCTATGTATTGACAATTCTTATCCGAATGATTTATAATACTTGTGTATACCGATAGGAGAGGTTGTAATGACACAGGATGACCGCAACTTGAATACCGAGCCGACGAAAAGCGCACCCGAGGGTAGCGAGGCGGAAACCGTAAAACCCGAGGAGGGGAAGAGCGGAAAGAAGGGCGTATGGGAGCGTTTTCTCGCACTTCCGCTCAAAGCGCGGTTCTATATAATTTTCTCCGCCGTCCTTCTCGCGATACTTGTCGCGTTTATCGTCATGCTCGTTATGACTGTCGAACACATAACAGTGCCCGATAGCGGCGTTCCGCGCCCCAATTGGTACGGTTTTCTGATAGGCATAGCGATAGTGCTGTGCGTGGTGTGGGGTAATTACGCCTCACTCCGTCAGGGCTATTACTTCGAACTCGTCATCGACTATATAGTTTTCGCGGTGATATTCGCTTTCGCGGGCGGCATACTCTACTATGCGATATTCAATAATTGGACGTTCGGCATAGGCGTAATAGGCGGGCTTATAGGCGCGATAGTCGGCGTTCTCGTGGGAATGCTGTTCTACCGTCTCACCTCCAAGAAGAAGCCCAAGGTGTCCTTTCTGCAAATGGCGGATCTGGCGGTGGTGTTCGTGCTGCTCGGTCAGGCAATAGGCCGCGTGGGCTGCTATCTCGCCGAGCCGCAATGCTGCTACGGCATAGAGGTGCCCGTCGAGGTTTTCCCCTTCTCGTATAAGGTGGGCGGCGTTATCCACCTCGGCAACCCCTTTATCGAGTCCATATGGTGCCTTATCGGGTTCATAGCCATGTACGCGATGTATATGAGCAAGCGCAAGAGTTTTAACGGCTTCTACACCTCGCTATATTGCATATGGTACGGCACCGAGCGGCTTATTCTCGAGTTCTTCCGCGACCCCGAGCAGAAGTTACAGGCGAGCGGGAGCATGGGCAGCGGCTTCGGCATATCCCAGGTAATGAGCATACTTATGATCGCCTTCGGTGCAGTGTGGATAGCGGTGTATGTTATCCGCGCGCTTGTGCTTAAAAAGAAGATAATGATACTCGTTCCCAAGGAAATGTTGAGCGAAGATTATCTCGATTATACGCATACCATATACTACCGTCCTCACGTCGACGACGAGGGGCACCCCATAGACTACGCCGCGTCCGAAGCGGCTGCACCGACGGACGGAAAGGAATAGAGAGCCATGAAACAGGAAGAATATATCGAAATCAGTCGCGGGAAGCGGCTTGCGTGCAACCTGATAGCGGCGGCGGGGATCATTATCTGCGGCGCGGTGTTGCTCGTTATCGGCCTCAGGTGGGGGGATACGGTTATAGCGTTTATAGCCCCCGTAATACTCTCTTCGCTCGGGTTGATACTTCTCATAACCTCGCTTATTCAGGGCAATACGGTGACGCTGTATCTCTCCGTCTTATTGCTCGTGTGCGCGGTAGTGTCCTTTGTCGCCAACCTCACGCAGGCGACTTACGGCATGCTCTATCCGTTATACATAGGCTCTCCCGCAATAGCCTCGGCGTTCACGATGCTTATGAGCAAGGACTATAAGTTCCACGCCAAGATTATCTTCGTGTTCGCCGTGCCCGCGATCTTCTTCGCCTTTTTCGCGACGGAGTTGTGGTCGGCGGCGGTGCTTATTCCCGCGCTGATCATGTATGCGGGCTTTATCGTGCTGTATGCGGCACTGGCGGTCAACGCGGCTTCGGAGGAATAAGAGATGAAACGCAATTTGTCTTTAATGACCGACCTTTACGAGCTTACCATGATGAACGGATATACGCAGCTCGGCGTTGCGGATAAGACGGCCGTGTTCGACGTGTTTTTCCGTCAGCAAGGGCAGATATCCTATGCGGTGGCGGCGGGGCTGGAACAGGCGATAGAGTACATACAAAACCTGCACTTTGACGAGGAGGATATCGATTACCTCCGTAAAGAGGCGGGCTTTTGCGAGGAGTTTCTCTCGCAGCTTGCCGATTTCCGCTTTACGGGCGACATATACACCGTTCCCGAGGGCACGATAGTATTTCCCAACGAGCCGATAATGGTCATTCGCGCACCGCTCAGTCAGGCGCAAATGATCGAGCCTGCGCTGCTTAATATAATCAACCACCAGACTTTGATAGCCACAAAGGCTTCGAAGGTGAGAAAGGCGGCGGGCAACGCGATAGTATCCGAGTTCGGGCTTCGCCGTGCGCAAGGCCCCGACGCGGGAATATACGGAGCGCGGGCGAGCGTAATAGGCGGGTGCAATTCGACGAGTAACGTTCTCGCGGGACAGCAGTTCGGCATACCTATAAAGGGGACGATGGCGCACAGCTGGATAATGAGTTTCGATACCGAGCTGGAAGCATTCGAGAAGTTCGCCGAGATCTATCCCGATAACACTCTCCTGCTTGTGGATACATACGACACCCTCCGCAGCGGCGTACCCAACGCAATCAAGGTGTTCGATAAGCTGCGGGCGAAGGGTAAAAAGCCCGTGGGGATAAGGCTGGACAGCGGCGACCTCGCATATCTGTCCAAGCGGGCGCGTAAAATGTTAGACGCGGCGGGGTATACGGACGCGATAATATTCGCGTCATGCGACCTCGACGAGAACGTCATAGCCTCGCTTAACGCACAGGGCGCGAAGTTGGACGCTTACGGCGTGGGCACTCGGCTTATTACCAGCGAGAATATGCCCTCGCTCGGCGGCGTATACAAGCTCGCGGAGATCATGGAGGACGGAGTAGCCGTGCCGAAGATCAAGATTTCGGACACGCAGGAGAAGATAACCAACCCCGGATTCAAGACGCTGTATAGAATATACGATGAATACGGTATGGCGTTTGCCGACTTAATCGCGCTCGAACACGAGGTTATCGATGAGACCAAGCCCATAAGGCTCACGCACCCGACCATGCGCTACAAGTCCACGACTTTGCAGAAGTACACCGTGCGCAAACTGCTCGAGCCCGTGTTTAAGGATGGCAAGCTCGTTTACAACCCGCCGACGATAGCCGAGAGCGCGAAGTATTGCGAGGATGAAAAGGCGACATTCTGGGACGAGTATATGCGTAACGACAACCCCGAGATTTATAAGGTGGATCTGTCCGACGAACTGTACGAACTCAAACAGAAGCTGATATCCCTTCATCACGCGCCAAGATCGTGAGAGGGTAAGTAAGGAGAGAGGGAAAAGGGAAGAGATGAAATTCAGCAGCGTAAAAAACGGTTATTCGCCGAGCGAGGTGGAGGACTACATAAAGCGCATTCGCACCGTATACGACGAGACGCTGATAGCACAGCGCGACCGTATTTTCTTGCTGAAAGATAAGCTCGACAAGGCGGAGAGCAAACTCGCCGAGTATGAGGCGCGTAAGGAGAAGATTAGCAAGGCAATCGAGTCCGCTCTCGCCAAAGCCGACGAGATAGAGTCGCTTACCCGTAAAAAAATGGCGGATGAGCTCGCCGCTCTGCGCAAATTCCACAGGCAGTGGGTGGCGCATTACGCCGAAATACTCCGCCGCTATCCCCTCGACGACACGCTCTCGCGCACCAACGAAGTGGATAAAGCCATGGCGCGTATCCTCGGTGAGGCTGACGCAACCCCGCCTCCGACCATGAAGTCCGACACCTTCGACCCCGTCGGAATGGTGGAAAAGCACCTCGCCGCCGAAGAAGTCAAAGACGAGAACTTCGACTACAACGCCGCCATGCATCCCGACGAGGGGTTGGGGGAGATACTCAAAGAGTTAGGGATATTGTTTAATGATAATTCGGGTAAGTAATTGCTTTTCGTGTGACTAACAAAGACAATCCCCTCAGTCATAGGTAGGCGCGGCGCATAGCACCGCTGATACGCGCGAACCGAGAACGTTATTGTTCGGTCACTTACGCTTATTTCGTAAGCTCCCTCGCTTCTACAGGCGCGGCGCATAGCACCGCTGATACTCGCGAGCCGAGAACGTTATTGTTCGGTCACTTACCTTTTTTTGGTAAGCTCCCTCGCATAACAACCTCTCTCGCACGTCTGAGCGGCACTCTCCGCCGCGCTGGAGTTGGTTCGTCGAGAAAAAGGTTTTATTTGATATAACAATATCTTTACAGGTTAATTATTACTTCGCGAGTACCCGAAAGGACAATCCCCTCAGTCACGGCAAAGCCGTGACAGCCCCCCTGACTAAAGGCGGCCACGTTCGCGCCGACTGTTCGGGGAAAAGGTTACTAAATTTGCATCATTACAAGGGTGTTGGCGATATGCCTACAATGCGGGTAGCCGGTGTGGCCGCCCGAAGTCGAGGGGGGCTGTCTGCCGTCAGGCAGACTGAGGGGATTGTAAAGCATCATAAAAAGTTTGTAAATTAAGAGTTTACACTCCATAACCAAAAACTAAAAAAGATTTTTAGTTTTTAGGGGAAAGGGATTTCCCCCGCAAACACTTACGATAAAAAAGAAAAAAGTTTATTTCAGTTTTTTGGGAAAGGGGGACGTCGGGGGGAGAACATTTTTTTCAAAAAAAGGTGCTCTCCCGACAATACCGTTAATAAAGAAAATGTTAAATGATTTAATTATAAAAACCAATTTATTAGCTCTTGAGTTAGACAAGGTTGAGACGGAAGAAGAGCGGCGAAAGGTTGCGGAGGAATTCAGCGACTCATTATCGCGCACGTTAGAGTTCATATCGGCGAACTCTGTACCCGTAGACACGGCGATCACGATCGAGGACAGGTTAGTTCGGCAAATGCTGATCAAGAACCGTGAGGACGAGATCAGGGCGAATGCGGAGCGTAACAAAGCGGAATATGAAGCGGCAAAGAAAGAGACGGACTACCTGACGCGGGGAGTGAACTCGGGCATGGGCAGCGCGCAGCTCAAATACCTTGAGGCGAAAGCTAAAATGGACGACTTCCAGTCCGAATCGGCGCACATGACCAAGGAAGAGCGTATGAACAACATCGATACGTTCAACAAGCTCTACTCCGAATACCTCGCGGCAAAGAGCGAGTATGAGCGAACGGGCAGGTCGGACGCGGCGGCGCTTGCCGAGTCGTTAAGAATAGCGACCCAGCGTCTCAAAGCGGCGGAAGCTGCCTATGAAGAGAGCCGCATACAGCTCGCCAAACTCCCGCTCAAAGCCTCGGATATCGACTTCCGACCCGGCACGGGCGCGGTGGCAAAGGCACTGACCGCCGCAGCATCCTTCGATGACGACGAGCAGATCCTGCCCACCGAGCCGATAGACGGCGGGGAAGAGATAAAGAAACTACGCGACGAAGCCCGCGCCGAACTCGACGCACTCAAGGCGGATATCGCCCGACTGAAAAGCGAGGCGGAAACGCTCGCCGCCTACCTTGACGAAGCAAAGGCGGCGCTGGCGACCATCGAAAAAGCCCGCCAGGCGGCAGTACTTTCCGCAAAGCGCGTCATATCCCTCGCCGAGCAAACTAAACAACCCGCTCCCAAAAAATAATCGCGACAAAAATAATCACGCTGATTGAAATCACTCCGAGACCGTAACTTTGCGGCGCTCGGAGTTTTCTTTATGCGCGCGTAGTCTTTCCTTATATCCTTCTCTTTTCTTTGTATGTATGGTCAGTGTGCGGTTTAATTGTTTGGCGGGGCTTAATATTCCGCGGCTTGGCCGGCCCGGGGAGCGGATATTAACCGTTAATCATACTGCTTTGTCGGCTGTTTTCTCACTTGTTTTTGCCCTGCTTTTTTTGCCGAATAAACCTTTGTCAGGGGCGGAAAGAAAGTATTATGAGTAATTAAATTACAGAATAAGTAACGCATATTGACTTCGGTTTTTTTCTCTTTTATTATCCGAACGTATCTGACCGTTCCCGTCGCAAACGGGCGGTGAGCGGAAAAATAAAAGGAGGAAACTTATGAAAGACAAGACGAAACGCACGAAAAAACCCATGTCGGCAGGCGTTGCATTGGGCATATTCGTGCCAATCATTGCGATATTGCTCGCTCTTTTTGTGGCAATAATCGCGCTGTCCTGCGTATTCTGGCAGGACCTCTCGCTTTGGTTCGGCGGACGTGCGCAGAATACCGATGAAAAGGTATTGACGCAAGGCACCGCTCTTTGCGAGGACATAACCGAAGAGGGCGTGGTACTTCTCAAGAACGAGAACAAGGCACTGCCTCTCACCGGCAACGAGAAGCTGGCGGTAAACGTATTCGGTTGGGCGGCTTACGACTGGATGTGTATGGCGTTCGGTTCGGGCTACTCCAACACCAGCCTTGAGCGCGTAAAGCTCTTCCCCGCACTCAAAGAAGCGGGAATAGAGTATAACGAAGACCTCTACAACCTCTACCAGAGCTTCTACTCAAATCCCAATAAGGTATACGGCGACGGCGATATGGAAGAATACCGCGGCGGCGTCAGCTTCGGTAGCGAGGCTATTTTCACCCTGCATGAGCCCGGAAAGGATAAGTATACCGAGGCGATTAAGACGAGCATTCGCAACACTTCGGATGTGGCTCTCGTAGTCTTGGGCAGAACGGGCAGCGAGAGTAAGGATTTGCAACTCCAGCAGGTAAGGCAGAATCAGAACGGCACTGACAACACGACGAACAAAGACCGCAACTACCTCGAACTCTCTCCCGAAGAAGCGGAGATGATAGAGGTTGCGAAAGAGACTTGCGAAAAAGTCATTGTCATTCTCAACACCGCCAACACCATGGAAGTCGGCTTTATCGACGACCCGGAGATTGACGCGGCTCTCCTCGTCGGTCTTACGGGACTTACGGGAACGAGGGGACTTATAAACGTCCTTCTCGGCGAAAAGCAGGTCGAGGAGAAGGTTCCCGAGGTTGACGGCAGCGGCAATCCCGTTAAGGATGACGACGGCAACATAGTCTATAAGAAGGACGATCAGGGCAATATTCTTACCGAGAAAAAGACGATAAAGGTCAGCCCCTCGGGAAGAACTGCGGATACATACGCTTATGATATCACCACGGCGCCTTCCTTTGTCAACTCAGGCTTCGAAAGCAGCACGGGTAGAGCGTATTCGAGCGGCGGTCAGGGCTACGGATTCAACTCCTATGTAGACTATTCCGAGGGTATTTACGTCGGATATAAGTGGTATGAGACGGCGAACGTCGAAGGCTATTGGGATGATGTCGACAACGAATACGGCAAAGGATACGACGGCGTAGTCCAATATCCCTTCGGCTACGGACTTTCCTACACAGATTTCGAGTGGACGGTAGAGCGCACGAGAATAAACGATAACGTGCAGAACGGCGGCACCCTTCCCAAGGACGCTACCGTATCCGTTGACGTCAAAGTCAAGAACGTCGGCGATTATCCCGGCATGGACGTCGTAGAACTCTATTACACCCCTAACTACAAGAAGGGCGGAATAGAGAAGGCGTCTGTCAACCTTGCCGATTTCGTAAAGACGCCCGTGCTCGATCCCGATGAGGAGTGCCTTGTAACTCTTAAGACCACCGTGCAGAGCATGGCTTCGTATGACTGCTACGACAAGAACGGCAACGGTCACACGGGTTACGAGCTTGACGGCGGGGATCACATTCTTCGCGTCATGAAGAACGCTCACGAGTCCGTTCAGGATATAACGTTCACCATCCCCAATGAAGGATATAACTACGATACAGACGAAAAGACGGGTAAGACGGTAGAAAACCGCTTCACCAACAAAGACGGCGACGGCAACGACGAGGCTATCGATAACAACGACCTCGACGGCAGCCGTGAGACCACTCCCGTCGTATACATGACGAGAGAGGAATTCGTGTTCCCCAAGAACGACACCCGCCGCGCAATGAGCGCGGAAGCATTGCAGGTTGCGCAGAACGGCAGACCGACGGACGACCAGCTCGACGCTACGGGATATTACGGAATAGCTATGCCCAGCGTGGGTGAGCCCAACGGCCTTGTTATGGAGGACGTACTCGAACTGACCGACTATGACAACGCGCTTTGGGAGGACGTCGTACACCAGATAACCAAGAGCGAACTCTTCACTCTCGTTAAAGACGGCTACTTCAAGACGGCGGAGATAAAGAGCCTCGGCAAGCCCGAGTATGTCGACCTTGACGGTCCTCTCGGATTCAACACTCGCGTCACGGGCGGCAACGGAACGACCTGCGACTTCGTGGCATATCCCAGCGCAACGCTTATGGCGCAGACCTGGGACGTAGCCCTCGGTTATGCGTACGGCCTCAGCGTAGGCGCCGAAGCAGCCTCCACGCCCGGACTTCACGGTTGGTACGCTCCCGGCGCCAACATTCACCGCAACCCTTACGGCGGACGTAACGGCGAGTATTACAGCGAGGACGGCGTGCTCTCGGGCAAGATCTGCGCGGAGACGGTACGCGGCGCGAAAGACAAGGGCGTGTATTCCTACGTCCAGCACTTCGTCTGCAACGACAGCGAGGCTAACCGCGAGGGTCTGTTCACCTTCGTAACCGAGCAGGCACTCCGCGAGCTCTATCTCAAACCCTTCGAGATTATAATCAAGGACGGCGGCGGCAACGCGCTCATGACGGCGATGAACCGTCTCGGCAGAACCTGGTCGGGCGCGACGAGAGGTCTCTGCACCGATATAATCAGAAACGAGTGGGGCTTCCGCGGAACGCTGGTTACCGACTGGGTAAACGGCGCGGGTGAGGAGTCGATATTCCCCGCATACAAAGGCATCTGGGCGGGCAACGATATATGGCTCTCCAACGGCTCCGCACTCTTCAGCGATTCGACGTATAACAACGAAGCTCCGTTTGTAGCGCTCGCACAGAACGTTGCGCACGACGTGCTCTATACCTTCGCGGATACGATGAAGGCCGCAAACTCCTATGATCCCAACAACAGTCAGAATATCTCCAGCGGCGCGCAATATGACACTTCCTGGATATGGTATCTCATATTCCCCGTAGAACTCGTCATATTCATCGGCATAGGCTTGCTTGCATTCTTCCTGATACGCAATCTCTTGCTTAACAAGAAATACAAGAAGGGTCAGTTACAATAAGCAAGACCGAAAATAACGGCACAAAAGCGGACGGCAGACCGAAAGGCGAAGCCGCCCGTTTTTTTGTGCGGCTAAAATTGGAAAATAGCGCGGATAAAATTTGACAACTTTGGGAGGGATATAGTATAATGACTGCAAGAGTGCGAGAGCGCTCTGGGAGGAAAAAGTATGACGTCTCAAGAGAGATACAACGAGTGGAGAGAGAAGGTGACGGACAAAGCACTTCTCCGTCAGCTTGACAAAATGAAGGATGATCCCGTAGCGATCGAAAACGCCTTCTACAGGGATCTCGAATTCGGCACTGCCGGTATGCGCGGCGTGCTCGGCGCAGGAACCAACTGCCTCAATATCTACAACATACGCAAGGTTACCGAGGGAGTGTCCCGCGCGATGGAAAAGAACGGCTTCAAGTCGGTGGCTATCAGCCGCGACAGCCGCATAAAGTCCAAGAAATTCGCGGAGACGGCGGCGGAAGTGTTCGCTTCGCACGGCATCAGGGTCTACCTTGTTCCCGAGGAGTCTCCCACGCCCTTCCTGTCCTTCGCGGTGCGCGAGCTCGGTTGCGACATGGGCGTAATGGTGACGGCGAGCCACAACCCCAAGCAGTATAACGGCTATAAGCTCTTTAACTCCACGGGCTGCCAGGTACTCGACGACGAAGCCAACGAGGTTGTCGCATACGTCGAGAAGGTAGATCCTTTCGAAGTCAAGACCCGCTCGCTTAACTACTACATGAAGCGCGGGCTGATAACGTATATCGAAAGCTGGGTATACGGCAGATTTATAAACGCGGTGGAGACGCAGGCTCTTAACGATGCAAAGCCGCTTAAAATAGTGTATACCCCCCTCAACGGCGCGGGATTTCACCTCGTGCCGGGCGTGCTTTACGAGAGAGGGTTCAACGACATAACCCTCGTCGAAGAGCAGGCGACCCCCAACGGCAGGTTCACCACCTGTCCGTTCCCCAATCCCGAGAAGTCGGAGGCGCTTAACCTTGCGCTCAAAAAAGCCGAGGAGATCGACGCCGATCTCGTACTTGCGACCGACCCCGATTGCGACCGCGTCGGAATAGCCGTCAAACACGAGGGCAAGTTCGTACTTCTCACGGGTAACGAAGTGGGCGTGCTTTTGACCGACTACATTCTCGGCACCAAGGCCATGCGCTGGACGCTCCCGCGCGACGCCATCATAGTCCGCTCCATAGTCACGACTTCGCTCGTGGATAAGATAGCGGCGAGCCGCGGCGTGGAGACGGTGCGCGTGCTCCCGGGCTTCAAGTGGATAGGCGACGTCATTAACAAACTCAACGCGCAGGGCAGAGCGGACA
>CANPYH010000035.1 GCA_947588325.1 uncultured Clostridia bacterium
CATGGTTATTCCCGCGCTCGGTCCGTCCTTGGGCGTCGCGCCTTCGGGAACGTGTATGTGTATGTCGCAGTCGGTAAACATGCGCGGGTCTATGCCGTACTCACCCGCACGCGCACGGACGAGGGACAGCGCCGTTTGCGCCGACTCCTTCATCACGTCGCCGAGGTTGCCCGTCAGCCGCACTTCGCCCTTGCCGCCGCGAAGCACCGTCGCCTCCACTTCGAGAGTGGTGCCGCCGACATACGTCCAGGCAAGCCCCGTTACCGAGCCGACAGCGTCCTCTCCGCTTCCCGTCTCCTCGCGGAATTTCTCCTTGCCGAGATATTTGATTACGTTCTTTTCGGTTATGTTGTATTTGCGGGACTTCGAGCCTTCCGCAATTCTGACGGCTATTTTGCGAATAACCGAGCCTATTTCCCGCTCGAGGTTGCGCACTCCGCTCTCTCGTGTATAGCTCTGTATGATGCGAAGAATTGCCTCGTCGGTAAAGGAGACGGCGGAGGGCTTTACCCCGTTCGCCTCGCACTGCTTGGCAATGAGATAACGCCTAGCTATCTGCAATTTCTCGTTATAAGTATACCCCGATATCTCGATTACTTCCAGCCTGTCGAGCAAGGGCGGATCGATGGTATCCACCGAGTTAGCCGTCGTTATAAACATAACGTGCGAAAGGTCGTAGGGCAGCTCGAGGAAGTGGTCTTTGAAGTGGTCGTTCTGGTTGTTGTCCAGCACTTCGAGGAGCGCGCTCGATGGATCGCCGCGGAAGTCCGCCGACATCTTATCTATCTCGTCGAGCAGGAACACGGGGTCGATTACCCCTGCGTCCCGCATACCCGCGATTATTCTGCCCGGAAGCGCGCCTATATAAGTCCGCCTGTGTCCCCTGATCTCCGCTTCGTCGCGGACTCCGCCGAGCGACATGGTGACGAACTTACGCTTTGCCGCGCGGGCTATGGACTTGGCTATGGATGTTTTGCCCACGCCCGGAGGACCTACAAGGCAGAGCACGGGCGCTTTCATATCCTTTTTAAGCGCGTGCACGGCGAGAAATTCCACTATCCTCTCCTTGACCTTTTCCAGCCCGAAATGGTCGGCTTCGAGCACACTGCGGGCATACCTGATATCTATCTCCTCATTCGTCCTCTCCGTCCAGGGCAGGTCGTAGATGAGGTCGAGGAAGCCGCGCGACACCGCGCTTTCGGGAGAGGAGGGCGCCATCCTCGACAGCTTATCCAGCTCCTTTTCCACCTTCTCCCGAACGTAATCGGGCAGTTCCTTATCCTTGAACTTGTCGCGTTCGTCGTCCTCTTCACCCAGCTCGCCGTGAAGTATCTTTATCTGCTCGCGGACGTAATACTCGCGCTGGTTCTTGTCTATGCTCTTGCGGACCTTATCCTCAATCTCCTTCTGATATCCCGCAATGTCGATACGGCGTTCTATGCGCACCATTATCTCGCGGTATTGCTCGCTTCGCCTCGGCAGGTCGAGAATGTACTGTTTATCGCTCTCACTGCCGCAGAAGATTTGCGCCATCTCCCCCACAAACGCCTGCATATCGTCGTAATTGGGCTCTTGCGAGAACAGCCGAGGAATGAGCCGCATAGCCTTTGCCGTTGCGTCTTTGACCGCCGCTTCCGCCGCAAGAAGGTATATTTCGTCGTCCTCCGCGCCGTAAGGTTTAAGCGTTACCTCGGCGGGCACTTCCGAAAAGTATTCGTCTATCTGCATGCGCTCCACGCCCTGCGCGACGACGCTTAATCCGCCTCGTGAGTTCTTGACGAGCTGTTTAATTCGGGAAAGCGTCCCGACGCCCGAACCGCCGTTCAACGCGCCTTGGTATATGAAGAACACGTCACGGTTGGTCTCCACGGCTCGCATAAGTGCGCCTACCGCCTCTTTGGACGATATGCCGAAAGATGTGAGACGACAGGGGAAAACTACCGCGCTATCCGACTGCACGATTATGTACCTCGTTTTAGGCTCGGGTGGGAGCATTTCGTAACTTTCAATGATGTCTTCGTTCATGATAGGGGTATTATAACATAGGTCGAAACAAATTGCAATAGGTAATTTCAGTCAATTTTGCGCCTTTGTACAAAAAATAGACGCAAAGAAGCCCGAGTATATCGCTCGGGCCTCTTCCTGTCTTTGTTATACGCGCGTTAAGCCGCCTCTCTCGTGATTATTGGTTCCCCTACGCCGTCTATAAACGCCTTGGTTATCCTTATCTTGGTAATGGATTTATCCGACGGGCTGGTGTACATAAGCCCCATCATGGCGTTTTCGATTATCGTCCGAAGTCCCCTCGCTCCCGTGTTCAGCTCTATCGCCTTATCCGCCACCGCTTCCATAGCGTCGCGGTCGAACTCGAGCTTGATGCCGTCGATTTCGAAGAGCGTCTCATACTGCCTTATAAGCGCGTCTTTCGGCTCGGTCAGTATGGAGACGAGCGCGGCGCGGTCGAGTGCGCGGAGGCTTACCGTCACGGGCACTCTGCCGACGAACTCGGGGATAAGCCCGAACTTGATCAGATCCTGCGGCTGTATCTCCTTCAACACGTCGCCGATCTCCATTTCGTGCTTGCTCTTTACGTTCGCGCCAAAGCCCATGGAACTGCCGTCCTTGCGCTGTTCGATTATCTTCTCCAGCCCGACGAACGCTCCGCCGAAGATGAAGAGGATATTGGTCGTGTCTATCTGTATGCACTCCTGCTGAGGGTGCTTTCTGCCCCCCTGCGGCGGCACGTTAGCCACGGTGCTCTCGATAATCTTGAGGAGCGCCTGCTGTACGCCCTCGCCCGACACATCGCGGGTGATGGAAGTGTTCTCGCCTTTGCGCGCGATCTTGTCGATCTCGTCGATATACACGATACCGATCTGTGCCTTGTTTATGTCATAGTCGGCGTTCTGTATGAGTTTGAGGAGGATATTCTCCACGTCCTCGCCCACATATCCCGCTTCGGTGAGGGTAGTAGCGTCCGCTACCGCAAAGGGCACGTTGAGTATGCGGGAAAGCGTCTGCGCGAGCAGGGTTTTACCCGAACCCGTCGGACCGAGCATCAGGATATTGCTCTTTTTAAGCTCTATCTTGTCGCTCTCTTTCGTCTTTTTCTTCGTTTTCTCTGCGTTGTAGTTTATGCGCTTATAGTGGTTATACACCGCGACGGAGAGCGCCCTCTTGGCGTCGTCCTGCCCGACTATATACTCGTCGAGTCGGCGTTTTATCTCCATCGGAGTGGGAAGATCTACGAGTTGTTCCTCCTGTTCGGGCTTTTCCGCATCGCCCCCGTAGAGAATATCCATGCAGATATCCACACAGTTGTTGCAAATACAACTCCCGCTCGAGGAGCTTATGAGCCGCCCTACCTCGTTTTCGGGTTTGCCGCAAAAATCACACCGTCTTATTTCTTTCTTTGTTACCAATTCAGCCTCTCTTGTCGAATACTTTGTCTATTAAGCCGTATTCGAGCGCTTCCTGCGCGCTCATGTAGTTGTCGCGCTCTACGTCCTTTGCAACTTCCTCGTAAGTCTTTCCGCAATTCTGCGCGAGGATAGTCGTCATCTTGCGCTTAATCTTGTCTATGTGCGCCGCCTGTATCATGATATCCGTTGCCTGACCCTGCGCGCCGCCGAGGGGCTGGTGTATCATTATCTCGCTGTTAGGTAGGCTTATACGCTTGCCCTTCGCCCCCGCGCTGAGCAGGAAGGCGCCCATCGAAGCCGCCATTCCCACGCATATCGTGGACACGTCGGGACGGATATAGTTCATGGTGTCGTATATTCCCATGCCCGCGGAAACCGAACCGCCGGGAGAGTTTATATACAGGCTTATATCCTTGTCGGGGTCCTTTGCTTCGAGGAATATGAGCTGCGCAATAACTATGTTCGCGCTTACGTCGTTCACCTCGCCGTTAAGGAATACTATGCGGTCCTCGAGCAAACGGGAATACAGGTCGTATGAACGCTCCCCTCTGTTCGTCTGCTCCACCACCATGGGTACAAGTTCGTCAAATACTTTCATCTTGTCCTCCTTCTTTCATCAGGCGCAACCCGCTCTGAAATTTATGCCCTGTCGGGCGGTTTTTATTCGCTTTTCTTTTTAGCCGTCGTTTTAGTTGCCGTTTTAGCCGTCGTTTTGGTCGTCTTTTTGGGCTTGGGCGCCTCTTCGGACTTGGGTTCCTCTTCGGCTTTCTCCGTCATTACGGCGCTGTCAACCAGGAGCGCAAGGAGCTTATCCATAACGATCTTATCCTTGAGATAGGCAATCTCGCGCTCGTCGGGCTTACGCTTCTCGCCCTCTGCGGGAGCGGGCATACTATCCTCATACTCCTTCTCCGCCTCTTCGTCCGTCGCGGTTATACCCTCGCGCTGAATGATGGTTTCGAGGCAAAGACGGGTGAGCGCGCCGCGGCGTGCGTCGTCGTGGCGGTCCTTTCTCCACTGTTCGACGGTGGTGCCCATATACTTGAAGTAGTCCTCGAGCTTCATGCCCTGATAGTACAGCCGCATTTCGAAATCGCGGAGCATATCGTCAAGGTAGGACTGAATGAGCACTTCGGGGATATCCGCCGAGGAAGCGTCCACTATCGCGTTTATCACGGCGTTTTCGTTGTCGCGCTTTGCCCTGTCGGCACTGCTCTTTATCATTCTGTCCTTTATGCTCTTTTTAAGGTCGGCGAGCGTCTCATACTCCGAAACATCCTTTGCCCACTCGTCGTCGGCTTCGGGAATTATGCGGGTGGACACGCTGTTGATCTTGCATGCGAACACCGCCTCTTTGCCCTTGAGCTCGTCTGCGTGATAGTCCTCGGGGAACTTGACTACAACGTCCTTTTCCTCCCCCTTCTTAACCCCTATAAGCTGATCCTCGAATCCGGGGATAAACGTACCCGAGCCGAGAGTGAGGCTGTATTTTTCCGCCGTGCCGCCGTCGAACTTAACTCCGTCGACGCTGCCGCTGTAATCGAGATTGACTATGTCGCCGTTTTCAGCCGCTTCTTCGGTCTCTTCCTCGCGAGCGTTTCTGTTAAGCATGCTCTTAATCTCCGCCTCTACCTGCTCGTCGGTGACGGGGTATTCGGCTTTGGTTATTTTCACGCCCTTATACTCGCCGAGCTGAACTTCGGGCTTGACGGGGTATTTAAGCGTGAATGCAAGCGTCTTGCCGTCGAAAGAATCGATGGACGCGTCGGGGTGGTCGATGGGCGTGTCGTCCTTTTCTTCGCCGAGGAACTGTTCCCAACCCTCGCGAATTATGATGTCCATTGCGTCGTCCACAAACACCGAGGGACCGTACATGGTCTCGATCATGTGTTTGGGCGCCTTGCCCTTGCGGAACCCCGGGACGTTATATTTGCCCTTCGTCTCTTGATATGCCTTCATCTGTGCGGCTTTCCACTCTTCTTCCGTCGCTTCGAACTTAACGCTGACTTCGCTCTTTTCCCGTGACTTCGTGTACTTCATTCTGTTCTCCTTGAGAATAACTTTTCTTTTTGCTTGAATATGTTATCACAAATGGAAAATTAAGTCAAATATAAGTCAATTGATTTTACTTTTTTTTCCTTGCATATTATAATGGTCTCGGGGATAAGACATGCCGGCTGACGCAGTTAATTACAATATCCTCGCCAAAGAGCTGAACGAGGCGCTTTCGGGGGGTAGAATAGACAAAATCGTCATGAGCGACAAGAGCACGCTTATGCTTCTTATCCGTGCGCGCGGAGAGAACCGCAACCTGCTCATTACCGCGGCAACCTCGCCGAGGTGCTATATCTCCGCCCGCCGCATAGCCTCGACCGACGTTCCCCTCTCATTCTGTCTCCACCTTCGCCGTCACATACTCGGCGGCATAATAGACAGCGTGGAGGCGCTCCCCTTCGAGCGCATACTCTTTTTCCGCATAACCGCGCACGGCGATCTCGGCGACGAGATAAAGCGGGTTATGATAGTCGAGATTATGGGCAAATATTCCAACATCGTGCTGACGGACGGGGATATGAAGATCACCGAGGCGCTCAAACACGTAGATATCGGGCAGGAGCGCCCCATACTCCCGGGGATTAAGTACGTCGTGCCCGAGGATAAGACGAGGTTCGACCCCACCGACCCCGAGGCGGAAAACATACGCGCGTCGGTTCCTGCCGACGACCTGCCCTCCGTCATGGTTAAGAGACTGCGCGGGCTTGCGGCAAAGACGGCGGCCGAGATAGTGCACACCGCCGCCGATAGCGGCACTAACCTTGCGGAAGCGGCAACCGCTCTGCTCCGCCGCCCCCTCTCACCCGTCGTGTACTATGCGGGCGGAAAACCCACGGACTTCTCATTCACCGACTATGCCACTGTGAGCGGGGATCGTAAGAGCTTCCCCACACTGTCCGCGGCAATGGACGAGTATTACGGGAGCGTGGCGGAGGCGGACGAAAAGAGCGCGGCGGAGAGCTTTGTAAGACGGGCGATCGGCTCCGCGCTTAACCGACAGAAAAAGAAACTCGCCACCTTCGTATCCGAATACGAAGCCGCAAGCGACTATGATAAAGAGCGGATCACGGGCGAACTTATCACGGCTAATATCCACAAAATCTCGCGCGGGGATACAAGCCTCGTCGCCGACGATTGGTATACGGGCGAACGCGTGGTAATTAAACTCACCGAGCCAACTCCGCAAGAGGACGCACAAAAGCACTTCAAGCGTTACCGCAAGAAAAAGCGCACCGTCGAAGTCGTATCTTCGCAGATAGAAGAGTGCAAGGCGGCTATCGACTACCTCGAAAGCGTCGAGACCTCCCTCTCCCTCGCCGTCACCGCCGAGGACATCGAGGATATACGCGCCGAGCTGGAAGACGGCGGAGTTGTACTGCGGCAGAACGCCAAGAAAAAAACGGCGGTTAGCGAGCCGAGAAAATACAACATCGACGGGTTCGACGTGCTTGTCGGAAAGAGCAACGTTCAGAACGACCGCATAACCAAGGAGGCGCGGGGCGAGGATATATGGCTCCACACACAGGGCTTCCACGGCAGTCACGTCGTAATCAAGGCGAGAGGCAAGACCGTCCCCCACTCCGTCATCGTCAAAGCTGCCGAGATCGCCGCCTTCTTCTCCAAAGCAAGACTGTCGGAGAACGTCCCCGTCGACTATACCGAGGCAAAGAACGTGCATAAACAGCGCGGCGCGGCGCCGGGCAAAGTGGACTACTTCGGGGCTAAAACAGTGTACGTCCACCCCTCCGCACCCAGCGAAAGCAAGTAAGGGTTTTTGATTTTAAGCGTTGTTAAATTCATATAATAATCTCCGCAGCAATATGCTCTTCTCTTATATGAACTTAACAATCCCCTCAGTCTGCCTTACGGCAGACAGCCCCCACCTCGACTTCGGGCGGCCACACGGGACAGTCGCTTCCTAAACAAGAAACAACATCTCTCGTAATGATACAAGTTAAGTAACTTTTCCCCAGAACAGTCGGGGACGAACTGTGGCCGCCCGAAGTCGAGGGGGCTGTCACGCTGAAAGCGTGACTGAGGGGATTGTCAATGTCAGCTACCCGAAAAGTAATTACTTGTCCATTAAGCAGGGATATATCGATAAAACCCTTTTCCCTACTAACCAACCCGAGCGCGGCAGTTTTACCCACTAAAAGTTAATATTTTTCGCAAAAGTTGAAATATTTAATATAACAATATTTTCAGGGGAGGCTTTTGTAAAATGGCTGAAAACAAAGAAAAAGAAAGCGAGAAGAGCAAGAGAGAAGTAACTCTCAACATGTCGCTCAACATGCTGTTCGGCATAGTTCTCGCGGTGTTCGGAACATTTATCATGTTCTTCGGTAACGACATTTCCTACGTCGCATTAATAGTCATAGGAATCGTCGCGGTGTGTTTGGGCGCGGTCGGCGCGGTGGACTACATCAAGAACAGGGGCGCGGTAAAGAACCTCGTCATATCCCTGCTCGAAGTAGTCGCAGGGCTGGCGCTCATACTATTCTCGTCCTTCTTCGGCGTGGTAATATTCACCGTCGCTGCCGTGATATTGGCGGCTTACGGCGTGTATCTCCTCGTCAAGAGCAAGGGCAAGGCTCTTAAAGTCATACTCGGTCTGGTCTTTATCGTCGTGGGCGTAATGCTCTTCCTCTACGCCATAGGCGCGTATCAGCAATGGGGCTGGATCAACACCTGGTTTAAATACGTCCTCGGCACGGCGGCTTATTGCGGCGCAATCTTCTTCCTCTTCTTCGATATCTTTAGCAGCAATAAGTAAGCCCAAGCCGCGGTGGCATTGCCGCTTGGCGACGTAACCGCACAAGCCGCAACGGACGAATAACCGTCAGGGCAAGCGAAAAGCCGCACCTATGGGTGCGACTTTTTCTCTTTTGTTTCAGTTGTTTAGCGCGCCTCGCTGCCCGCTTAAAAGGACAGCCCGAATAAAGCGTCTTAAACGATAGTCACATCTGGGAGTTACGCGGCGCTGTCCGAGGCTTTCTCGCAAGTTACTTCGGAATCTGCGCCGAGCGCCCAATTCTCGCCCTTCTCCACGCTGTTCCACTCTTCGGCCGACCCTTTATAGATAAGTTCGGCGTTCGTGCAGCCTGCAAAGGCGTACGCACCTATTGACTTCACGCTCGCAGGGATCTTTACGCCCGTGAGTTTGTAGCACCCGTCGAAGGCTTCGGCGGCTATCGCGACGGTGTTATCCGCAACGCTGAACTCGCCCTTCGCGTCCGTGCTTACGCCGACAAGTATGCGGTTAGCGGGAACGTTCTCATTCTCGTCCTTCTTATCCTTATCGGACTGCTCGCTCTTGCAATTGACGTAGAGCGCGCCGCCCTTCCAATTCGCGGCGGTTGTGTAGTAAGCCGTGCCGACGAAGGCGTCCGCGCCCAGCATGGTATCTTCCGAAACGGTTATTTCGGCAAGTCTCGTGCAGTTGGCGAACGCGCGATCGCTAACCTCGACCTTGCCGAGGCTCAATGCGGTAATGCCGCTGCACCAGCCGAACGCGCCCTCGCCGATCTTAACCACACTGCTCGGGAGCGTGAGCGTCTTGATCTCGGAGTGTCCGTTGAAGGCTCCGTCCGCTATCTGCGTAACTTTTTTGCCGCCCACTTCCTCAGCTATCTGTATATGCGCGATGTTGTGTTTGTCCGTGCCGATGCAGGCGTATTCCTGCGTGCCGTCTATCAACTTATAGTTAAGGTTGCCGAATACGGTGTACTCGGTGTTGCCTTGATCGTCCTTAATGTCGCCGTCGCAAGCCGTGAACATAACCGCCATTGCGGCTATGCAAACGAGGGCTATGATGACGACGGATATCTTTGCCTTTTTCAATGCGCTCTCCTTCTTTTGCGGTTTTACTTTCGGATATAATCATACCCTTATACCCCGCCTTTTGTCAAGTAATTTGGGCTTATTTGAGATTTTCCGGGTTCAGACACTCGAGGGACGGGAGCACGAATAAGCCGTCCTTGCGAATGAGTTTGCCGTCGAAGTAGATCTCGCCGCCGCCATGTTCGGGGGTCATGACGAGAACGAGGTCCCAATGCACCGCGCTTTGGTTGCCGTTATACGCATCCTCGTAGCAGCACCCCGGTGTGAAGTGAATGGAGCCTGCAATCTTCTCGTCGAACAGAATGTCGCCCATGGGTTTGGTTATATACGGGTTAACGCCGATAGCGAACTCGCCGACGTACCTCGATCCTTCGTCCGTATCGAATATGGCGTTGATCTTGTCGGGGTAATTGCCCGTCGCCTCGACGATCTTACCATTTTTGAAGGTAAGTCGGACGTTTTCGAACTTCACGCCGTTCTCGATTGAGGGCACATTATACGTTATTACGCCGTTTACGCTGTCTTTGACGGGAGCGGTGTACACCTCTCCGTCGGGGATATTCATATGCCCCGAGCACTTGACCGCGGGAATGTCCTTGATAGAGAACTCGAGGTCGGTGTCCTTGGCTACGAGGCGAACCCTGTCCGTCTTATCCATCAATTCTTTGAGCGCGTCCATAGCCCTGTCCATCTTGGCGTAGTCCATACAGCAAACGTCGAAATAGTGCTTCTCGAACTCGTCCGTCGGCACGCCAGAGAGTTGCGCCATGGAGTCGTTGGGATAGCGCAGAACCACCCAGCGCGTCTTGTTCACGCGGATCTCGTGGTGCACGGGATAGGAGTATAAGCGGCTGTACGTCTCCGTCTTAATCGAGGGAACGCCAGAAAGGTCATAGGCGTTCTCGTTGCCCCGCACGCCTATATAGCAATCCATGCGCTCCATGCGGTACTTCGCATACTCGGCGAGAAGGCGGCAATGCTCCTCGCTTGTGCCGCTTATGAGCGCGGCGTTTACTTTGCCTTTATACGTCTCCACAAAGGGATATGCGCCCACTTCGTACACCGCTTTGATAAGTTCTGTTACCATGGCGGTATCGACGTCCGTAGCTTCGATGAGGACTTTATCCCCCTTCTTCGCCGCGACGGAGTAATTGACGAGGTTACGGGCAAGTTTGGTTATTCTCGGATCTAACATTTCAGCCTCCAATCGGGACGTTGCCGTTCCGTTATTATCTTTCCCGATAATTATACTATTAAAAAGGGCGAAAGTCCAATAAAAAAATTTGAAATATCCTATCAATTTAGTAGAAATTTACGCGGTAAAGTAGTATAATCAATACGACAATCAGTCAAACAAACTCTTTGGAGGAAAAATTATGCCTTTAGTAACAAGTAAGGAAATGTTCGAGAAAGCGTATAAGGGCGGATATGCCGTCGGCGCGTTCAACGTGAACAACATGGAGATCGTTCAGGGTATCACCGAGGCTTGTCAGGAAGAGAAAGCTCCCGTTATACTCCAGGTTTCCAAGGGCGCACGCGCGTATGCTAACCATACCTATCTCGTTAAGCTCGTCGAGGCTGCCGTTATCGAGTGCCCCGATATCCCCGTCGTACTTCACCTCGACCACGGCCCCGATTTCGAGACCTGCAAGGCGTGCATAGACGGCGGATTCACCTCCGTCATGATCGACGGTTCGTCCCATTCGTTCGAGGACAATATCGCGCTTACCAAGAAAGTCGTTGAGTACGCTCACGACCACGGCGTTGTTGTCGAGGGCGAACTCGGTACCCTTGCGGGAATCGAGGACGAGGTGTCCCACGCGGTCGGTTCTTATACCCGTCCCGAGGAAGTCGAGGAATTCGTCTCCAAGACGGGCGTTGACTCCCTTGCAATCGCTATCGGCACTTCCCACGGCGCATATAAGTTCAAGCCCGAGCAGTGCACAAGGAACGAAAAGGGTATCCTTGTTCCCCCTCCCCTCCGCTTCGACATTCTCGAGGAAGTCAGCAAGAGACTTCCCGGCTTCCCCATCGTGCTCCACGGCTCCTCTTCCGTACCCCAGGAGTACGTCAAGATGGTTAACGAGTTCGGCGGCAAAATGCCCGACGCAGTCGGCGTTCCCGAGGATCAGCTCCGCCAGGCGGCTAAACTCGCTGTCTGCAAGATCAATATCGACTCCGACCTTCGCCTTGCAATGACGGGAACTATCAGAAAGTTCTTCACCGAACATCCCGAGAAGTTCGACCCGAGAGAGTACCTCAAGCCCGCAAGAGCCAACATCAAAGAATTGGTACGCCATAAGCTGGTCGACGTACTTGGTTGCGCCGGCAAAGCATAATAAGTTATAGGTAATATATAAGTAAAACTCAAAAATGGTCTTGCATTGCAGGGCCATTTTTATTATTACATGGGATTGGGCGTAATGTTTATTGTGGTATAACTATCACTGTTTTTCGGGCAAACAATTACTGTTCGGATAACAAACAAGAATATACAAACTATTCAAGTAAATAATTGCTTCACACGTCACTAACATTTACAATCCCCTCAGGCGAACTATTTGGTGCCACGTTCGAGCTGGTTCGTCGTTAAAAGTTTTTTATTTGATATATCACTGCTTGATAAATATACCCTTACTATTCGGGTAGCAAGCATTGACAATCCCCTCAGTCTGCCTGACGGCAGACAGCCCCCCTCGACTTCGGGCAGCCCACATTCGTCCCAGACTTTTCGGGTGAAGTGTTACTTATCTTGTTTCATTACAAGAGTGTTTTATTACACACCGAAACTTGGGTAGCCGGTGGGCCGCCCGAAGTCGAGGGGGGCTGGCGCAACTTGTTGCGCCTGAGGGGATTGTTAAGTTCCATTGTAAGAAAAGTAACATACCACCTATAAACAGTTATTGTTATATCAATCAGTCCTCTTATAAACACGGTAAATAGGCATATAAGGAAAAGTCCTGTCGGCTCATTTCTGAGCCATACAGGACTTTCCTTTATGGAGAGTAGAAAACTAAATTGTGTCTTTAATCACTCTTCTTGT
>CANPYH010000036.1 GCA_947588325.1 uncultured Clostridia bacterium
GGCAGCATTGTCGGGCAAGGCGGCGGACTGTTGCTGCTATCCCTCCTGACATCGGGGGCGATGTGGGCTTATGCCCGTTTCGTACTCGGGTGCTTGGCGGCTGCGAGCGTGTATTTATACCCAATATTCGGCGCGTTGTGCTTTATATCCGCGGCGGCGCTTGGCGGCGGAGAGAGGAGAAAATGAGCAATTGTTCCAAAATGCCGATTTTTACTTGCAAATCTTCGCGCATTGGACTATAATATATTGAGCAACGCAAAGGGGCGCTCTCGCAAAGAGGCGCCTTTTACTACGGCGGCAGGGTAGCATGGTTAATATCGAGAACAAAAAAGCATCTTTCGACTACGAAATCACGGAGAAGTTCGAGGCGGGGATTGCACTGCTCGGCAGTGAGGTTAAGTCCATCCGCGCAGGTCACGCATATCTTCGCGACGCTTTTTGTTTTGTCGAGAACGGCGAGCTCTTTCTTAAAAACTGCCGCATAGGTCGGTATTCGCCCTCCACCATCTTCCCGCCCGACGAGCTACGGAGCCGCAAACTCCTCTTACACAAGCAGGAAATACGGCGGCTGATAGGCAAGTCGAAGGAGAAGGGGCTGACCGTTATTCCGCTACGAATGTACTTCAAGGGTCAGCGGGTGAAGGTGGAAATAGCCCTCGCTCGCGGCAAGAAGGCTTACGACAAAAAACAGACGGCGAAGGAGCGCGACGTCAAGCGCGATATGGAGCGCCAGCTCGCCGACATGAGATAGGCGCCTTTCGGACGCTCAAAGGAGACAGATAATGATTACAGGTATATTGGGTTTTGTCCTCGCTCTCGGCTTGATACTGCTGACGACAAAACTTTGCGGAATGTTATTCAGAAAAATCGGGCTGCCGCAAGTGCTCGGATACATAATAGCGGGTATACTTATCGGTCCCGCCATTTTCGGGCTGATCCCCATCGGGGAGAACGGAGGCTTTGCCCTTATCTCGGCGGGAGAAAGGGTGACCTGGTCGCTTATTCACCTCGACGAGTTCGAGATCGGCAGCAGCCATTATACCGTGCTCGACGTGTTCTCGAAGGTCGGCGTTATCATGATAATGTTCTCGGCGGGGCTGGAAACGAACATGGACGACCTGAAAAAGACGGGCTTAAAGGCGACGCTCATAGCCTTTGCGGGCGTCCTCGTGCCCATGGCACTCGGCATACTCGTCAGCCTGCCCTTCATCGGCAAGATAGACGGCTTTAATTCGGTATTGAACGGCGTGTTCCTCGGCACCATACTCACGGCAACCAGCGTGGCAATAACGGTGTCCGTACTCAAGGAACTCGGCAAAATCAACAGCAGGGTGGGCACAATGCTCGTGTCCGCCGCCGTCATAGACGACATTATCGGCATGATAGTCCTTTCCGTCGTGTCCAGCTTCGCTCCTGGCGGCGCGGGTGCGCTCACGGGTTTTGCCTGGTTCAAGGCGCAATGGTGGGGCACTATCATTATGATTATCTCCTTCTTCGCCGTCGCGATAGGCGCGGGTATAGGTCTGCATTTCCTGTTCAAGTGGATGGATAAGAAGTGGCCCAACACCCGCCGTCTGCCCATATTAAGCCTTGCCGTATGCTTTATCTACGCGGTAGTCGCCGAGGAAGTGTTCGGCGTTGCGGATATTACGGGCGCATACATCGCGGGCGTAATGCTCTCGACTATTAACCGAATGGCGAAGTATACAGACAGGAAGATAGACATAAATAACTACATGCTGTTCGGTCCCGTGTTCTTCGCCTCGGTCGGAATAAATATGGATCTGTCGGGGCTGTTCGGCAACGGCGGCTGGATGATTATCGTCCTTGCAATACTCTTTGTCGTCGTCGGTTTGCTCGGCAAGGTAGTCGGCTGCGGCGCGGTGGTAAAGTTGGGCAAGGGCACCTGGCGCGAGGCGGGTATAACGGGCGTAGGCATGATGGCGCGCGGAGAAGTCGCGCTCATTGTCACGCAAAAGGGGCTGGATATAGGCATGATACCCGGTTCGTTCATGATTATGACCGTCCTGCTCATTCTCGTTTCGTCAATACTCACGCCCATCCTCCTCAAACTGTTCTTCAAAGGGCATAAGGAAGGCGGAGACGCTCTGCCCGTAAGCGGCACTGCCGCAGGCGAAGCGGGCGCAACGGGCACAACGGATGGGCCGTCAGTCTCGGCAGATATGCAATCGGATATGCAAACAAACGCGGCTGACGTGAGCGGCGGGGCGCAATAATGGAGATAGAGAAGAACGACGACATCGAAGTGACCGTGGAGTCACTCGGTTACAGGGGCGAGGGCGTGGCGAGAATAGACCGCGTCCCCGTTTTCATTGCCGGTGCGCTGGCGGGAGAGCGGGTGCGGGCGCATGTTATCCTTGTTAAGAAGGACTATGCCGTCGCCAAACTCACCGAGGTGCTGTCTCCGTCACCCGAGCGTCGGGAGCCGCGCTGCCGCTATTTCGGCAAATGCGGCGGGTGCAGCTTGCAGCATATGGATTATGCGGCGGGGCTGCGGTTCAAGCGCGGAGCGGTGGCGGACGCCTTGCGAAAAATCGCGCATTGCGACGCCGAGGTAGCCGAGTGCGTGCCGTCAGACGCGGAGTACGGCTACCGCAACAAGCTCTCTCTGCCCGTGCGGCGGGGAGCGGGCGGCGCGGAAGTCGGGCTGTTCGCGTATAACTCGCACCGTGTGGTGCAAATAGACGATTGCCCCCTCCAGACGGAGAGGGTTCGCAAGATGATACCCCTGCTTCGCGAGGCGGCGGGCAAGTTCGAGCCGTATGACGAGACGAGCGGCAGGGGCGAACTGCGCCACTTCGTCGTTCGCGATATGAGCGGGGGAGTGTCGCTTACCGTCGTTGCCGCGCGGGATGTGACGGATAAAGTACGGGCGGCGTTCTCGGGCATAGGCGCGTCCGAAGTCTGGCTTAACATAAACAGCGGGCGGGACAACGTTATTATGGGGGATAAGACCAAGCTCGTGCTCGGCGAGCGCAGACCGCACGAGGCGGCGGGGCTGTCCGCTTACGTCCATCCGCGCGGGTTTATGCAGGTTAACGACGGGGTTATGCGGAAACTTTACGCCGCCGTCATAGAGCGGGTGAAGGGGATCGGAGCCGAGCGGATTATCGACGCATACAGCGGCGGGGGAGTGCTTACCGCCCTTCTCGCCCCGTCCGCCAAGGAGATTGTCGGCGTGGAGATCGAGCGCGCGGCGGTGGACTCCGCAGTCGAGCTGGCAAGGGCTAACGGGGTGACTAACGCGCGGCACATCTGCGGCGACTGCGCCAAGGTCCTGCCGAGGCTGATAGCGTCGGGCACTTCGTCGGGTATGGGTGCGGATACGCAGGCGGAGCCGATTAAACAAGAGGATATGCGGAAGAATACGCAGGCGTGTGCGGTAGGCACTGCCGACGCGTGTAGCGCGTGTGGCGCGAAGGGCGGGGCAGGGACGCTTATTATTTTGGATCCCCCTCGGAGCGGTTGCGACAGGGCGGTAACGGAGGCGGTCAACAATGCCGAAGCGACGGTGCTGTATATCTCATGTAATCCGTCCACTCTCGCCCGAGACCTTGCTCTTTTAGGCAACTACGTCCCCACCGAGATCCTCCCCTTCGACATGTTCCCCCAAACCCCCCACGTCGAGACATTAGTGGTACTCAAGAGGAAGTAAGCCGAAAGGGAAGGTTGCTTATTAAGATGATACATGAATACATCGAAAAGGCTTACGGCTTCACAGTCCATACGGCTTATATTGCCGAAGTCAAGCGCAGTTTGGTTTGCCTATGTACGACGCTCCCAACGCCGTGGAAGAACTTAAAAGACCTTGTTCGCATTCCACGCCGCAAATGGTCGAGACAATCAAAGAGATCTTGAAGTATTTTGAAAGTATATAAGAAAGGTAGAGCACAGGAGAAATCTTGTGCTTTATGATTTATGTTACACTATTGCCGTACAGCGAAAGCCGTGCGGACTTTTTTATTTATAAGGAGAATGAGAAAATGAAATGCAAGGATTGGTTGCGCGAATGGCTGACCGACTATGTTAAAGTTGCGAGCAAACAGCGTACTTATGAGGGCTACAAAGCGATAGCGGAATTACATATCGCGCCGAAACTCGGAGAATACGAGCTGTCCGAAATAACGCCGCTTATTGCGCAAAAGTTTATTACCGAACTTATGGAATCAGGGAATAAGCGGACGGGGAAAGGGCTGTCTCCTAATTTCGTAAAGTCGATCATCTCCGTTTTGCAAAACTCTCTCAAAACGGCTCACATATTGGGGCTGATCCCCGAATACACGGCGGACAAGATCAAGCGCCCGAAGATAGTCGAAAAGCAAGTGAAATGTTTCTCTTTGCCCGAACAAAAAGCGATAGAGAAGAACGTCCTCGAAGGCAAAAAGTCAAAACTCAAAGGCATAATTATCTGCCTTTACACTGGCCTCAGGATCGGGGAATTGCTCGCCCTCACTTGGAACGATATAGATTTTCAAAATGCAAGCCTTTCCGTTACAAAGACCTGCCGCGACGGATATATCGACGGAAAGCGTTGCGTTATCGTCGATACTCCCAAGACCGAAACTTCGAGAAGAGTAATACCGTTATCGAAATCGATAATTGAGATTTTGAAAACAATGAAAAAGGAAAAATCCTGCGATTACGTCGTTTCCGAAAAGGGCAGACCCATATTCTTGCGGAGTTACCAACGGACTTTTGAACTCCTCTTAAAACGGCTCGGAATAGCGCACAAAGGCTTTCACGCGCTCAGGCACACGTTTGCCACCCGTGCCATAGAATGCGGAATGGACGTAAAGAGCCTGTCAGAGATACTCGGGCATAAAAATGCGACCATAACTCTCAACCGTTACGCCCACTCTCTTTGGGAGCATAAGTCGGAAATGATGAACAAACTCGGCAAGCTTTTACAACAAAAAAACGTGCATTCGATACTATGATAGGTGCACGCTTTCTTTATGCATTGTAGCATATTTTGCAATCAAAGTCAAAGGGGAAATACGGACAGCGTAGTAATTTGTATGAACAATTGTTTATATAAGCGCTTTTCTTATCTTCATCGCTTTATATGTACATCCATCATAGTATTAGGCACACTTTTCCAAAACCGATTGCACATCAATAATCGTTATGGATCAAGTGAAAGACTTACAAAATATCGATATCAAAGAGAATGCTCTGTGGCACTTGGATAATGCCCTTTTGAACATTCTCTTGAAGGATAAAAGTTCGGGCGGCAACCTCATTTGGGCGACGGACACTTATTCTTCGCGCGGATACGGTTTTCAGCCGCAAGACCGGATAACGGTAAATTTGATAACGGGCATGCGTGGGAACGTAATAAAACCGCGCGTGGAAAAGTCGCAAAAGGAACAGCGGCAGCGCATAAAGAACAAAGCCGAAGTATTTACGCCGTCCTGGGTGTGCAATAAGCAAAACAATCTCATAGATAACGCTTGGTTCGGGCGGGAAAACAATTTCAACAAAGAGACGGAAAAGGGCTGGGAGACCGTGCACGATAAGGTCGTTTTTCCCAGTGCCGACGGAAAGACATGGCAGGACTATGTAAAGGCTAACCGCATGGAGATAACTTGCGGGGAAGCGCCCTATCTTACAAGCCGATATGACGCGGTTACAGGGGAGTTTATCGAATACTCCAACCGCATAGGGCTTCTCGACCGCAAACTTCGCGTTATAGACGAAAATGTCACCGACGAACAGGAATGGGTTAAGTGGGCGACCGTTGCTTTTCAAGCCACATACGGCTTCGATTTTCAGGGCGATAACGTGCTCATTGCAAGGGAAAATTTGTTGTGTTCGTTTATCGACGCTTACTTTGAAAAATTCGGCGTTTTCCCGATAAAAGAATATCTGATTAACATTGCCAAAATTTTGGCGTGGAATATCTGGCAAATGGACGGACTTAAATTTGTTATCCCTTATAGCTGCAAACCGATAATAAGCGGACAACTGTCAATGTTCGACGAGCAAAAAGAAATCGAGTGCCCGGGTTGCGCCAAAAAGGACAATACAAAGCATACGGGAATTTATTGTAAGTTAATGAATTGGACAAGCCGGCACACTGAAACATTTAGTTCACAACACGGGAGGTTACATTAATGTCTTATTGTACAGCTGATTACAAGTTAATATATATTTTCGCCATTCCCGATGAAGCGCACAAGGGATTGCTCAAAATCGGCGAGGCAACAATCCATACCACAAAAACATATGACGCGTTGCCCGAGAATTGCCCCGATTTGCTTAATGCCGCAGAAAAGGGAAGAATTAAGGACTATACCTTTACGGCAGGAATTAAAGTTAATATGTTATGGGCGCAACTTGCCGTGCGTGTGGGCACAAATGTTTACAAAGGAAATCAAATTGCGGTTTTGGGTGCTTTCCGCGACCATGATGTACATAACGTGCTTAAAAACAGCGGAATCAAGGTGTCATATCCTAACGGTATCAAAGCCCGCGAATGGTACGAGTGTGACTTACAAACAGCAAAAAATGCCATAAAGGCTGTAATCGATAACCGCCAGTTTTTAGGTGAGAGCGAAAAATCCGTTAAGGAAGAGCCGAAAATTGTTTTGCGCGACGAACAGCAAGAGGCGGTAAACAAAACACTTACCGCTTATAACAGATACGACAAAATGCTTTGGCACGCAAAAATGCGTTTCGGTAAAACCGTTACCGCTTACGAGCTTATACGTTCGGGTGCATATCAAAAAACGATTGTCGTTACGCACCGCCCCGTAGTTGAACACGGTTGGGCAGACGATCACCGCAAAATTTTCGGCGCGGATAGCACGCACATTTTTATGCGGAAACAGAATCTTGTATACTCAGATGACTATTTCGACGCTTCTTCGGATATAAAGAATGATGTATCTTTGAGAAACGCGAAGGAGCGCGGAGACTATTTTACATACTTTGCTTCCATGCAGGATCTTCGCGGTTCGGTGCGGGCAGGCGGTAAGTTCAATAAAAACAACGCTGTTTTTGATATGGATTGGGATCTCGTGATATATGATGAGGCGCACGAGGGTACACAGACCGAGCTCGGGCAGCGAGTACAGGAACTGCTGGAAACTCCCAAAAACGGAAAAACACCCAAAGTTTTGGAACTGTCGGGAACGCCTTACAATATCCTGGAAAAGTACGATGATAACGTGTTCGTATGGGACTATGTAATGGAGCAAGAGGCCAAACAGGAATGGGCGTATAAACACCCCGGGGAGCCGAATCCGTACGAAGATATGCCCCGAATGAATATCTTCACGTTCGATATGAGCAAGGCTTTATCGGCTTCCTACCGTTATGAGACGGAGTCGTCCGCGTTTAATTTCAGGGAATTTTTCCGTGTGTATACAGGCGACCCCGAAAAAGACTACGGACATATTCCGCAAGGGTTCAAGGTCGGCGATTTCGTGCATTTGGACGACGTAAAAGAATTTTTGGATATAATTTCGACGGACAGCCCGGATACAAAATATCCGTTTGCGACTTATGAGTATCGCTCACAATTTAAGCACACGTTCTGGATTGTTCCCGGCGTAGCGGCGGCACGAGCGCTTTCCGCGCTTTTGCAAAAGCACCCTGTATTCTCACACTACAGGGTTGTAAACGTTGCGGGCGAGGGTGATGTGGAAATGCCTTATGATGACGCTTATGAAGCGGTTTCACAGGCGATAGCCGAAAACCCTTACACAATAACGCTGTCTTGCGGCAAACTCACGACGGGCGTAACCGTCAGGGAATGGACGGCGGTAATGATGCTTACGGGTTCCGCCACGACCGACGCGAAAGGCTACATGCAAACTATTTTCCGTGTACAGTCGGCAGGTTGTATCGAAGGGAGGCAAAAAGAAAACTGTTATGTGTTTGACTTCGCTCCCGATAGGTCTCTTCGCGTTGTGTCGGAAGCGCACCAACTTTCCGGCAAGGGACAACAGAGCGACGAAAAGTATCGTGAACTTTTGGGTAAGTTCCTGAACTATTGCCCTATATACGCTGTCGAAGGTGTAAGAATGCGCGAATACAACGTTGCCACGCTTATGCGGCAAATCAAGCGTTTGAGTTTGGATAAGGCAATTAAGTCGGGTTTTGAGGACGATTCGATTTACAAAGTTGATGCGGGCATGGTCATGGACGAGCGCGACTATGAGTTTTTTAAGGCGCTCCAAAGCCGTCTTTCGGCGCATAAAAAATCTAACGTAGACAAAAAGATCAAGATTGCCGAGAACGGAATGGATCAAGCCGAATATGAAAGGGCGAAAAAAGTCGAGCGTAAGCCGAAGAAGGAACTAACGCCCGAGGAAAAAGCATTACTTGAAAAGTTGAAGGAACAGCGCAAACAGCGGAAAAACTTTTTGGCGCTATTGCGCAATATCTCCATACGTTTACCGTTGCTTATTTTCGGCGCAGATGTGCCATTAACCGAAAATATCAGAATGGAAGATTTCGTAAATATCGTTGATGACGAATCCTGGAAAGAGTTTTTGCCTAACGATGTCACAAAGGATTTATTCCAACGCAGTATTAAATATTTTGATGAGGACGTTTTGATCGGCGCGGGACTTCGTATTCGCAGACTTGTAAAGCAAGCGGACGAATATCCGCCGACCGAACGCATTCGCCGAATTACGGAACTCTTCAATCACTTCCGTAACCCCGATAAGGAAACGGTATTGACCCCGTGGCGCGTAGTCAATATGCACATGAGCGACTGTTTGGGCGGTTATTGTTTCTTAAATGAGAATTTCGATGTTAAAGAGCCGCTTGACGAGCCTCGTTTTGTCGATCGTGGACAGGTTACCGCCGACCTTTTCAAAACGGACGGCGCAAAGATTCTGGAAATAAATTCAAAGTCGGGGCTTTACCCCTTGTATGCGGCGTACTCGATATATAGACATCTTTTGCCCAAAAAAGAATCGGAAATGCCTATATCCGAGTTGTACGCAATCTGGGATAAAGTGCTTGAAAAAAATATTTTCGTACTTTGCAAAACCAATATGGCGCGAGACATTACCCGCCGCACGCTTACGGGTTTTACAAAGGCAACGGTAAATACGCATTATCAGGGACACTTGTTGGAGCGCATGAAGTCCGACATGGATTGGGTAGTTAAAAAATTACAGAACCCCGCTGTTTGGGGGAAAGAAGGTACTTCTATGAAATTCGATGCAGTAGTCGGCAATCCGCCGTATCAAGAAATAGTGAAAAATGCAACAGTCGGCAATAACAATATAACTGTTGACATATATGGATATTTCAGGGATCTTTCACTGAAAATTGCCGATATTGTGAGTTTAATTTATCCGGCAAAAGATTTGCAAAGAGGGGATGCGACTCTCATGGATCATAATCTTGTAAAAGTAAGGATTTACAACGGCAGCGATAATGAGCAGGAGAAAAACATACCCGGCGAACCGTCTGTTTTCGGCAGTGCGGTCAGAAGAATACCAGGAGATGTCGGCGTTTATCTTTGGAATTTGAAAAATCCGACCAAAACCATAATATATCAAGGTTGCGAAATAGAAAGAACCGATAAAATCATGCCTGTGAGAAAAGAGTTTTTCTCATTGGCGAAAAAGTTGGAAAAATGTATTGGGCCAGACAAAGACTATTCTATACGAAAATGTTGTGAGTCAAATTTTGTTGAAAATCATCCCGGCTCTGTTCTTTCGGAAGTTGCCGACAGGACGATAGAACCGCCTGCCGGATATACCAAAGTCATAACCAATAATGTAAGCGGGTCGGGAGGGAAAGCGCGTTGGTATTATATTAAGACGAAGGATTTGGACTATATTCAGCCCAAAGTTTATAAGGTTGTAATCAGTTCCGCTTTCCCCAACGAAGCGTTTAAGAATCCCCACAATGTTGATATACTGTCGAAAAACGAAATGTTTGGCAGAACGAAATTGTGCATGTATTATTCGGATACTGAGTCAGATGCTGTTGGCTTTAAGAAATATTTGAATACAAAGTTCATCAAAGCCATCGCTAATATGACACCATATAAATTCATGTACTATATGCCGAATTTTGACACAATCAAGTTCGACATCGATTGGGGCAAGCCGATCTCCGAAATTGACAAACAGCTCTATGCTAAATATAATTTAAGCCCCGATGAAATCTTTTTCATCGAGACTATGATAAAACCTATGGAGTAGATGATATGCTTACTGAATTAGAAAATAGAATTTTGCGTTATATGATAGCGCAAGATAGTGACGATTGTATACCAATCAATTTTTCCGATGTACCTATTCGCCATCAAATAGAGGCAGTTAAAGAACTTGAAGCAGAGGGATGTGTCCGTTCTGTCATTACCATGAGTTCAGTTTCGGCGTTTTTAACAGAAAGTGGCAAATACTATATACAAATGGAAAATTATTCATTATATGGTGCATATTCCGATAAAATCACGCAATTGGAAAATAACATTGAAGAAGGGCGTAGTTTGTTGGAATCTCACAATAAAAACAAAATCATCCTCTTCGTAAATAAAATTCTATCTTTATATAGAGAAGAAATTGGCTCGTCTGAAACGCAAAACATACGTAATCGATTAGAGTTGATAACGGATTCTACAACATTTGAAGCCATTGAGAATGAACTAGGATTATTAATTGAAATATTAAAGCGCATATGCTCAAATATAAAAATTGAAGCAAAAAAACAAAATAATATAGCTATAAATAATGTTAATAATTTTAGTCCTACTGTTAATTCTATTGCGATGCAAAACCTTAACATTGAAATCAGTTTGAGTTCCGTTATTGAACAAATTAATAAGACTAATTTAAGCAATAAAGATAAAGATGAGATTATCAGAATATTAAACGACATAAATAGATGCAAACCACAAAAAATGAGTTTGTGGAAAAAGATTAAAGAGGCACTAAAATTTTTATTAAATAAGAGCATTGAAATATGTGCTATCGTTCTTCCGTTTCTATCTCCAATATTGCAAAATGTGGTTAAATAACGAGTTGTCAGCAAATAGTTAAACAAAGAAGTCGAGAGCAAAACTCTCGACTTCTTTGTTTAACTATTCAAAAATTGTTTCTAAATCAAAGATAATTTCTCATCGGTGTATTATTTCCCGTCCTTGTCCTCACAGCCGCAGCAGCCGCAGGGCGACGCGGAGTCGAGGCGGCGGGCAGACTGAACGCTTATTTCGAGCGGTCGATTAAACCGTGGGACTACGCCGCGGCCTCGCTTATTTGTGAAGAATGTGGCGTAAAGGTTACGGACTGGGCGGGCAAACCTGTGAGTTACGACGTCGCCTCGAGTTTCGTTTGCGGAACGGAAAAGGTTAACACACTCATCTTAAAGAAGATTGAAGAAACAGAAGCATTGCAGTGAGCGAGAAACAAGATATAAACGATAAGTAAAAGATAAGTAACATAAAAAGCGCGAGACCGTTCTCACGCTTTTTGTTGTAAAACAAAAACCCCGCTACCATAGTGACGGGTTCAAAATAGATTAACCGGCATAGAAAAACCCCCGATTCTGTTGAATAGGAGAGACCTGCCGGTCAGTCAAATAGAACAACATCGGAGGATATTATAATGTCAGAAAAAAGGTGTAGGGGCAATAAGTAAAGTACTTGATTGTATTTCGGATGAGGTATATACGTGTATTTTTGCGTTATAAGTATTTATATTCGGATTGGAGCAATGCTTCCAATGAGAACATTTCCTCGACGGTCAGGCGTTCTTGGTAATTGGGTACGTCCTCGGTAATAATCTTTGCGCCAAGTACACGCAATAAGAGTGCGCCGTTTACGTATGCTTGTCGGTCGGTGAGCGCCGTATTCATGCTGCCTTCAACCCACATCGGGTTTTTGACCGAGTATTTCGTCATCAACGACTTTACAAACTCCCGCATTTCCGTATATTGATTGGTGCAGTAAAGGACTTGTACCGTTTGTATATCATTGAGCAGGTCCGCAATCTCTTTTACGTCATCGAATTTTTCAAGCAGAGCCAATTCGCTCATCTTTTTATCCCTTATTTACAAGAATCGGTCGGTTTTGGGAATACGTTTTAGTCTATCGTCTCCCATACAGTGGGTGAGATATTGCATAGAACGGAGTATTTATTTCTGTTCTCCTTACGCGTTTTCATTATATCACACCAATTTTAGGTTGTAAAAGATAATGCGCGGATATATTGAAAATTTA
>CANPYH010000037.1 GCA_947588325.1 uncultured Clostridia bacterium
GCGCAAACAAAATATATATATTATGTAAAATAATTCGCAAAACAACGTCAATTCGCTTGCGTCGGCGTCGGTTTTATGCTAAAATCAGCGATAGTGACTTATGCGGTCCGCTGTCGTAGGATATTACGTCAAGAACGCATATTTGAATTACAGGAGTAAAAGTCATGAGTAACCTGATTAGGGAAATCGAAAGAGAGTACTTGAAAGAAAACGTACCGCAGTTCGCGGTAGGCGACGTAGTTAAAGTATACGTCAAGGTCGTAGAGGGAAACAGAGAACGTCTGCAGGCGTTCGAAGGCACCGTCATTGCCCGTAAAAACGGCGGCTTGAGAGAGACGTTTATCGTCCGCCGCGTTTCTTACGGCGTTGGTATCGAGCGTTCTTTCCCCATTCACTCGCCTCGTATCGACAGAGTGGAAGTGGTAAGAAAGGGCAGGGTACGCCGCGCTAAACTCTACTATCTCAGAAAGTTGTCGGGTAAAGCGGCAAAACTGAAAGAAGCGAAATAAAGCGCCTGAAAGAGTTTGACTTCTCAAACTCTTTTCGTGCTTTTTGGAGGTCACTTTGTTTAACTTAATTTCCGAAGTAAACGATACATTCGCCACCAGCCTGACGGTAGTCATTCTCTTCGTCCTGCTGGCTATTGCGGTAGTGCCCGTCGGCGTTTATGTTATCGGCAAATATCACAAGGTCGAGAAGGAAGACAGCGATAAAGCGGGTAAGATCAAGACCGTTTATCTCATGCTCATTTTCCTCGCGATCGGGCTTGCCGTCCGTCTGCTTTTAGCCTTCGTAACCAACGGATACGGCCCCGACTATTCGAACGTATACAATCTTGCGAAGGACGTTACCCAGAACGGATTTGCCAATTTCGCCGATAAGTACGTCGGCATGGGTCCTTTAATGGGGTATATATACGCGCTGTTCGGTTCCTGGGGGATATCTTTGGGCAACGGTCAGGACGATATATGGATGCAGTTCTTCATTAAACTGCCGTATATCCTCGCAGACGTCGCGCTCTTCCTGTCGATATACTTTGTCGCTGCCAAGTACACGAATAAGTATGTCGCGCTCGCGATTGCCGCGCTCTACTATCTCAGCCCCGTATCCTTCGTTATGTCGTCGCTGTGGGGAAGCGAGTTTGCCTTCCTTGCACTCGCGCTCTTCTGGACTTGCTACTTCCTCGTAACGAAGAATGTTTTCGGAATGACCGTAGCGTCCGTGCTGGCTTGTCTGATATCGCCCGACGCGACGTTCATCGTTCCCATCGTTGCTGTATATCTTATCTATGCCTTTGTCAAGGCGCTTATCAAGATAATAAAGACCAAGCCGTCCTTCGACGGAATATTCCGCGACAGCACGCTGTATAACGTGTTCTATGTGCCGCTTTGCCTCGTGCTCGGACTTGTCGCGATATACCTGCTTGCTCTTCCCGCATATTACCCCGGCGGAAGCGGAAGTTTCGGCGCGGTATACAACCTGCTCTTCATACAGCCGTTTATGTCCAAGTCGCTGGAGTTCTTCTCGAGAAACGGACTGAGCATATACAACATATTCGTACAGAACTTCAACGATCTCGGAGCGGAGTTCCCGACGATGTGGTTTGCGTTCATATTCGTAATCCTCGTCACTGCTGTGGTAACGATTATATTCGTCCGTCGCCGCAACCGCGCGAACCTCGTGATACTCGCGTCGTACGCCTCGCTGACGGTAGCGACGTACTTCATGGGCGCGGGCGTCTGGTCGCTTATCCCGTCCATAGTTCTTATGCTCCTTGCCTTTGTAATCTCCAAGGACAAGCGTGTGCTTAAAACTTATTCGGTGCTCTCCGTGCTTATAACGCTTAACGCCATGCTCGCACTGCTCGGCGGAGATCAGATCAACGCGACGCTCAATACCACCGCATTCCACATGACCGAAGGCGCATATCTCGGTTTCTCGATCGCGCTTTCCGTGCTTGCGGTCATCACGCACATCTACTACACCGTGGTTGCCCTCGACATAACGATCACGGGTCGCAGAAAGGAATTTCTGACGGATACTTCGACGTCCTTCGGCGATACCATGAGAGGTTTTGTAAGAGGATAACACTTCAGACAGGAGGATCGTTATGCTTGCAAAGATTAACAGTTTCGGTTTGCAGGGGATTGACGGGTATTCCGTATCCGTCGAGATAGATATAAATAACGGACTCCCGGGAATGGAAATAGTCGGCTTGCCCGACAAAGCCACGAAAGAATCGAAGGAGAGGGTGCACAGCGCCATAAAAAACAGCGGCTTCCGCCTCTCTCCCAAGCGCATTACCGTCAACCTCGCTCCCGCGGATACCAAAAAGGAAGGCTCGCACTACGACCTGCCGATTGCTCTCGGCATATTGTACGCAACCGAACAGATAGGAGAGAACGGGCTGTTCGACACCGTGTTCGTCGGGGAACTGTCTCTCGGCGGCGAACTCGGCAAGGTTAACGGCGTTCTTCCCATGATAATTGCCGCAAAACAACTCGGGCTTAAACGGATAGTAATTCCCAAAGCCAACGAGAGAGAGGCGTCGTATGTCGGCGGTATTTCCGTCTACGCATTCTCCTCTCTGCGCGAGGTGGTGGATTTTCTCGTCGGGAATAAGGAAGCGGAGCCGATTGCAACCAAAGACGTGCAAGCGGCTTTTTGCGGTCATGTCGCGGCGGAAAACCTCAAATATGTCAAGGGTCAATACCAGGCGCGTCGGGCAATGGAAATTGCCGCGGCGGGCGGGCACAACATACTCATGATAGGGCCCCCGGGCGGCGGCAAGACTATGCTCGCAAAGTGCTTGCCCGGCATACTCCCGCAAATGACGGCGGACGAGGCGCTGGAAACGACCAAGATACACAGCGTTGCGGGCGTGCTCAGGAGCGAGGACGGCATTGTTACCGAACGGCCCTTCCGCTCGCCCCACCACACCGCGTCGCGCGTCGCTCTCACGGGCGGCGGCGGGTCGGCTAAACCGGGCGAGATATCCCTTGCCCATAACGGCGTACTCTTCCTCGACGAGCTGCCCGAATATTCGCGCAGTACGCTGGAAATACTCCGTCAACCCCTCGAGGACGGAAAGATCGTGGTATCGCGGGCTTCGAGAACGGTGGAATATCCCTCGCGGTTTATGCTCGTAGCGAGTATGAACCCCTGCCCCTGCGGAAACAGAGGCTCGGCGACGGCGGAGTGCACCTGCACACCCGCGCAGATAACCAAATACCTCTCCAAAATCTCGGGTCCCATGCTCGACAGAATAGACATACACATCGAGGTCGGCTCGGTGGAATACGACGAGTTATCTTCGACGGAGGAGAGCGAGTCGTCGGAAGCGGTTAAGGAGCGCGTAGACAGGGCGCGGGAGGTACAGCTTAAGCGTTTCGAGGGCTGCGGCATATACTGCAACGCGGGTATGTCCTCCGCCCAGATAAGCAAATATTGCGCGATAGACGAGGAGACGGGACAGTTGCTTAAACGCGCGTTCACCCGCATGGGGCTGTCCGCGAGAGCGTACACGCGCATACTCAAAGTCGCGAGGACGATAGCCGATCTCGACGGCAGCGAGGACATTAAGTCCAAGCACGTTGCGGAAGCGTTGCAATACCGCAGTCTCGACAGGAGTTATTGGGGATGACCGACGAGCGCAAAGCGTTGTTCTGGCTGTCGGACGGCGGGACGTCGTCGGATAAGCTGAACAAACTTTTGGAAATATACGGCAGTGCGTTGGAGGTGTACAACGGGTTTTCTTCGGGAAAACTGCGCGAATTCCTCGGCGAGCGCGTATATTCCGCTTTGCGTGCCACAAGAGACGAAGGGGAGATAGACAGGCGGCTTCGCACGCTCAAAGCGCAGGGAATACGCGTTTTGCTTCGGAGCAGCGCCGATTATCCCGAACTTCTCCGCCAGTCGGATACGCCTCCCGCCGTGCTGTATATCAAGGGCAACGACAAACTTCTCTGCACTCGGTGCCTTTCGGTGGTCGGAACCCGAAGATGTACGGACTACGGAAAGCGGGTGGCGACGGATTGGACGGCGGAGCTTGCAACCGAGTTCACGATAGTGACGGGTCACGCGACGGGGATAGACACATATGCGGCGAAGAGCGCGCTTGCCGCGGGCGGGAAGGTTATATGCCTGCTCGCATGCGGAATGGATCTCTTCGATCCGCCGCCCTTTATGAAGGAGAAGGCGGAGAATTTACTCCTCGTAACCGAGTACCCGAACGGCACGCATACCGAAAAGTTCATGTACGCCGAGCGTAACAGGCTGTTCGGAGGGCTTTCGGAGGCGGTAGTCATTGTCGAAGCGGCGAGAAAGAGCGGCGCGCTGATCACTGCCGACCTCGCGTGCAAGCAGAACCGCACCGTGTTCGCCGTACCGGGCAGCGTGTTCTCGGAAAGGAGCGCGGGCGTAAACGAGCTTATAAGAAACGGCGCGACGGCGGTAACGTCGGTAGACGACATATTCGACGATCTCGGGCTGGAAAAGCGCGGGGAGAAGGAAAAGACAGACCTATCGTCGCTGAGCGAGGAGGAGAGACGGGTATACGAATTTTTGTCGGACGGCGCACGTCGGTTCGACGAGATTGCGGATATGCTCGGGGTTCCGCCCGCACAGGCGGCTTCGCTGCTGTCCATGATGGAACTCAGCGGCATAATAGAAAAGAAAATGCAGAATTATTACGCATTGGCACAAGGTTAAGGAGCGGTATTTGAAACTCGTAGTAATAGAAGGTGTGGGTAAAAAACCCGCAATACAGAAATATTTAGGCGGCGATTACAAGGTGTTCGCGACAATGGGTCACGTTCGGGATCTTCCCGTGCGCACGCTTGCCGTGGACATCGCGGATAATTTCAAACCCACTTATCAGATAATGTCGGATAAGAAAAAGGTAGTGGAGGACCTTAAGAAAGAGGCGCAGAAAGCCGACGAAGTCCTGCTCGCTACCGACCCAGACCGCGAGGGAGAGGCCATTTCCTGGCATATAGCGACTATTCTCGGCATTCCCGCCGATAAGAAGGCGCGTATTACCTTTAACGAAATATCCAAAAAGGCGATAACCGAGGCGCTTGCACAACCCCGCACGATAGATCAGGGGCTTGTGGACGCACAGTAGGCTCGCCGCGTACTCGACAGGCTTGTGGGGTATAAGGTCTCGCCCGTGCTTTGCAACAAGATACAGAGCAAGCTCTCCGCGGGCAGAGTGCAGAGCGTAACGCTTCGCCTCGTCGTGGAGAGAGAGCGCGAAATAATCGGCTTCAAGCCCGAGGAGTATTGGACATTCTTCTCCGTGCTTCGCGGGAAAGGCGAGATTAAAGCGTCGCTTGCCACCAAAAAGGGCGAAAAGTACAAGATTGGCAGTCAGGCGGAATTGGACAAAACGATATCCGAACTTGACGGCAAGCGGTACTTCGTAAGGTCGGTGAAAAAGACGGTGGCATATTCTCACGCGCCCGCGCCCTTCAGAACGTCCACCATGCAACAGGACGCTATAAACAAGCTCGGTATGACGCTTAAAGCTGTGTCCGCTTCGGCACAGGCGCTTTATGAGGGCGTGGATATACCCGGCGAAGGCAAGGTTGCGCTTATAACCTACATCCGTACCGACTCTACCCGCGTCTCTCCCGAGGCAATTGCGTCGGCGCGCGCGTTCATAACCGAGAATTTCGGTTCGGAATATATTCCCGAAAAGCCGAATATATACGCGTCGAAGGGCAATGTGCAGGACGCGCACGAGGCTATTCGTCCCATATCGCTTGCCCGCACGCCCGAGAGCCTTAAAAACGTGATAAACAAGAACCATTACCGCCTGTATAAGCTCATATACGAGAGATTTTTGGCGAGCCAGATGAGCAACGCGCGGTACAACTCAATCTCCGCGGACATAGTCGCGGGGGATTACGGGTTCAAAGTAACGGGTAAAACGCCCGTGTTCGCGGGTTACACCAAGGTGTATGTCGAGTCGTCGGAGAAGGACGAGGAGGACATGAAGAAACTTCCCGACCTTACAGAGGGGGAGGAGCTTGGCTTTATCAGGTACGCTTACGAGCAGAAGTTTACCAAGCCGCCCGCACGTTATACCGAAGCCAGCCTTATAAAGGCGATGGAAGAAAAGGGCATAGGCCGCCCCGCGACCTATCTGCCCACCGTCTCGCTTCTCGAAACGAGATCGTACACCGAGCGCGACGGCAAGAACATTAAACCTACCGAATTGGGATTCAAAGTGGTCGATATGCTTATAAGATATTTCCCCGAGATAATGGACGTTAAGTTCACGGCGGAGATGGAGGATAAGTTAGACGCTATCGAAGGCGGCAATAAGATATGGCAACAGATCGTAGCGGAATTCTACGACGGGCTGGAAGACGAAATAAAAAAAGCTATGGGGGACGGCTATAAGATGAAAACACCTGCTCAGGAAACCGAGTATAAGTGCGAAAAATGCGGCTCGCCGATGGTGATTCGTGACGGACGTTATGGCAAATTCCTTGCTTGCTCGGCATATCCGAAGTGCAAAAACACCAAACAATTGGACGAAAACGGCAATATCAAGGAAAAGACGGAAGCCGTAGTCGTCGAGAGCGATGTAATTTGCGAGAAGTGCGGAGCGAAGATGATAGTCAAAGACAGCCCGCGCGGTAAATTCCTCGCTTGCCCGAACTATCCGAAGTGCAAGAATACCAAGGAATACGGGGAAGAGGTCAAACTTCCCGATTGCCCGATGTGCGGCAAGCCTATGCGGAAGATAAACTATCACCGCGGCGTGTTCTACGGCTGCAGCGGATATCCCGAGTGCAAATTCGCGGTATATGACAAACCGACGGAAGAAAAGTGCCCGCAGTGCGGCAGTATGCTCGTGGAAAAACAGCGCAAAGACGGCGTATATCGCAGATGTTCGAATAAGGATTGCGATTACTCGGTAAGGATATAGAATGTCGGATGTGCGCGTAATAGGCGCGGGACTTGCGGGTTGCGAGGCGGCGCTGACTTTAGCGGAGCACGGCGTAAACGTTCAACTTGTCGAGTGCAAGCCCGTAGCGCGTAGCGCGGCGCACAGCGAGGACGGATTTTGCGAACTCGTGTGCAGTAACTCCTTGAAGAGCAAGGATCCGCTCACCGCTCACGGCATGCTCAAAGCCGAACTTCGTGCGCTCGGAAGTCACGTTCTCGCCGCCGCAGAGGAGTGTTCGGTGCCCGCGGGCAGTGCGCTTGCCGTGGACCGCAAACGGTTCTCCGAAACGGTCACGGAGCGCGTGCTTGCCTCACCGCTGGTTTCGGTAAAATGCGAAGTCGCGTCGGACATAGGCGAGGGGATAACGATTATAGCGACGGGTCCGCTCACACTGCCCCCGCTCGAGGGCAAAATCGCCGAACTGTTCGGCTCGTTGCACTTCTATGACGCAGAAGCGCCGATAGTCTCGGCGGACAGCATAGACATGAGCAAGGCGTTCTTCGCCGCGAGATACGGCAAGGGCGACGACGACTACCTTAACTGTCCGCTGACAAAAGAGGAGTATGAGACTTTCTATGAGGCGCTTGTGACAGCCGACCGCGCGGAAGCCAAATCCTTCGAAAAGAGGGAGATATTCGAGGGTTGTATGCCTGTCGAGGTAATGGCGGCGCGGGGCAGAGACGCCCTTCGTTTCGGTCCGATGAAGCCCGTGGGGCTGATCGATCCGAACACGGGGCGGCGCGCATATGCCGTCCTGCAACTCCGAAAGGAGAACGCGCAGGGGAATATGTATAACCTCGTCGGGTTCCAGACAAACCTGAAATTCTCCGAGCAAAAGCGCGTTTTCGGGATAATACCCGCGCTCGCAAACGCCGAATACATGCGGTACGGCGTAATGCACAGAAATACTTTCATAGACGCACCCTCGGCAATCGACGCGTGTTTCCGCGCTAAGAAGAGAAATAACCTCTTCGTCGCGGGGCAGATAAGCGGCGTGGAGGGGTACGTCGAGAGCGTCGCGTCGGGCAAATCTGCGGCATTGCATGTGCTGTCCTTGCTCGGCGGATCCGAACCCGAGCCTCTTCCGCCCGACACCATGATGGGCGCGCTGGCTCGGTACGTATCGGCTGAGAACGCGAACTTCCAGCCGATGAACGCGAACTACGGGCTTCTTCCGCAGACGGAGGAGCATATACGGGATAAGAGCGTTCGCCGTCGCGCTCTGCTCGAAAGGTCGCTCTGTTCGCTTAATAAATATATAAAAAAAATATCGGGAGAATATAAATAAATGGCACTCAAAGGAACGACAATAGTAGCCGTCAAAAAGGACGGTAAAACGGCAATCGCGGGGGACGGACAGGTCACCGCGGGCGAGACCGTTATAATGAAGGGTAACGCCGTCAAGGTGCGCCGCATATACGACGACAAAGTAGTCGTGGGCTTTGCAGGCTCCGTTGCCGACGCGTTCACCCTCCGCGACCGCTTCGAAGAAATGCTCAATAAATACGCGGGCAATCTCATGAGAAGCGCGGTGGAACTCGCACAGCTTTGGCGCAGCGATAAAATTATGCACAAACTCGAAGCCATGATGATAGTCGCAAACAGCGACGAAATGTATCTTGTGGACGGAACGGGTAACGTTATCGAACCCGAATACGGCATATGCGCAATAGGCAGCGGCGGCAACTACGCGCTTGCGGCGGCTCGCGCTCTTGCGGCTAACACCACCCTCTCCGCCCGCGAAATAGCGGTGGAGGCTATGCGTATAGCCAGCGAAATATGCGTATTCACCAACGGCAATGTGACCGTGGAGGAGGTGTGATTATGAGCATGACCCCCAAACAGATAGTAACCGAACTCGACAGATATATAATCGGGCAGAACGAGGCGAAAAGAGCGGTGGCAATCGCCCTCCGCAATCGGTATCGCCGCAGTCAGCTTCCCGAGGACGTCCGCCGCGAGATTACCCCCAAGAACATAATCATGAAGGGGCCGACGGGCGTAGGTAAAACGGAGATAGCGAGACGGCTTGCCAAGCTCGTCAACGCGCCTTTTATCAAAGTCGAAGCGACCAAGTTCACCGAAGTGGGCTATGTCGGAAGAGACGTAGAGTCCATGATCAGGGATCTCGTGGAGACTTCCGTCCACCTCGTCAAGGAAGAGATGATGAAGAGCGTGGAGAAAGTCGCGAGGGAAGAGGCGGAGAAGAGAATAATGACCGTGCTTCTTGCCGACGAGAAAAAGAAGAACTCGGACGGCGCGCGGGCTGTTATGCGCGATACTCTCCTCCAATCGCTCAGATCGGGAAAGGAGGACGACAGAATAATCGAAGTGGAAGTGGCGGAAGCGTCCAAGCCGCTGGAAATGCCGGGCGGTATGGGATTGGAGATTAACCTCAACGAAATGCTGGGCGGACTTATGCCCAAAAAGCTCAAAACCCGCCGCGTAACGGTTAAAGAGGCCATGCAGATATTCGTGCTCGAAGAGAGCGAACGCCGCCTCGATATGGACGCGGTGCACAGCGAAGCGCTTCGCCGTGCCGAGCAGGAAGGCATAATCTTTATCGACGAAATAGATAAGATCGCGTCCAGAGGCAACACCTCGGGCGTGGACGTATCGAGAGAGGGCGTACAGCGCGATATACTTCCCATAGTCGAAGGCTCCACCGTACAGACCAAATACGGCAGCATTAAGACGGACTTCATATTGTTTATCGCTTCGGGCGCCTTCATGATCTCCAAAGTAGAGGATCTTATCCCCGAACTTCAGGGTCGTTTCCCCATCAGAGTGGAGCTTGGCAGCCTGACCTTCGACGACTTTGTCAAGATACTCACGCTACCCGAAAACGCCATTACCAAGCAATACGCACAGCTTCTCGAAGTGGACCATGTGCACCTGACGTTTACGCAGGACGCTATCGAGGAGATGGCGAGGATAACCGTTGCGGAAAACGAGACTATGGAGGATATCGGAGCGCGCCGCCTCCACACCGTGATCGAGAGCCTTTTGGACGATATCTCCTTCAACGCGAGCGGCGAATTCGATACCGTAAACGTGACGGTGGATAAAAACTACGTCATGGAACACCTCAGCAAGGAAGTAAAGGGTCTTAACCTGAAAAAGTACATCATATGATTAACATTCCCAAAGGAACAAAGGACGTTCTCCCTTCGGAGAGCTATAAGTGGCACTACGTCGAGAATAAACTTCGCCGCACAGCCTCGCTGTATAACGCGAAGGAGATTCGCACGCCCGTGTTCGAGCATACCGAACTTTTCGTGCGCTCGATAGGCGACGAGACCGACGTTGTGTCCAAGGAGATGTATACCTTCGAGGATAAGGGCGGCAGGTCGATAACCCTCAAGCCCGAGGGCACCGCGCCCGTAGCGCGCAGTTTCGTGGAGAACGCGCTGGACGCTATGTCGCTCCCCCTCAAGATGTACTACATTATCCCCGCATTCAGATACGAAAGACCGCAGGCGGGCAGACTTCGCGAGTTTCACCAATTCGGCGTGGAAGTATACGGAGCGACGAGCCCGTACCTCGACCTCGACTGCATACTGTTCGCGTATAACGCGCTCGGCGACCTCGGTCTTAAAAACGTCCGACTTCACCTTAACTCGATAGGCTGTCCCGAGTGCCGCAAAAGCTACACTGCCGCGCTTAAAGCGTATTTCGCGTCAAGGCTGGACGAGATGTGCGACACGTGCAAGGAGCGTTACGACCGAAATCCTCTGCGCCTGCTCGACTGCAAGTCGCCCATATGCCGCGGGATTGCGGCGGGTGCGCCCAAGATTACCGACTATCTTTGCGACGACTGCCGCGCTCACCACGAAAAACTGTGCTCCCTCCTCGAAAAGAGCGGGGTACCCTACGAAGTGGACGAGAACATAGTCCGCGGGCTGGACTACTACACCCGCACCGTGTTCGAATTCGTAACCGACGAGCTCGGCGCGCAGGGCACGGTGTGCGGCGGTGGACGATACGATAACCTCGTCTCGTCCATCGGCGGAAAGCCGACGGGCTGCGTCGGGTTCGCGATAGGGCTGGAGCGCATAATGATGCTCCTCGAAAAGCAGGGCGCGGACCTCGGGAGGGAGAACCTCGGCGTGTTCGTAATGAGCCAGTCGCCCGAGCAGACCGACGCGTGTATAAAACTCGTGTCGCGGCTCCGTGAGGCGGGCATATCCGCGGATACGGAAATGACCGGCAGGAGCCTCAAAGCGCAGTTCAAGTATGCGGATAAAATCCACGCCGACTACGGAATAGTCATCGGCGCGAGCGAGATAGAAACAAATAAAGTAAAAATCAAAACACTTTCCGACGGATCGGAAGAAGAATGCGCGTTTGACGACATAGTTGCGCGCGTCAAGGAGAAATACAATGGCTGAACTTATGAGCGGAATGAAAAGAACGGCATACTGCACGGAGATAGGCGACGATATGCTCGGCAAAGAAGTGACCGTTACGGGCTGGACTAACAGCTGGCGTAACCACGGCGGGCTTATATTCGTGGACCTTCGCGACAGGAGCGGAATAATGCAGGTGGTATTCGACCTTTCCTCGATAGGCGAGGACGGCTTTGCAAAGGCGGAGTCGATAAGAAACGAATATGTGCTTGCCGTGCGCGGGACGCTTCGCCGCCGCGACGCAGACAGAGTGAACCCGAAGATTAAGACGGGGGAGATCGAGATACTCGCAACCGAACTCCGCATACTCTCGGAGGCGGAGAACCCGCCCTTCCGCATAGACGAAGCGGCGACGGTCAACGACGCAACCCGTCTGAAGTACCGTTATCTCGAACTTCGCACCCCGCGCTTGCAGGAAATACTCATGCTCAGGAGCAAGGTGTGCCATACCG
>CANPYH010000038.1 GCA_947588325.1 uncultured Clostridia bacterium
TGGGGTTCGAAGAACATATGCTCGGTGCGGCAAAGCCCGATACCTTCCGCGCCGAATTTAACAGCCTGTGCGGCGTCTCTCGGCGTGTCGGCATTGGTGCGGACGTGGAGCGCGCGATACTTATCCGCCCACTGCATGAGCGTTCCGAAGTCGCCCGTAACTTCGGCGGGAACGGTCTTGATCTGTTCTGCATATATGATACCCGTCGAGCCGTCGAGGGACAGCCAATCGTTGGGTCCGTACGTCTGACCTGCAAGGGTGATGGTCTTATTATCCTCGTCTACTATGAGGTCGGGGCAGCCCGATACGCAGCAAACGCCCATGCCTCTTGCAACGACTGCCGCGTGAGAGGTCATACCGCCGCGCGCCGTGAGTATACCCTCGGACGCGTTCATACCCTCGATATCCTCGGGGCTGGTTTCGAGACGAACGAGAACGACCTTCTCGCCCGCTTTCGCGCGCTTAACAGCCTCTTCCGCGCTGAATGCGATCTTGCCGCAAGCAGCTCCGGGAGACGCGGGAAGTCCTCTCGATACCTCGACAGCGCGCTTGAGCGCCTGACTGTCAAACTGCGGGTGAAGCAGGGTGTCGAGTTGTTTGGGATCGATCATGCAAACGGCTTTCTTCTCGTCTATCATGCCCTCGTTGACGAGGTCGATAGCGATCTTGAGCGCTGCCTGTGCGGTACGCTTGCCGTTACGCGTCTGGAGCATATAAAGTTTGCCCTCTTCGATGGTGAACTCCATATCCTGCATATCTCTGTAATGTTTCTCGAGAGTCTGGGTAATCTCTACGAACTGGTCATAGAGAGCGGCGTTCTGCTCTTTAAGCTCGTTAATGTGCTTTGGCGTTCTGATACCTGCAACGACGTCCTCGCCCTGAGCGTTCATAAGATACTCGCCGAACAGGCCCTTCTCGCCCGTCGCGGGGTTACGCGTGAACGCGACGCCCGTTCCCGAGGTCTCGCCCTTGTTGCCGAATACCATGCACTGGATATTGACTGCGGTGCCCCAATCGTAAGGGATATCATTCATGCGGCGATATACGTTGGCGCGGGGGTTGTCCCAGCTGCGGAACACAGCCTTGGTCGCTTCGATAAGCTGGACCTTGGGCTCCTGCGGGAACTCCTCGCCCTGGTTCTTTTTGTAGTTGCTCTTGAAGAGCTTGACTATCTCTTTGAGGTCGTCCGCCGTAAGCTCGGGGTCGGACTTATAACCTTTCTTGGTCTTAATGTCGTCGAGTATGCGCTCGTATACGCTCTTATCCTGTTCCATAACGACGTCCGAGAACATCTGTATGAACCTGCGGTAAGAGTCATAAGCGAAGCGGGGGTTATTGGTCTTGCGCGCCAATCCCTCGACGGACTTGTCGTTAAGTCCGAGGTTAAGTATGGTATCCATCATACCGGGCATGGACGCTCTCGCTCCGCTTCGTACGGATACGAGCAGAGGGTCGTCCTCATCGCCGAGCTTCTTGCCCATGCGCTTTTCGAGTTTGTCCAGAGCGGCGAATATCTGCGACTGTATTTCGTCGTTAATCTTTCTGCCGTCCTGGTAGTACTGCGTGCACGCTTCCGTCGAAACGGTAAATCCGGGGGGAACGGGCATCTTAAGTCCCGTCATCTCGGCAAGGTTCGCGCCTTTGCCGCCCAAGAGTTCACGCATGGAGCCGTTGCCTTCTTCGAAAGCATATACAAATTTTTTCACTTTATTCCTCCTTGTCTCAATCTAAAATCGATACAACTTTCCGCCGTATCCTTGCTATTACAGAGAGTATACCACCAAACACCGTTAAAATCAAGACATTTCCGAAAATTTGTCTCAAATATAATGCGAAAAATATAAGTTTTTTTCTTTGGTTATAACAGCGTCGCGGACTTTATGCGGCAATCGAACTTATTCTCGAACAGCCGAATGTACCTGCCGAGCAGCGGTGCGACGCACTCCCCGCTCTGTCTTTCCCCGCCCGCTATATATCCGCCGTGGACGAGAAGGTATATCACGAAGTTCAGGCAGGGCAATTCGGGCTGCTCTTCCGAATATATCAGCGTTTTAAGCCCGCCGAGCAGCTGAATAAACACGTCTGCCGCATTCACTCCCCCCGCCGCCACTGCCGCGGTCTCGAGCATGACCGAAGCGCAGACATACTTTTCGGGGGTTTCCGTCACGCCGAGCAGGCTTTCTATCTGCATAGCCGTCTTGACGGTGTACATATCCCCCCGCCGCATGAGCGTGTATTGACAAAAAGAAAAAGGTCCCGCTGCGAATTTCAGCTTTGCCTTTTCCTTCTTGACGCCGCGCATAACCGCATACACCACGCCGAGTTCGGGCGTTAATATGCGGACGAGCCTGTCCGCCTCTCCGCGGTCCTCGCCGCTGACCACTATGCCCGAAACGTTTATTTCTTCCATTCTTATTCCTTTCCCTTCCGTTCGGTTTTCTCGAACAGCAGGTAATACCCTATCTTTCCGCTTCGACGGAAAAGTTCGTAACAAGTCTCCGATACGCTTTTCATAAGACGCCTCCGCGCCTTATTATGCGCATTCTCTATCCTTCGTATCCGAGATCGCGGAGATAGTTCTTCTTGTTGCGCCAGCCCTCGCGCACCTTGACGAACAGTTTGAGGTATACGCGCTTGCCCAGCCGCTCTTCCATGCCCCTGCGCGCGCTCTCGCCTATCCGCTTAATCATGCTGCCGCCGTCGCCTATTACTATGCGCTTATGTCCCGCCTTTTCACAAACTATATCCGCCTCGACATACACGCTCTCTTTCTTCTCCTCGAAGGTGTTAATGACTATTCCGATACCGTGCGGCACTTCGTCCTGCAGGAGCAAAAGCGCCTTTTCCCGCACGATCTCGCCGACTACAAACCGCTCGGACCTGTCCGTCAGATAACCGTCGGGATAATACATAACTTCGTCCGTCAGTTCGCTTTCGAGGTAGCCGCGAAGCACGTCTATGTTGGTCCCGTCCACGCACGAAGTCGGGATTATCTCCTTAATCCTGCCCCGTCCCCCGCTCTCTTCCATAAGCGGCGAGAGCTTGGAAAGTATGGGATAAACTTTCTCAAACCCCGCCTCGTCCGTCTTATTGACAACGACGTAGGTCGGAAGGCGAAGTGCGAGCTTCTTCTCGATAAACTCGTAGTCCCGCTGCGAAAAGCGCCGAGTGCCGTCTAAAACTATAACCAGCACGTCCACGTCCCGCGCCGCCGCATCCGCCTCTCTGCTCATATATTTGCCGAGTTCGGTCTTGGGCACGAGAACGCCCGGGGTATCGACGAATATCATCTGGTAAGAATCGGTGGTTAAAATGCCGCGGACGGCGTCTCTCGTCGTCTGTGGCTTGGGAGTTACTATGGAAATTTTCTCGCCTATCAGGCGGTTCATAAGACTGCTTTTGCCGACGTTCGGCTGTCCTATTAACGCTATAAATCCCGATTTCATCTGCCGATACCTATTGCCGAAAGTATACGCTCTTCGGCTTCGCGCATAACCGCGCGGTCGCTTTCTTCAATATGGTCGTAGCCGAGAAGGTGTAACAGCCCGTGCACGAAAAGATAGGTCTTTTCCCTTATCTCCGAGTGCCCGTACTCCTCAGCCTGCTCCTTCGCAACGTCCTCGCATATAACCACCGACCCAAGCATAACCTTGCCGCCTATGCAGTCATAGGGGTAGTTCTCGGGCGACAGCTCCTTAATCTCGCCGAGCATGGGAAAACTTAAAACGTCGGTGACTTTATCCGTCTGTCTCGTCCGCGCGTTAAGCTCTCTTATCTCCTCGCGTGAGACGAACTCCACTTCCGCTACCCCTTCGCCTTTAAGCCCGAGCGCACGGAAGGTCTCGCTTGCCGCCGCTTCGAACTCGGGCGGCGTTTGTCCTATCAGCTCTATCAACGCTCGCTCTCTTCCCCTCCGGGATACTTGATACGCTTGTGGAATATGCCGCCGTACGCATTTATAATGGTGCTGCGTATGGTGTCTATATCTTTGAGGGACAGCGGGCAATTATCGAACTGTCCCTGCTGTATTCTCGAATTGATTATGCCGCGGAGGAGTGCGTCCACGCGCTCGCCGTCAGGCTTGTCCATAGCGCGTATTGCCGCCTCGCTGCTGTCGCATATCATGATTATGCCCGCTATCTTGGAAGTGGGCGTTCTGCCGTGGTAACTGTATGCGGCGGGATCCACCTCGTCGTCGGTCAGTTTCTTCGCGCGCTCGTAGAACACCGTCATGGGCAGTGTGCCGTGATGCTCTATCGCTATGTCCGCGACCTCTTTGGGCAGTCTGTGCTCTTTGAGCAGTTGATAGCCGTATGTCGTATGCTTACGGATAATCTCCGCGCTGACTTCGGGAAGAAGGTCGTCGTGCGGGTTATATCCCGCCTGGTTCTCGGTGAAGTACGAAGGATCGGCAAGTTTGCCCACGTCATGGTAGTACGCCGCCGCCCTCGCAAGGTACACGTCCTCGCCGATCGCAAGCGCGCACATCTCCGCGAAGTTCGCAACGCTCATGGAGTGGTTGTACGTTCCCGGCGCCTCTGTCGCAAGACGGCGCAGGAGGGGCTGTTTGGAATTGGTCAGCTCCATCAGGCGGTTATCCGTTACGAGGTTGAATATGCTCTCGAAGAGCGGGTTAAGCAATAACGCCGCAAGAATGGGCATAACGCCTGCTATAGTGACTAACCAGGCGTATGATATCAACTCCATGCGGAATTGGCTGAACGCGCTTATCCCCATGTATAACGCTATGGAGCAGACGAGTATTATCGCGCCGACAAGCGCATAGTTAAGTCGGTGGGTTTTATCCCGTAACGCGACGGGGACTATCGCGCCCGCGCCGATATTAAGCAACGCGACGGTAATTATCATCCACAGGTAATATTCGCCGTTATGCTGTATGACGGTGAAGATTCCCGCGCTGCCGCCAAAGAGGATATATTCGAAAAGCAGTCCGAACATTATCATAGTCGCCGTTATGAAGTTGACAATGAATGCGTCCTGTTTCTTACGCGAGAGTTGTATGATTATAAAGGCGGCAAAACCGGGTGCGACGAGCAGCGGCGATATTACGCCGAGCAGAAGTGAGCTGATGAACGTGAAGGCTATTGCCGACAGATATGCGAAGTAGTACCGAGTGTTTGACACTATATACGTCCGCGCAATGACGAGAAATACGAGCAGACCGCCGAGGAACACGAAAAAGGCTATGGCAAGCAAAAGCATTGCCGCCCATATGTTCATCGTCGGAGGATTTTTTATGGCGTCAATAACGTAATACTTCAATATGCAGACTTCGAGCATGACAATACCGCAGATTATAGTAGCGGTGATCGCCTTGAACATTTGCAATCCCGTTATCGCATGCTTTCTTTCGGTTGTCTCTTCCTTATTTTGCATTATCGTATGCCTTGATTATCTTTTGCACGAGTTCGTGCCGCACGACGTCTCTTTCGGTTAAGTGACAGACCGCGATCTCTTCTATGCCCGCAAGTATACTCGCCGCCTGTCGCAGTCCGCTCTTGCCGCCGTAGGGAAGGTCTATCTGCGTTAAGTCGCCCGTTACGACGACTTTACTCCCCTCTCCGAAGCGGGTCAGGAACATTTTCATCTGCTCCTCCGTCGTGTTTTGCGCCTCGTCGAGAATTATGAATGAGCGGGAAAGCGTCCGTCCGCGCATGAATGCAAGCGGCGCAATCTCGATTATTCCCTTGTCTATCAGGTCTGTATAGTCGCTTACTCCGAACAGCTCTTCGAGAGCGTCGTACAGCGGACGAAGATAGGAGTCTACTTTCATTTGCAGGTCGCCCGGCAGGAAGCCGAGTTTTTCCCCCGCCTCGATCGCGGGACGGGTGAGTATTATCCTGTCCACTTCTCCCCGCTTATATGCGGATACGGCGAGCGCAACGGCAAGATAGGTCTTGCCCGTGCCCGCGGGACCTATCGCGAAGGTCAGCGTGTTATTCTTTATAGCCTTGCAATAGTTGCGCTGTCCGATAGTCTTGCATACTATCTTCTTCCCCCGCGCCGTTGTCGCTACCGCGTCGCGGAACATATCGAGTATTTCGTCCCCGCCGCCCTCGTCTGCCATATCGGCTACGCGCTCGATCAGAACCTTGTCCACGGTCTGACCCTGTCCTATAAGCCCGACGAGCAGGTCGATGAGTTTGGCAGCGTTATTAACGTTATCTTCCTCTCCGTTTATCCCAACCCCGTTTTCCGTGGCGCGAAGGCGTACTCCGCATCTCTTCTCAATCGCGTCGAGATTGCCGTCCATGGCGCCCGACAGTTTGAAAAAGATGTTGCTGCGCAGTTGTATTTCTTTTGTTAGTTCGCTCATATTTCCCCAATCGGTATTTCAGCGGTAAAGTACGCTTTCAGCGTCGCAACTCCGCCCGTCTTAATTATGTCGTAACGCGGCGCAAACTCTTTTCCGAACAGCGCGTACAGTTCGCCGCATTTCTCGGTAATATACGCGTCTATCTCGCCCTCTGCCTCCGTCGCGTCAAGTCGGTAGTATACGGTATGCCTGACTTCTATGGGCAGTGGCGACAGCTTATCCCGTCGCGTCTCTGCCTCATACAGCGGATATGGCGGGGTTTCGTCTCCCACCGTCAGTCCGAACAGGCTGAGCGTTGTGCGCTCCGTCCTTTCCCCCGTCCGCCCGATCAAGTCAGACGAGGCTATCGGGAAGGAGTAGCCGAACGTTACCGTCGCGTAAGCCCTGCCCCGCGCCTTGGTCTCGCCTATCAGCGAACCGTCGGATACGGAATACAGCTCGCCCGTGATAAGCACGTCGCCGCGCTTAACCGTGTCGCCTACCTTAACCGTTGCGGTGCCGCTTTCCACGACTATTCGGGTTATAACCCCGTCGAATGCGCTTTTAAGTACGTTCCCGCCCGATTCGGGAGGCTGCGGCTCCTCGCTCGTCAGTACCGAGACCGCCAGCACGTTACCGCGCATAGCCACCGAAGCCGCCGATATGCCGACCGTCTCACGTAACGCTTGGGCTATCCGCTTTTCGTCCACACTCGCTTTCGTGGAGAACGCGCGCACACCGCAGTTATTAATGACCTCGATCACCTGCATGCGCATTGCGCCCTCCGCGCCGTCTACCTCTATCCGCCACACAAACAGGTTGGACGCAAACGCCGCCGCTATCGCTATCACGCACGCCACCGCAAGCGGCAACTTTGCGAGAAATTTACGCTTTCTCACCGTTAACGATCCGATTACCGTATAATTATAACACAGTCTTTCAAGGATTGCAACCCCTTTATTCAAGTCTTTTCGCGGCAGGCTGATTCGCATTTCGGACTGCGATACTATGCGCGTCCGCTTTATCCGTACCCCCTCCCGTCGCATTGTGTTTAACAGCCGAAGTTGATTAAGCCCCTTTATGTCGATATCCTGCACCGCTATTCCTCCCGCACCGAAGTTATTTTACCCCGCACAATCGCCGTTTCCGTCTCGATATCGCCCACCGTCAGCCCTTCGCCCTCTATTATAATCAGCGACTTCCCCGCCGCTATTTCCACTTTGTTCGGGTCTATCCTTATTATCCGCTTTATTCCCTCGATAAACGCCGCCTCTCCGCCGAATAATACAACGCCGTACTTCACCGCCTTTCCCGCAATCGACCTGTACTTTATCTCATCATAAAAACTCATATATTAAAGATATGCGGCGCATAGTAAAAAAATATCCGAACAAAATATACGTATGTACCATTATTAAAAAGAAAGGAATGAAAACGAATTTCATTCGGACACCGACCCCGAAGGCTCCTATACGGGCAATCCGACGATTATCGAACAGCCCGAACAAGACGCCGACGATCTTTAATCAAACACGCGACTGTTGCGTTATTAATAACACTCATTATACGACACATGACAATCCTCTCGGGCGTGGGTGGCGCGGCACTTTGTGCCGCGCTCGAGCCTCGGGTCGGGAGATAGGTTATTATATTTTATATATCTCTGCTTGATAGATAAACAATTACTTTACGGATAATTGACAAGACAATCCCCTCAGTCTGCCTAACGGCAGCCAGCCCCCCCTTACTAAGGGCGGCCACATTCGTCCCCGACTTTTCGGGGGAAAGGTTACTTAAATTGTTATATTTTTGAAGGCATACAGCACTCTGTGAACCTGTATATCAATAAATTTTTACTGCTCCTGTTATAAAGCGAAACGCCGTGCAATACTGCACAGCGTTCCGTGTCTGTTTGATTGGATTACAATCCGATATTATGCCTCTGCGTCGGAGATAACAATACCGGGGCAGCCCCAGAAGTCGGCTCCGTCGCTACTTCCGGGAACAACTTTGAGCGTATACTTCTTGCCGTTCAAAGTAACCGACTTATCGTTGTTTGCGTTGGTAGACGGCTTGTAGTCATTGCCCGAATTTGTACCTGCATAGTGTACGGTATATGCGCTTTTAGTCATCTCGCTCGTCGGAAGTACAAACTTAACCGTGAAGGTCTTTACTCCCTCTTCGCCTGTTCCAAGCGTAACATCGTCCACGTTTACGGTGATAGTTGTCTTAACATATCCGCCGACGCCCGCGATGCTTCCGTTTGATTCAACGTCTGCATAGCGGCCGGCTATAATGCTCTTTATTTCAGCCTCGGCATATCCGTCCCCGCCCTCGTAAGTACTGTTATATATGAGGTAGAGTTTGCCATCTATTACCTCGATATCTGCGGATATCGGATTGGATGCAAGAGTCGGAGCCGTGCCGTTTATCTCAACCTTGAGTGCCACAGCCGCATCTGCGCTGCCCGAAAGGGTGTAGCCACGGCTGCCACATGAAACCTTATCCGTCGAAACCGCAACCTTAACGTCTGCTCCGTTAAGTTTCAGCGTATAATCGCCCGCCGCAAGGGAATAGATATTGAGTTTTGCGGTAAACGTGCCCGTGCCTTCGCCCGAGGGCTGAACGGTGACAACGCGATCCGAAGCTCCGTTAAGGAAATCGGTACCGTCCTTGTTAAGGCTGATATTCATCAAGGAAGCGAAAGCGTCCTCGATATCGTCGTTGCTGTAAAGCGACCAGGAAAGGTTGCCCGAAACGGTAAGTTCGCCATATGTGTCACCCTGTGCAACGGTTACGGAAGTTGCGGAATATTCGCCAATCGATGCCTTATTCTCGATAATAAGACCGACGGTGCCATAGCAATGCTCTTTGCATTGCGCGGGGTCGCCATTGTATGTCTTGTCGCCCTTGTTGCTATCATACCAAGGCTCGTAAGTCAAACTATACTCGTTATATCCTGCGGTAATCTTTTGGGTGGAGACTTTATCCGTGCTGTAGCTGTCCTTCTGCCCGGTTGCCGCTTCTTCCTCGGTAATGAAGTTGAAGTTGGTGTTGGTAGTATTCACGCCGAAGTGAGTGGAATACTTGCCCTTACCGTCGGCATTGGTTGCAAGCGAGCTGACGTCAACCTTGATTGCGAATGTGCCGATTCTGTCCGTCTTACCTGCGCCTTCGGAAGTATCCGCTACCGAAGTCATAACTACTTCACGATCGGCGGCGGTGTTAAGAAATCTGCCGTTGGTGCTTTCTTCGAGGTTGCCTTGGAAGTCGAAGTCAAAGCCCGAGAACGTAAACTGATTTACGTTGCTCGTGCTATTCTGATTCATGTGCTTGTTAAGCGTGTCTGCGGCTTGCTCGTCGGTGTATCCCGTGAACTTCGCAGTACCGTTGATTACAAAGTAAGGAACACCCTCTTCGTTTTTAAGCTCTGCTCCAGTAATCGTTACGGAGTTTGCGTCAAAATCAAGTTCGTGCTCGGAAATTTTGCAATCGGCAGAGGTAACTATAAGCGAGTCGATGTTGGCCGTAAACTTACCGTTGAAATCGCCCTGAGAGCAGTCGGTATAGTCATGCTCTTTGAACTTGAGCTGTACTTCGTTAGTGCCCGCAACTATGCTGACATTATTGAGCTCGACGGTTTTCCAGTTAAGCCAAAGATCCATGCTGCTCTGCCCGTCTTGTTCTCCGCCGCCTTCGAGTATTGCGTCATCCGCGACGGAAACCTGCGTGCCGTTTACATAAACGTCACAAATCTTATTGAGTTGGGTGTCTCCCATCCAAATAGGTACCCAGCCACTGTCTTGTTTGAGATACTGTGAAGCCATACGGAAGGCGATATCGCCCTTGCCCGCCTTATCCGAATCAAACACAAAGGTCATCCTGAGGTCTTTGCTGTTGTCCGCTTTGAAGTCTCCGACATAGCCCGTTCCCGAAGGCTTATGCGTTTCGTCCGAAGTAAGACCGTCAGTGCAAAGTTTTGACCCTTCGGGCAGGATGCCGTCCTCTGCCTCGATAAATACGCCGTTAGCGAGTTCGACATCGACAGTAAACTCTTTACCTGCAAAGGTTACGGTTACGGAAGTCGTATCAGCCGTGATTTTGGAGGGCGAAACCGTGGTGTTATCCGCAGTCGCTTCAACAACGTCGGTCGTGCCGTCCTCATACGTTACGTCGAAGCTCATGCCCGCAACGCTGAACGTCTCACCCGGCATATATGTCGTCTTTGTCGGCTGGGTCTTAACAGTCGCGCCCGTTATATCGTTATGTACTTTTATAGAGAACGATTTCGACTTGGTTACACCGTCTTTCTCGTAAAGTACCTTAACGCTCTTGTCGCTTACGGAGAGTTTAGCTCCCGCCTCAGGCGTTGTCGTGTAGTCGGTAACCGGCTCACGCTTTGCTTTGTCTCCCGTACCGAAAATTGCGGTAACGGTGAGACCCGTAAGGTCAAGTGTTTGTCCTGCGACATAATCGGTCTTGACGGTGCTGTAGTCGATGTCTATCGAGGTGAGTTTATTATCGTCTGCCCCCCCCCCCCAACCGACAAGAGCAACACAAACACACGTCAGAGCAAGAATAGCCGCGACAAATACTGCCAAAAACTTTTTCTTTGTCATATGTTCATTCCTCCTGTTTTTACGAGCCTATTTGTTTTTACACCATAGTGCATAGACTCGCTCTCTTTGTATGTTAGCACGCATAAAAGCCATAGTCAATTGCAATTTTTGAACTATCAACGCCATTTGATTGCATTTCTTACTATTCATTTCAAATCCATATGCGCATATGTCATCGCGCACAATCATTTATTACAAACCAAACACGCTTTGAATGGGACACATCTGCACGCAATTTTCGTGTAAACAATTACTTCTCGAGGAACCGGCATGACAATCCCCTCAGTCTGCCTAACGGCAGCCAGCCCCCCCCCTTACTAAGGGCGGCCCACATTCGTTCCCGACTTTTCGGGAAATATGTTACTAACTTGTTCAATTACAAGGGTGATGTTTCTTGCATCGATAGCGCCTGACCTGTGTGGCCGCCCTTAGTAAGGGGGGGCTGGCGCGTAGTGCCTGAGGGGATTGTTATAGTAACGCCACAGAAAAAGCACCCTATGCGCGATAGGGTGCTTTACATTATTATAAGTATCCTTTTTTTACAAGCCCCGTAAGAAACCAAGCAACAGGACGGCGGAGAGTGGTGCTCAGAGGCACGAGAGAGGTTATTTCGACGCAGGAGTTTACTTTTACGGTAAATGACTGCGCCGAAATGTTCTCGGTTCGCGCCTATCAGTGCAACTATACGCCGTCCATCAATCAAGTTCGAAGGCGCCGGTATACAAACTATAATACACTCCCCTCTGCGCCAACAACTGTTCGTGGGTGCCGCGCTCGATTATGCGGCCGTGGTCGAGGACCATGATTACGTCGGCATTGCGGACGGTGGAGAGGCGGTGAGCTATTATGAATACGGTGCGGC
>CANPYH010000039.1 GCA_947588325.1 uncultured Clostridia bacterium
TATTAGAACTCTCGCTCCTTCTTCTCGTTTTCTTTTAGATAATTTGCTTTACTCTATGTAGTTGTCAATGTTCCGAGCCCTTGCTTACTGCAAGGGGTGCCCGCGCTTACCGCGACGGGGGCTGTCATTTCACGACTATTCCTCGTAAAAAGGGCGTAAAAAAAGGCATAACGAAATATCGCGACGCATGCGACCGATATCCTGTTACGCCAGAGGTATTTATGCTTCTAAATACGTAGTCCAAATAACAAGCCGCTGTCACTCGGGACAGCTTGCTTATAATACATTATATCCGAATTTAAGTCAAGCGTTTTTCTCGATTTTCCGAAAATTTTTTTATTATCTCCTCTTATCTCCACTTTTTCGGGGAATTATCCCGTCCGACCCGCCCGATTGCGAACTCTTATCCCCCACTGCCCCAAGAAATAACATGCAAAAACGCGCCGAGCTGTCCCGACGCGTTTCGCTTGGTTTTTGTTTTGCCGACGCGGGGATCAGATCTCCGCTTCTTTCTCGATATAGTAGGGGTGGGTCGGGTGCCCTGACAAGAGACGACCGTCAAGCACGTGCGCCGCCTTATCCATAATGACGCAATTGAGCGTGGATCCCTCGTCTATGACGGAGTCCTGCATGATTATGGAGTTGGTGACCTTGGTGCCCTTCGAGATGTGGCAGCCGCGGAAGATTATGGAGTTCTCCACCGTGCCCTCGATGAGGCAGCCGTCCGCCACCATGGAGTTACGCACGCAAGCCGTATCGGTAAACTTCGCGGGGGCGGAGTCGCGGACCTTGGTATAGATCTCGGCGCCGCCCTTATAGAACAGCTCCTGCACGACCTCGGGATCCAGCAGATCCATGGAGTGTCTGTAATAGTCTATAAGGCTGTCGATTGCCGCGTAGTATCCGCTGTGCTCATAGCCGTATACCTTATACTCGTTTGTGTGAGAAAGCACATCGCGCGAGAAGGATGTTATTCCCCACTGGTCGCTGTGATCGATGATATAGAGCAGTATGCGGCGGGAAATAATCATGAAGTCGGTATAGACGTTCTTAACCCCCTCCCCGCCGTCGGACAGCGTGAGTTTGGTTACGCGGCCTTCCCCGTCAACGTCGATAGTGAACCGCTCCTTATCCGACGGGTCGAGTTCCTTCTTGCGGTATACCAGCGTAATATCCGCGCCCTTTCTCTCGTGCTCGAGCACGACGGGGGTGAAATCGAAGTTGGAGACGATATCGCAGTCGGACATAACCACATAGTCCGCCTCGTTGTGGCGAATGAAGGACTTAACCGATTTGAGCGCCTCGAAACGGGTGGTGAATACGCCGCCGCCCGACATGTCGTTGAAGGGAGGGAGAATAGTAAGACCGCCGTTCTTGCGGGCAAGTCCCCAGCTCTTTCCGCTCTGGACGTGATCCATGAGCGACTGATAGTTATACTTGGCGATGATACCGATATTGGTAATTCCGCTGTTTACCATGTTGGAAAGAGCGAAGTCGATGAGGCGGTACCTACCGCCGAAGGGCACGGACGCAAGAGTGCGGACCTTGGTCAGTTCGGGAATGTCCCTCTCGTGAATGTTGGAAAATATAATACCTAACGTTTTCATTATTCTGCCTCCGTTATGCTGCCGCTGTCGATCGAGGTACCGTCGGGAATGACGGTGTTCCTGCCGACCAGCGCAATGCGGTCGGGACTGCTCTTCTTGTCGCCGAGCACGCAGTTATTGCCTATCGTGACATTCTCGTCCACGATTGCATAGGACAGCTGTGTGCCGTCGCCTATCTTGGATCCGCTGAATATCACGGAGTTCTCGATAACGGCGCCCTTGCCGATGGTAACGCCCGTGCCTATGACGGAGTTGACGACGCGACCGGAGATTATATCCCCCTCCGTTACGATACTGTTGGACACGTCGCCGCCCGCAAGCATGAGCGCAGGCGGGAATGCGTCGTTGCCCGAGTATATCTTCCAGGCACCGTCATACACCTCGAACACGGGATCGGCGCCGAGCAGATCCATATTCGCTTCCCAAAGGCTTCTCAGCGTTCCGACGTCCTTCCAATATCCCTCGAACTGGTATGCGAACACCCGCATGTTCTCGGCGAGCATCTTGGGTATTATGTTCTTGCCGAAGTCCTTTTCGCTGTCGGGATCGGCGTCGTCCTCGGTAAGCATGCGGACGAGCACCTCTTTCTTAAACATGTACACGCCCATGGACGCGTGATTGCTCTTGGGCTCTTTGGGTTTCTCGGCAAAGTCGAAGATACGCATATTCTTGTCGTAGCTCATAATGCCGAAGCGCGAAGCCTCGTCCTCGGGCACGTCGATAACGGCGATGGTAATGTCCGCGTCGGTGTTCTCGTGCTGGAGGAGCATTTTCGCATAGTCCATTTTGTAGATGTGGTCGCCCGAGAGTATGAGAACATGCTCGCTGTCGTACTTGTTAAGGAATTGCAGGTTCTGGTATATGGCGTTAGCCGTACCCTCGTACCACCGCGCTCCCCTCTTCGCCTGATAGGGCGCAAGGACGTGCGCGCCGCCGTTCTTACGGTCGAGGTCCCAGGACTCGCCCGTGCCTATGTATTCGTTGAGTATGAGCGGCTGGTATTGCGTAAGTACGCCCACCGTGTCAATACCCGAGTTGGTGCAATTGGAGAGCGGGAAGTCGATTATGCGGTACTTACCGCCGAACGTCACCGCTGGTTTTGCAACCGTTGTCGTCAGGGCTTTCAGACGGGACCCCTGACCTCCCGCGAGCAGCATTGCTACGCATTTCTTTTTTTTCATATTTCGTTACCCCTTATATGTCTGCGGCTCCCCTTTATCTCGGATACCGCATGTAAGTGTTAATAAGTATTCGTCCGAATAATCGGAGCGTTCCCGCTTGCGACCAACCGCCCGCGCGCGGAGAGTTCCGCCGCACTTTTCAAAGAGAAACCGCGTTGCATAAACTTATCCAACGCGGTTTTCTTCTGCACCGTTACACCTTCGGCAAACCGCCTCGGGTGACAGCACGGAAAGTGCTGCGTCTTTATTTCGCCGACTTCATTATGCCGACTTCTTCATGAGAAGGCTTTGGCTTCTGAGAAGTTTGGTAGTATCCTCGCCTCTTGCCGTCTTTGCCGCGATGATGCTGTCGAGTGCGTCAACATACGCCTGCATAGCCTCGTACTTCGCCGCGATAGCGTCGCTCGCGAGCTGCTGACGCTCGGGAAGCAGACCCTTGTAGAGTTCGACATCCGCAACCGTCTTTTCTGCGGGCGTACCCTCCGCTGCGTCGAGGACAGCCTGCTTCTGAGCGAGCTTGGTTTCCGTTCTCTCGAAGGAAAGCGCGCGAGTGTTGGAAAGCGATATTGCCTTCGCTCTTCCGCAACGGGTGTTGTACTCGAGAGCGGTTTCGTGCGCTCTGGTAGCCTTGAGTTCGAGCTTCGCGATCTTCTCTGCCGAAGCGCCGTGTTCCTTGGCTTTCGCAAGTTTTGCGTCCGCTTTCTTCGCAACGCTGTCGACGTTCGGGAAGATGATGAGGAAGATGAAGAAGAACACGAGCATGGACAGACCGCCGGTGATGAGGGTCTTGAGCAAGCCGATGACCGCTTCGTTCCAGTTCCACCAAATCATGAACGGGTTCAGTATTCCCCAGAGTGCGTTGGTCGCGATGGAGATAAGCACCCAACCGATGAAATACCACATTGCCTGGTAGTAAGGGTTGCCCTTGGAGCGGTAAGTAATGTTCCTCTGAAGAGGGAAGTTAATGCACTGTGCCGTGAACACCGCGATCTCGAAGGCAATGAAGTTACCGAGTCCCGCGCACTGCAATGCGGGAAGGGCTTCGCCGACGAGCTTACCTGCCTCAACCGCCTGGTAGGTCGTACCGTATGTGCCAAGCGCCGTAATAAGATCCGCCTGTGAGGAGATAAGCAAGGTCTCTACGCTCCATACCCCATCTTTCTGAATATTCACGAGAAGTTTTACAGGCTCGTTGAATATTGCATAGTTAAGCGAGTTGCCTGCCGCGTCGACCAGACTGCCGATGGGCACTGCGGGCCATACAAACGGCACCGCCCATAGACCGCCGCCCGTAACCGCGCCGTTTACCAGCTGTACGCCCGAATTACCGAAGGCGAAAGGCAGGAAGGTCATGACTATGTACTGCCAGATTGTGACGCCCTCGGAGAACACGATAAAGAAGAATACCATGTATAGTATCTTCGAGAACTTGGGGTGCTTATCGCTGAAGCCGTACCAAGCTCCCAACCATGCGCGCCAGATCTTCTGCCAGAACGCCACGAAGCCGTTCTTGGACAGAGGTTTGACCTCGCTCTTGATCTGCTCGGGCGTGAGCAGCGGTGCGTGCACTGCCGCCTCTGCCTCGGGCTGTTCCGTTGAAGGAACGTTCTTTGTTTCATCCATCTCAATTACTCCTTATCAGATTTTTGCTTAATGTTATGGTCTCGCGCGCTGCCCCTGCCTCGCGCGGTTAAGCCGTTATTTATTCGGCGTTATTCTCGCTGTTCTCCTGAGATTTAACGTTCTCTTCGGCCTCTTTACGCAGCTTCTTTGCCGCCTTCTTCTCCTCCTTGGTCATGCCCGACATCAGCTGTCCGAGACCCTTGAAGAGCTTGCCGTTGAACATAAGCACAAAGCCCTCGAGCTGCGCCCTGTTCATTCCGCCGAACTTGACGAGTCCGCGGAGAGGCTGGTGCACGACGCCCATGACCATGGTGTTGGAGAGGGTGCGGTTGCCTATTGCCCACATAAAGTTCTTGCCGAAGCGGACGCCGCCCGAGAACAGACGTCCGACCCAACGCTTGGAGTAACGGAGATCGTCCACCGTGCAGTTGGGATGTATCTTCATCCTCTTCTTCTTATAGAACTGGTAGCAAGGATCGGGCACAGGATAGGTGTTCTTGGGAGGTTTCTCGCCCTTCTTGACCGCCTCGTCGAAGGCGTCGGAGCCGAGGAGCGCTCTGAACTCTCTTATGCCGACGTTTGCCACTTTGCCGCTGTAATAGCTCGGGAGCGCTTCCTTGTCATAAGGCTTAACGTCCGTGGTGCCCGCAACTGTGATCTTGTCCGAAAGGCGGATATCCTCGACGGACGCGCCTATCATTATGGTATAGTCGCCGCCCTCGATTTCCCATTGGTCCGTCTTGACGTTGAAGTAACGGAAGGTCTTATCGTCGAAAGGTATCTTGACTTCGACGGTCTCGCCCGCCTTGATAAACACCTTCTTGAAGCCTTTAAGCTCTTTCTTGGGACGGAATATATCCGATTCTTCCAGCCCGACATAGAGCTGTGCGATCTCCGCGCCGTCCATAGCGCCCGTGTTCTTGATCTTGAACGTCACGCCGTCTGCGTCAACCGACAGTCCCGAATACTCAAAGGTCGTATAGGACAAGCCGAAACCGAAGGGATAGCGAACGGGAACTTCGGCGGTGTCATAGTAACGGTAGCCGAAGAAAGGTCCTTCGCGGTATTCAACCGATCTCTGCGGTCCGGGGAAGTGAGTGGCCGAGGAAACGTCGCTGTACTTAATGGGATAGCTCTCGGCGAGTTTGCCCGAGGGATTGACGTTACCCACAATTACGTCGAGTACGGCGTCCGCAATCGCCTGACCGCCGAGATATGCGTGGACGATAGCGTCTACTTTGCCCGAGAACGGCACTTCTACCGACGATCCGCAGGACAGGATTACAACAACCTTGGTGCCCGTCTCGACAAGTGCGTCGATAAGGTCGCACTGGTTCTGCGGAATCTTTATGTCGCGGCGGTCGAGACCCTCTGCCTCGGTAACCTCGTCAAGCCCGACATATACGAGCGCGACGTCAGCCTGTTTCGCGAGCTTGCATGCCGCGTTGATCTTGCCGCGGCTCTTCTTGCCGTAACGGTCAAAGCCCTGCGCGTAACCGACGACGCGAAGCCCGAATACGTTGCTGCCCGGCGCTCCGACCTTGTCTTTGGGGCTTGGAAGCCCGAGCGGATTCTTCTTCTCGTCGATATGCTTCTCGATATCGAAGCCGAGGCACTCCAGAGGAGAGTCGAGCTTGGTCGGGTTGACGACGGAAGATCCTGCACCCTGATAGCGGGGAACCTTCGCGAAGTCGCCTATTACCGCGACCTTGGTTCCGTGCGCGAGCGGGAGCGTCTTATCCTTATTCTCGAGAAGTACGATACACTCGCGTGCGCACTTCTTCGCTATTTCGTGGTGAGCGTCGACGTTTACGACCTCTATCTTCTGGTCCTCGGGACGCTTCTCGAACACCTTGTTCGTCGTGAATATGAGGTCGAGAAGACGGTCGAGAGCCTCGTCGAGGTACTTCTCGTCCAACTTGCCGCCCTTGAGCGCTTCCATGATACGGTCGTATTGGTCGCCCGGACGGTCGGGAGTAAGCGGGGATACCGAGTCTTTGGTAATGTCGTAACCCTCGGTTATCGCCTTCTTCAAGTCGTCGTTGGAGTAGCGGCAGCTCGGCATTTCAAGCTCGTTGCCCGCGATAAGACCCTGTATGCGGTCGTTACTGCCCGCCCAGTCGGTGACGACTACGCCCTCATAACCCCACTCGTCGCGGAGTATGTCGCGCATGAGGTGGAGGTTCTCGTTGGTGTGCGTGCCGTTTACCATGTTATACGAGGACATTATCGTGCGCGGCTTGCCTTCCTTGATCGCAATCTCGAAGGCTTCGAGATACAGCTCGCGCATGGTGCGTTCGTCGGTAATGGTGTCTATTACCATACGGCGCTCTTCCTGGTTGTTAAGAGCGAAGTGCTTGACGCAGCCAGATATGCCGTTGGACTGTATGCCCCTTATGTACGCCGCAGCCATTTTACCCGCAAGATAGGGATCCTCCGAGAAATACTCGAAGTTTCTTCCGCAGCGGGGGTTACGCTTCATGTTGGTGCCGGGACCGAGCAGGACGTTTACCTTCTCGTCCACTGCCTCTTCGCCGAGCGCCTTGCCCATTTCTTCGCCGAGTTCGTCGTTCCACGAGTTAGCCATAGTCGCCGCTGTCGGGAAACACGTCGCGGGTATGGACGCGTTCAAGCCGAGGTGGTCGGCGGCTGCCGCTTGCTTACGGATACCGTGAGGCCCGTCGGACAAGAACATCGCGGGTATGTCAATGTCATCGCGCTTGATGTCCATCGACTGCCAGAAGTCTTTACCCGAAGTGAGCGAAACTTTTTCTTCAAGCGTCAGCTTGTCAATCAGTTCTTTATACTTCATCTTTATATTCTCCCTTTTCCGAACTTGCAGTTCGGTAGATTTTATAGCGTTTTCACTCGGCGACTATATCTTCATCTCTTCTTTATTTCGGTCAGATTTAATCTCAGCGCGGCAAGGCGTCAGCTCGCTTGCTGTCAGGCCGCCTGCAAGGGGCGCTATGCCCGACAGCCCGCTAACAATCCGGGGAACGTTCTCCCCGACAGTCCGCTCGCAAACCCGTTCGGCTTGGCGTTTGGTTAACGCCGCCGCAGCGCTCAAAGATGGAAAAAAGAAAAATCGCCACACGACAGACGAGGCGACCCACTTCCATCATTTTCACCCTGTCGTCACTGTTTCCTAAATATTATATCACACATTTTTCTTTTGTCAATACCGTTTTTGAATTTTTCTCTTATTTTCAGCATGGTTTTACGCATTTTTTTATGTGAAGGATTGCGGGGGAAACCTTTTTGTGAACAAAAAGGTTTCCCCCGCTCCCCTTTCCAAAAAAACTTAAAAAATCTTTTTATTTTTTGTTATGGGGTTGTGCGTAATTGAATAACTGATTTTGTATGTTACAAGACAATCCCCTCAGGCGCAACTTGTTGCGCCTGAGGGGATTGTCATATCACTTTATCCTTTTGCACAAGTCTGAAACGACCGATTTGAGGAAGGCATGAGCGGGCTCAGGGGCGCGAAAATCAAGGCTTCGCGATGGAGTTTACTTAAATAGGTAAATGACCGAGCAGAAGCCGCGATTTCTCGTCGTCCATCAGCGGTGCTATGTGCCTTACTTCCCCTTCTTTTTTCGGCTCTTGCCTGCCACTACGCTTATGATCGTAATCACCACTAACGATATTCCCGCGATAATCAGCACTTGTGCCCAAAGCGGCAGGGACAGAAACCAATCGAAAGGGCCGCGCTCGGGATCGGACGGGTCGGACGGCTCCGTCGGTTTGGGGTCGGCGGGTTTATCGGGGTTGGGCTTGGGATCGGACGTGCCCGAGGAGTTGTTGTCGCTCGGCCGCACGCCGTTATCCGCAATCGGCTCGGGGTCGCGGGTATTACTCGCCCCCGAAGTGAGGACGGCGGTGAGAGTCTCGGGTGCGTCGTCGGCGTACTCATTGCCGCCCGAGGCGTAGTTATGCGCGCGGTACCTCGTTATACCGCCGCTCGGCAGAATGTCGAAACGGATATCGCCGAAAAGGTCGGTGCGCTCTATGCGCGTCGGCGAGAACTGCATATCCATAAGCCGTTGCAAAGTCTCTTTGTGCGGGTGTGCGTAGTTATTACCCGCGTTATTACTGCTGACTATTGTGTAGGTATTGCACCGCTTCTCGACGCTCCTGCACATTATTTTCAGGTACTCCTCGGACGACGACGTGCTGCTTCCGTGGTGACCGAGCTTGAGTATGTCCGCGTCGAAGCCTTGGCGGAAAGGGTCGTAGCGCGGGTTAATACCCTCCCTTACCTCGCTCACGAACTCCGCCTCGTTTGCCTTTTCCGCGTCGCCCGACAGTACGATATTCCGCCCGCCGTAGGTCAGCGTCATTATCGGCGAATAGTCGTTAGCGTCGTCGTACGGCCCGCCCATCGGCGAGTAGAAGTCGAAGGTGTACCCAAAGGTCTCGCCGTCCACCGTAACGCTGCTCTCGATATGGTTAATCTCGGGGTTGGACGGGTCGGTTATGTACACTTCTTCGGCATTTGTATAGCAATATTCCAGCGCCTTCTTATAAGTCTCGGTGCTCTTTTTTTGGTCAGACTTTGCCGCGCTCGGGTTGTAAGGCCGCCCCGTTTTGCCCATTTCTGCGATGGCGGGGTCGGTATAGCCCGAGTAGCCACAGATCTGCGAAGGGCGATACACCCTGCCTATTTCATGCCCGCTCAGCACGGTAGTTATTCCGCCGATATGGTCGGAGTCGGCATGGGTCATGATTACATAGTCCAGCCGTTCCCCCTCTATCGTCGCGGTCAGGTATTCGTCGACCTTTGCGCAGCTGTCCCCGCGATCCCCCGCGTCTATCAGCATGTTTTTGCCGTCGGGCAACTCGATCAGGCAGGCGTCCGCTTGTCCGCACTCGATAAAGTGAATGCGCATCACGCCGTCCGTTCCACTCTCCGTCTCGTCGGCACTCACTACGCCAACCGCGCCGAATAACCCAATGGCAAGTATTAGTATTAAAATCAATATCTTTTTCATTTTTGTTTGTAAGTGTTTGCGGGGGGACCCTTTGTGTACAAAGGTGGTTTCCCCCGCCCCCTTCCACTAAAAACTTAAAAACTTTTTATTTATTGTTTGTTATGTTACTTATTGTGCTCACAATAGCAAACTTGATATGGTGATTAACAATCCCGTCAGGCAGACTGAGGGGATTGTTGTATAAAATTTATCCTCTTGCCAGCCGGGAACAGTGGACGGCGGAGAGTGGTGCTCAGAGGCACGAGAGAGGTTATTTCGACACAGGAGTTTACTATAATCCGTAAATGACTGTGTCGAAATGTTCTCGGTTCGTTGCCTATCAGCGCTGCTATTGCGCCGTCCCTTCGACTTCCTTGCCAGATAACACCTTGTTTGCCATATTCAAATACGCCGTCGTCGGCATTATGCGCCGAAGGAAATTGAGGAACTTGTACTTGCCGCCGATGATGTACATGGCTTTACGGCCCTTGACGATCTTTTTGTAGATCTTGTCGGCGGCTTTGTCGACGGACATACGCTTGCTCTCGCGCGATTCGCCCTTCTTGATGGCGGTGGCGACGCGGTTGCCGTACTTCTCGTTAGTCTGCGCGTCCACATACTTATTCGCGGTGAAGTTGGTCCGAATCTCCCCCGGGCAGATTGTGACCGAGGTTATCCCCGTTTGCGACAACTCCATGCGGAGCGCCTCGCCGAGCATAAGCACCGCCGCCTTCGCGCTGCAATATATGGAGTGGAAGGGGGTGGGTGTAAGCCCGCAAATCGAGCTCATAAACACCAGCCGTCCGCCCGCCTTCATGTGTTTAAGACAAGCGCGGGTGAGGTATAGCGAGCCGTAGTACGACACGTCCATAACCTGCCGCACGCGCTCCATGGGCACCAGCTCAAGCGCCCCCGAGATCCCCGAGCCCGCATTGTTTATAACAACGTCTATACGCCCGTACTTCGCCGCTATCTCATCTACCGTCGCCGTCACCTTCTCCTCGTCCGTAACGTCGCACTTGTAGTTATCCCCCTCTGTCTCGCAAGACCGAGAAAGATTGCACACGGTGTATCCGTCCGCTCTGTACCGCTCCGCAAGCGCCTTGCCTATTCCCGATGTCGCTCCCGATATTATTACTACCTTTACTTCGCTACTGCGCCGATCTTTCATTTTACTCCCCCTTTGCGCCGCTGTTATTGCCTACGTTGCCGCCCGCGCTTTCGCCCGATATGTCCGACTTCTTCTCGCGACCGCCGAGCAATCTGTCCGTCAGTTTAAGATATGTCGTCGTGGGCAAAATCTTGTACCCGAGATAGAGAATTTTGTATATCCCGCCGATAACGTACACAGCCTTGCGCCCCTTGACGCACTTCTTGTATATCTTCGCGGAGATCTTGTCCAGCGGCATACGGTGCGATTCGCGGTCGGATACTTTTTTAAGCGCGTTTTCCACCCGCTTGCCGTAGCGCGCGTTACTCTCCACTCCCGCATACTTGTTACGGGAAAAGTTGGTCTTGATCTCCCCCGGGCAGAAGGATATTACTTTAATCCCCGCCTGCGACAACTCCATGCGCAGCGCCTCGCCGAGCATGAGTTCCGCCGCCTTCGCGCTGCAATAGACCGAACGGAAGGGTATAGCGGTTATGCCCGATATCGAGCTCATAAAGATTATGCGCCCGCCCCGCTTCATGTATTTCAGACATGCGCGGGTGAGGTATAACGCGCCGTAGTACGACACGTCCATCGCCTTTTTTATCTCTTTGGTGGGTATAAGCTCGGTCGCGCCCGAGATCCCCGAGCCCGCATTGTTTATAACAACGTCTATACGCCCGTACTTCGCCGCTATCTCATCTACCGTCGCCGTCACCTTCTCCTCGTCCGTAACGTCGCACTTGTAGTTATCCCCCTCTGTCTCGCAAGACCGAGAAAGATTGCACACGGTGTATCCGTCCGCTCTGTACCGCTCCGCAAGCGCCTTGCCTATTCCCGATGTCGCTCCCGATATTATTACTACCATTTTATCTCCTTAATTCCCGATTGCCGTTACTGTTTGCACCCTAATTCCCCGATTTGCTATTTTATTTTTTGCGCCTTTAACACTCCAACTTATTCCGCCAACACACCAAGTAAGTAATTCTTTTTCATACCCTTATCGCTCCGCCTTACCTCACCAACCCTCACCCCTCACCAAGTCAATAAGTCCTTCACTCGTTGCGGGGTCCGGGACACAGTCGAAAGTGTCCCGGAGTCTTTTGGTTCTTTTGGGCTCTACAAAAGA
>CANPYH010000040.1 GCA_947588325.1 uncultured Clostridia bacterium
CATTGCTTATCCACCTCTCGGCGTCGTAACGGTCGTCGGAGATCTGGTCCATAACCATAACCGCTTCGTCGCCGTCGTGGTAGACGGGGTCGTATAGCGAGACGGGGTCGGAGATAGCGTCGAGGGCGTAAGTGACCGCCGAAACGGGCAACTCCATACAGGCGGCAATCTCCTCGTGCGTAGCCTCTTTGCCCCCCGTCGTCTCGAGGTCGTGCCGCACTTGCAGCGCCTTATAGGCGGTATCGCGCAGGGAACGCGGCACCCGAAGCGCGGAGGAATCGCGGAGAAAGCGGCGTATCTCACCGATAATCATGGGCACGGCGTAGGTCGAAAAGCGCAGGTTATATTCGGTTTTGAAGTTGTTCATTGCCTTGATAAGCCCGACGCACCCCACCTGAAATATATCGTCAATGCTCTGTTTTCGCCCGTAAAACCTCTGGACGACGGAGAGAACCAACCGAAGATTGGCGGTAATGAATTGTTCGTGCGCGGCTTTGTCCCCTCTCTGCGCCCTTTTAAGTAACTCCATACTCTCGCTGTGCGTCAGCGTGGGCAGGCAGGACGTGTCTATTCCGCTTATTACCACTCTCGACTTCATCTTTCGTACCTCGCAGGAATATTTTGGACGGATAGGGCGGGTAAAATTCCCGCAAGGCATAATTACCCAAAACTCGCGCTTATTCGCGTATGGGCGGGGGCTTGGAGCGGTTCGGCCCGCTGTAATGCGGTAACGCTTTGAGCCAATGCGGCATATAAATATGCTATGGAAAACGAAATATCTTTCTGCGAACTCCGCAAAAAAGAAGTGGTAAACGCCGCCGACGGATCCCGCCTCGGGCACATTGTGGATATGATAATATCGGTGGAGACCAAGCGCGCTCTCGGCATAGTCGCGCCGGGGCATAAGAGCGGGTTCTTTTCCAAAGAGCAGAATTTGTTCATTCCTCTCGGCTGCATAGTCAAGATCGGCGAGGACGTGATATTGATTAACATGTCGCAGGGCGAGCCGCACTACGAGGGCGAAAAAGTGCCGTATGCGGGCGGGCATTGCGACGGGGAGGAGAAGGGAAACAAGCGTCACTCCTCGGGCTGCGGACCGTGCGGAGAGGACTGCGGGCTGTATGATTAACCGATACACGGGCTTAATCGGCGGATAATGGGCAATATATAGCCATTTTAGCCCCCGAGAGAGGGGGTTTTTTATAATACCGCTTGACACCCGCCCTTGGTAATGTTAAAATAAACATAAACGGAGGACAAGCGTATGAAATGCAGTAAGTGCGGATGCCTCGAAAGCAAGGTAATCGATTCAAGATCCAACGAGGAGGGGACGAGTATTCGCCGCCGCCGCGAGTGTCTCGGTTGCGGAAGGAGATTTACGACGTACGAAGTAATCGAAAGTACGCCCCTTCTCGTCGTCAAGAACGACGGAACGCGGGAGCCTTTCGACCGCAACAAGATACGCCGCGGGCTGATCAAGGCGTGCGAGAAACGCCCCGTCACCGCCGAGGAAATAGACAGAGTGGTGTCGGACGTCGAGAAGCAGATAACCAATACGCTCCAATCGGAGATAAGCACCAAGCAGATAGGCGAGATTGTTATGAACGAGCTTAAAGATCTGGATAAGGTGGCTTATGTGCGCTTTGCTTCCGTATATCGCGACTTCCGCGACGTGACCAACTTCGTCGAATTTATCGGCGACCTCGAGCGCATTATAAAGGAAGAAAAGAAGTCCTGATCGCGGAGGAGCGGAATGAAGTTTTTTTGTAAGGCTCCGCGCCGCGCACGGCTTTCCGAGATAGTTCTTGCCGAATGCCCCTGGATAAGCGGGCGTAAGCTCAAAGAACTGCTTTCCGCGAGGGAGTTGCGGCTTAACGGCAAGCGGACGGCGGAGGACCTGACCGCGGAGGCGGGCGACCTTATAGAGGCGTACCTGCCCGACCCGCCCGAGATCCGCGCGGTATATTCGGACGACAACATAGTCGTTGCGGACAAGCCCGCGCACGTTGACAGCGTTGCCGCACTGCCCAAGGCGCTGTCTGCGCGTTTCGGGGAGTTATATCCCGTCCACAGGCTGGACACAAACACGACGGGCGTGGTGGTACTTGCCCGAAACGAGGGGGCGAAAGCGTCGCTCGAACGTGCGTTTAAGCGGCACGAAGTGATTAAACAATATGTCGCGACCGTGACGAAAGCGCCTTCGCCGCGTAGGGGAACTTTGCGCGGCTGGCTGGTTAAGGACAGCGCGAGCGGCAGAGTGAGAGTGTACGACGCTCCCGTAAAAGGCGGGGTGGAAGCGGTGACCGAATACGAGACGGCGGAGGGCGACGACGGGCTATACGTCGTGAAACTCCGACCGCTGACGGGGCGAACCCACCAACTCCGCGCACAGCTCGCGCATATCGGCTGCCCCATACTCGGCGACGGGAAGTACGGCGACTTTGCCGAGAATAAAAAGAGGGGAGTTAAACAGCAGCGGCTTCGCGCCGTATCGATAACGTTCACGTCGATAGGCGGCGAACTCGGCTATCTCCGCGGAAAGACCTTCGAAGTCTGACGGGGTAGGGCAATAACAAGAGGTAATAAAAGGAAAGGTTTTGCATGAAGAAAAAGACATTCCAGAAGTCCGAATTAACATCGAAAGAGCGCAAGGCTTTGCGGCAGGACGCCCCCGAGGAGCAGGCTCCCGCCGTCAATAACAAGATGAGCGCGCGCATAACGGCGGCTGTGCTTGCGGCGGTTGCGGCTATCGCCGTGTTTGTCGCTATATTCGTTCCGACTTATATGGCGGCTAATTATATGTACGAGAGCAATCCCGTTGCGGTAATAACTGTGGGCATAGGCGACGAGAATTACACATTGAAGTACGAGCTTTTCGAGAACGAGTCCCCCAAAGCCGTGGCTAACTTCAGCTACCTCGCTTCGGTCGGGTACTTCGACGGTACGGTGGTGTATGACACGCAGAATAAGCGCGTCCGCTTCGGCGGCTTCACCAAGACCGAAAAGGATGGAACGGTAACATACTCCCACCGCGCCTATGACGAGGCGTTCACGACCGCGCATCTCGACGACTTCAACTCCGCCGCGTCGGGCAGAGTTACCGAAAAAGACCACTCTTCGCTCTATCGCTACTCGCTCTCAAATGACAGCACCGCGCTGAAAGAGACGGACTTGCTCTTTTCGCTCAATGCGTATAAGTCTAACTGCCAGGAAGCGGCGACTAACTTCCAGATCTTCGCCGATCCCAATCTCCTGCCGAGTACGGATAACAGCAACGTCGCAGGCGAGCGGGTAATTCCCCCCGACACGATTGAGGGTAACTCGCGCTCCCGCACCTTCTACTCCTATCCGATAGGCATACCGCTCAATGACGATAAGGCGACAGGCGAGGCTATTAACAAAATACTCGCGCTCAAGAGCGTTGACGAGCCCGTTAATTCCTACTTCCGTCCGCCCGAACAAACCGTCACCGTCAAGACCGTCAAAGTCTATAACTACAAAGAATACGGCAAGTGGAACAAGTCGGAGTACGCTCACGGTTTTGAAAGCTACATGACCGAGAGATTCGGAAGTGGGGTGTTCTACAGTTGGAACCGCTACACTTACTCACAATATAAGTAGCGTGTATGGACGGCGCATAGCGGCGCTGATAGGCACGAACCGAGAACATTTCGACACAGTCATTTACGGATTATAGTAAACTCCTGTGTCGAAATAACCTCTCTCGTGCCTCTGAGCACCACTCTCCGCCGTCCCGGAGTAGGTTAGTTATTGGCTTGTGTAAGAAGATATATTTTATGTCTGACCGCACCTCTCCGCCGCTCTCGAGTTGGTTCGTGTCGGGCTTGCGCAAAAGGATTTATTAAATGTATCAAGCACTCTATCACGCATAGGGTGCTTTTTCTGTGGCGTTACTATATGACAATCCCCTCAGTAACGGCTACGGCGTAACTGAGGGGATCGTCTTGTAATAAACGAAGTCGGTTATTCAATCACACACAATCCCCATAACAAAAAATAAAAAGAAAAAGTTATTTTAGTTTTTTGCAAAGGGGGTGCAGGGGGAATGACTTTTTTACAAAAAAGGCATTCCCCCTACAAAACCATTTACAAAAATAATGAAAAGATTTTTAGTTTTTAGGGGAAGGGGGTACAGGGGGAAACCCACTTTGTACACAAAGGGGGTTTCCCCCTGTATACTCCTCCCCAAAACAGTTAAAAATTATAATGTGACGATTGGATTGATAATATTGGGAATATTAGCGGTGATGTTATTCTTCGGTGCGGCGGAGAAGTACTTTGATCGGTTAGGGCTGACGAGCTGGTTGACGTTTTTATTACTGCTCGCGCTGATAATCGGTGCGGTCGTGCCCGAGATAAAGACCGAAGGCGTTGTTATTACCGTCGGCGGGTTCATAGTTCCGACCGTTGTTGCGGTTATTGTGCTGGTGTTTGCGGTCAAGAGCGGCGAAGCAGTAAGGACTGTGATAGCGATTTTGGTAACTGCGGCGGTGACGGCAATGTTCCGCGTGCTAATGGGGACGGAGACGAGCGGTGCGGTAATTACTTTCTCTCTCCTTGTCGGGTTTGTCGGCGGCGCGGCGGCGTATCTGTCGGCGGGGTCGAGGCTCGGAACGATAGCGGGCGCGATAGGCGGGTGCGTTATCGGCGACACGGTGACGGCGGCGATTATAGGCGGTATGAACGGCGGGGCAATGACTATCGGCGGTTACGGAATATTCGACGGCATGATAATAGCGGCGGCGTTCGGACTGATTATGGCGGAGACGGTTGCGGCTGTAAGGCGGGCGGCGGAGAATAAGCGGATCAAGGAGAAGTCGCTGAATGCGGAAGCGGGCGAGGACGAGGGCGACGGGATAATGTTCAATGCGTCTGAAGCGGAGGCTCGGGATTTTTTAGACGCGACGGAGGAGGAGAAAAAGTAAAAATTTCCGCGTTTTTGTAGACACGGGGCAGGTTTTATGTTACAATAAACGGCGGAGGGAGATATGTCAAAGCCGCTTGTTGCCGTTGTGGGACGAAGCAACGTAGGAAAATCCACATTTTTCAATAAGATCTGCGGTAAGCGTATCTCTATCGTAAAGGATACGCCCGGGGTTACGCGCGACAGAATTTATGCCGACGCCGAGTGGTGCGGCAGATTTTTCACGCTCATCGACACGGGCGGTATCGAGAGCGACAGTATCGACTTCTTCACCGAGATCAAGGCGCAAGCGGAGATAGCCATCGACCTTGCCGACGTTATCGTGTTTATGACCGACGGCAGGGACGGCGTACTTCAATCGGATAAGGAGATAGCGACGTTGCTCCGAACGGCGAGAAAGCCCGTCGTGCTCGCGGTTAATAAACTCGATAACAACGAGACGGACACGCTGTACGACTTTTATGAACTCGGATTGGGCGATCCCTATCCCATATCCTGCGAACAGTCGTACGGGCTCGGCGACCTGCTCGACGAGGTCGTACGCCATCTTCCCGAGGGCGGAGAAGAGGAGGAAGAGGGGCTGTCCATCGCCTTTGTGGGCAAACCGAACGTCGGCAAATCGTCGATAGTCAATAAAATTCTCGGCTTCGACCGCGTCATCGTCTCGGATATAGCGGGGACGACGCGGGACGCAATTGACACGCCCTTCGAGTATAACGGCGGGAGGTACACGCTGATAGACACGGCGGGACTGCGCAGGAAGAGGGGGATAGAGGACGAATCGGTGGAAAGGTACAGCGTTCTCCGCACCCTTGCCGCGATACGCCGCGCCGACGTCGTTATGATAGTTTTCGACGCGTCCGAGGATATAAGCGAACAGGACGTGCGCATAGCGGGGATCGTGCATGACGAGGGCAAGCCGTCCGTAGTCGTCATGAATAAGTGGGACCGAGTGGAAAAGGATACCCACACCGTCAATAAATATAACGATATGCTCGCCGAACAGCTGTCATTTATGAGCTACTTCAAGGCGGAGTACGTCTCCGCGCTCTCGGGGAAGCGCATAGAAAAACTGCTCGCGTTGGCGAATGAAGTGCATGAGCATGCAAGCGCAAGGGTGACGACGGGAGTATTGAACGACGTCATACTCGACGCAACGAGGACGACCGAACCGCCTGTGCATAACGGCAAGCGTCTGAAAATTCTGTATGCGACGCAGGCGGACACCAACCCGCCGACGTACGTCGTGTTCGTTAACGACGATAAACTCGTTCACTTCTCTTATAAGAGATATCTCGAAAACTGTCTGCGCCGAGCCTTCGATTTAAGCGGTACTCCCATCAAACTTAAATTCGTCGGACGGGAAGAAAAGCAATAAAAGGGGAAGGGCAAAGGAGTAAATCATGATATTCGCATGGAAGATCGTAATAATAGCCGTGTTGTCCTACTTCATAGGCAACCTGAATTTCGCGATCATAATATCCAAAATCAAGCACGGCGACATAAGAAAAAGCGGTAGCGGCAACCCGGGCACCATGAACATGATCCGCTCTTACGGAAAGGCGATCGGCGCGATATGCCTCGTGCTCGACGCGCTCTCCGCCGCTATCCCCGCCCTCATATTCTGGTGGTGGCTGTGCGGCGACGGCTGGCTCTTCGGCAGTTTCTGGGACCAGTCGGACAAACTCGGACTGTACGTCAGCGGGCTGTCCGTCGTAATCGGCAGAATATATCCCGTATGCATGAAGTTCCACGGCGGCAAGGGAATAGCCTGCATAATCGGTATATCGTTTGTCTCCAACCCCGTCGTAACGCTGACGGCATTCGGTATAGGTCTGCTCTTCCTTATCTTCTTTAAGATCGGCGCGTTAAGCTCCTTCATAATGATCTATACCCCCAATATCTTCGCCGCTGTCACATACCCCTTCGGCTGGTATAGCGGGCTATACGGCGAGCCTCGATACATACCCGCCGTGCTCGCGCTGATATTCTCCCTCGTCCTGCTGTCGCTGTTCGCGCACAGAAAGAACGTGCTGCGGCTGTTCTCGGGCACGGAGAACCGAACGGTGCTGTTCCCCAAAAAGCCCAAAGCGGAGAAAGCCAAGTAAAAGGCGCTCGAACAAATAACTTAAACGCGCGATAAACGCTCTCGATTTTTTCGGGAGCGTTTTGCATATTCGCCCGTGCCCTCGCATACTATTAAGCAGTCAGGAGGACGCGTATGGAAGAATTTGACGTATACAAAGACATAAGAGAGAGGACGAACGGCGACGTATATTTCGGAATAGTCGGACCCGTCCGCGCTGGTAAATCCACGTTTATACGCAGTTTTATGCAAAAACTCGTAATGCCCAAGATGAAGGACGCGCCCGAAAAAGAGCGTATGACCGACGAACTCCCGCAAAGCGCGGCGGGCAGAACGATAATGACCACCCAGCCCAAGTTCGTCCCGAGCGAGGCAGTCTCCGTCGAACTCGAAGGGGGGATAGACGCGCGTATCCGCCTCGTCGATTGCGTCGGATATATGGTGGACGGCGCCGAAGGGAGTATGGACGGGGATAAAAGCCGCATGGTCAGAACCCCTTGGAACGACGACGAAATACCCTTTGCCGAAGCGGCGGACATAGGCACCCGCAAGGTAATTACCGAGCACTCCACTATCGGCATAGTGGTGACTACGGACGGATCCATATCCACCGAACTCCCGCGCTCGGCGTACGTCCCCGCGGAAGAACGGGTAATCGGCGAGCTTAAAGAGATCGGCAAGCCCTTTGTTATCGTGCTGAATACGACCATACCAAGCAGCGAAGAGACGAGGAAGATTGCGGCGGCCATGTCCGAGAAGTACGGCGCACAGGTCATCGCCATGGACGTGTTGAACATGAGCGAAGGGGATATAGTCGGACTGCTCGGCGGCGTGCTTATGGAGTTCCCTCTCCGCACAGCCGACTTCGAACTTTCGAGGTGGCTCCGCGCCCTGCCCAAGGATAACTCCCTCATTTCCTCCTTGCTCGGCAAGATTAAGTCGCGGGCGAGCGGCATGACTAAAATGCGCGACTACGAGACCATACTCGATATTTTTGAGGGCGACGCCGACTTCGAGCCGATATCCGTTAAGTCGATATCCCCGGGTTCGGGAAGTATAGTGTATGAGATCTCCGCTTCGCCCGAGATGTTCTATAAGGCACTGAGCGAAGAGTGCGGCATGCAGATAGAGGACGACTTCGCGCTTATGAGCGTTATAAAGGAGCTTGCCGAGGCAAAACAGGGCTACGACCGCATATCGGGCGCGCTTAAAGAGGTGGAAGAAACGGGTTACGGCGTGGTTATCCCCACTATGGAAGATATGACGTTGGAAGAGCCGCAAATAGTCAAGCGCGGCGGGCAGTACGGAGTAAGACTCAAAGCCAGCGCGCCCAGCCTGCACATTATGCGCGTGGATATAGAGTCCGAGGTCAGCCCGATTGTCGGCACCGAACAGCAGAGCGAGGAACTCGTCAAGTCCCTTCTCGCCGAGTTCGAGAACGACCCCAAGGGCATCTGGGAGACCAATATGTTCGGGAAAAGCCTGCACTCGCTCGTGAACGAGGGGCTGTCTACCAAACTTAACTCCATGCCTCCCGACGCGCAAAAGAAGATGCGTCGCGCATTAAGTCGGATAGTGAACGAGGGTAAGGGCGGCGTGCTCTGCATACTCCTCTGATCGGCGAGAATTATAACCGCGAAAAATGTTCTCTTACCAAAGGGAGCATTTTTCTTTTATCGGCGTAAAATTGTTGACAAATCAACAAATTCATAATACAATACAGTTACACATTAATTCTGCGGCAGGCGAGGCGGCCTTGGAAAAAGTATTCGAGAATTTCACAGTGGCGATCATGAAGCTCGACAAGCTCGTTAAGAGGATCAAGATGTTGGAGATGAAGAAGTACGGACTGAAGTCCGTTCACGCCATGTGTATATACTATCTCGGCGAGCACCCGAGCGGGCTGACGGCGGGGGAACTGGTTCGGCTCACCCTCGAGGACAAGGCTGCAATATCCCGCGCGGTCAAGGAGCTGTCGGAGTGCGGACTTGTGACATGCTCGCAATGCGGCTACAACGCCCCGATAACCCTGACGGAGAGGGGACGGGAGATGGCGAGCGAGTTCTTCGCGCTGGCAGAGGGCGCGGTCAGAGAGGTCGGCGCGGACTTTACCGAGGAGGAACGGGCGGCGTTTTACCGCTCACTCGGCGACATTACCGAAAATCTCGAGAACTATTACGCCAAACTCGTCGGCGCTGCGGAATAAGCGGAGATAATATGGTTAAACTGCTTGTCGATTCATCGACGGACATAGACGGAGCGGAGGCGGAAGCGCTCGGCATAACACTACTTCCCATACAACTTCGGTTCGGCGACGAGGAATACCTCGACGGGATAAACCTGTCGCACAGGGAGTTCTTCGAAAAGCTGATAGAGAGTAACGAGATTCCCAAAACCAGCCAGATAACGGCGTATAGGTTCGAGGAACGCTTCGCCGAAATGACGGAGGACGGGAGCGAGGTCGTTGCCATCGTGCTTTCCTCCAAGCTCTCGGGCACTTACGACAACGCCGTTCGGGCGGCGGCTAAATTCGGCGGCAAAGTGCGGGTGGTGGACAGCCTTAACGCCTGCATAGGCGAGCGGATACTGTGCGAGTACGCCCTGCGCCTGATTAAGCGGGGGCTGACGGCGGCGGAGATAGCCGCGGAGCTTGAGAAAAAGCGGTCCAAAATACAGCTTCTCGCCCTGCTCGGTACGCTTAAATACTTGAAAAAGGGCGGAAGAATATCCGCGGCAACGGCGTTTTTCGGCGAACTGCTCTCCATTAAACCCGTCGTGTGGGTGATAAAAGGCGAAGTCAAGGTGGTGGGCAAGGCGCTCGGCTCCAAACGGGGTAATAACCTGCTGACCAAGCTCGTCGCCGACTGCGGCGGTATTGACTTCGATATGCCCTACGCTTTGGGGTATTCGGGACTGTCCGACGACTTTTTGCAGAAGTACCTGCACGACAGCGAGAGTTTGTGGAAGGGCAAGACGGAGAGTATTCCGCAATACATGATAGGCAGTACGATAGGCACCCATGTCGGGCCGGGCGCAATAGCCGTGGCGTTCTTCGCAAAATAGGGCCGAACGGACGTAAAAGGTCGGGAGCGAACGGTCGGAAAGGATTTATTAAAAATTATTGAGAAGGTTTGGAACGGACTTGTTAAAATGACTTATAATGTGATGTTTTCCGCGGGATAAAACCTGCGGTTGACCCTCCCTCGGCGCGCGAGTAACACTCGCGCGCATTTTTTCATAAAAGAGGATTATGCACATACATTTCATAGGCATAAACGGAGTGAGTATGCAATGGCTTGCGGAGTATTATCGCCGTCGCGGCGTAATCGTCAGCGGATCCGACTCCGCTCTCGGCGGTCACTCGGCGGAGAATGTCGAGGGCGCGGATCTCGTTATATACACCTCGGCGATAGCGGAGGACAACGTCGAACTCGTTGCGGCAAAGGCGCGGGGGATACCCGTTATGTCGCGGGCGGAGGCGCTCGGCAGGATAAGCGAGGAGTTCGGCACGGTCATAGCGGTTGCGGGTACGCACGGCAAGACGACGGTGACGGGTATGGTAGCCTCTGCGCTGCAAAATTACTCGCCCGCAGTACACATAGGCGGGAGCATAGAGGGAGCGCGGGGAGGAGTGGAGGGGGATATACTCGTCGCCGAAGCCTGTGAGTATAAGAGTAACTTCCTGCATATCCGCTCGGATATATCGGTTGTGCTCAATGTCGAGCTGGACCACACCGACTACTATAAGAGCTATTCCTCGCTCGTAACCTCTTTCGCACGGTTTGCCATGAGAGCACAAACGGTGATCATTCCCGACGAGTATGTCACCGTCCTGCGCCCGCAACCCCTCGGGCGGCAGATAACTGTTGGAACGCACGGCGACTATGCGCTGATAGACTTTGCGCCCGACCGCCGCGGCTCCTCGATCTCCGTCAAGACGCCGAACGGAATACTGCGCGCACGGCTTAACGTTTTAGGTAGGCATAACGCGACCAACGCCGTGTTCGCCGTCGCCGCGGCAATGGAGTACGGCGCGGACAACGACGAGATAGTGCGGGGGCTTAACGCCTTCGCGGGGGTTGACAGGCGGTTGCAGTTCGTCGGAA
>CANPYH010000041.1 GCA_947588325.1 uncultured Clostridia bacterium
AGCGGACGAGCGATTTGTAATCGCGAAGTCGGCGGATTTGCGAACGCAAATACGCGTGCCTATCCGAGGAGCCAAAACAAAAACCGCAGGCAAAGTCCTGCGGTTTTTGTTTTGGCGGGGGGATAGGACTTGAATCTCTTTCGAAGGCGCTCGCTTTGTTCGCGGCGCAATAGCACCGCTCATGACCGACGAGAAATCGTGGCTTCTGCTCGGTTACATACGCTATTGTATGCGCCCTCGCGAAGCCTTGATTTTCGCGCCCCTGAGCGGCACTCTCCGCCGCTCACTAATAAAACAGTCCGGTGGACTGTTTTTAGCGAGCGGACGAGCGATTTGTAATCGCGAAGTCGGCGGATTTGCGAACGCAAATACGCGTGCCTATCCGAGGAGCCAAAAAGAAATTCGTCCCAACGGGGCGAATTTCTTTTTCTCGGATAGGACTTGAATCTCTTTCGAAGGCGCTCGCTTTGTTCGCGGCGCAATAGGCGCGGTGATACGGGCGCACCGACGTTCACTCACGCTCGGTCATTTACGTTTTAGTAAACTCCCTCGCGGAGTTCCGTCTCCCACCCGTCTGACCGCACCTCTCCGCCGCTCACTAATAAAACAGTCCGGTGGACTGTTTTTAGCGTATAGGATAGGTTTTAATTTGATATAACAATCATTACTTTTTGAGTAATCATTTCTTCTCGGGTAGCTAACAGGACAATCCCCTCAGTCTGCCTGACGGCAGACAGCCCCCCCTTACTAAGGGCGGCCACAGTTATTGCCCGCCTTTCGAGGAATATGTTACTTAACTTGTATTATTACAAGATTGTTGGTTATGTGTCCGAAACTTGGGTAGCAGGTGGGCCGCCCTTAGTAAGGGGGGCTGGCGCGTAGCGCCTGAGGGGATTGTCTTGCTTGTAGCCCGAATAATAAGGGCTTACAAGAAAAGCGAGGATATATCAAATATAATCATTTTAATAACGAACCAACTTCAGCGCGGCGGAGAGTGCCGCGCCTGCCTATGGTTGAGGGGATTGTCTTGCTTGCGACGAATTAGTTACATATTATCGCGTGAGCAATAAACCTCGTGTGGCCGCCCGAAGTCGGCGGATTTGCCGATAGGCAAATACGCGTGCCTATCCGAGGAGCCAAACAAAAACCGCAGGCAAAGTCCTGCGGTTTTTGTTTGCAAACGACGTTTAATCCGTAACGCCCAAAAGATAATCGGTGGTTTCATCAAAGAATGCGGCAAGCAAAATGATTGCCGAAGCGGTCGGTTCGGTCTTGCCGAGTTCCCACTTTGCAATCGCCGATTGGCTGACCCCGATCGCTTGCGCAAGTTGCATTTGGCTCAATCCTTTTGCCGCGCGTAATTCCTTCAATCGTTCTCTGAATTTCATATATTCATATTATATGATTTTCAAGTCTTAAAATACTTGACAAGTCTTATAAGACTTGATAGAATAAACAAGAAGATGTTGCTATGGAAGAAAAACAATCGAAATATGGCAACAAAGAAGAATGCAAATTTATAGTTTCCTTCCGCAGTAAAACGGCAATTATATTCAATCTAATGTCGATAGGGAATTTTTGCTGATTATCGGAATAGTGCGTCCATTTTTCGGTTATAACCCCACAGACATCGACGATTTCAAACGCACGGCATAAGGAGTATAGTATGAAATATTGTGAGAAATGCGGCAACGAACTTTTTGATGAAGCGGTTATTTGTCCTAAATGCGGGTGTGCGGTAAGGTATGAAAAAACGCAAAGGACGGGAAAACCTTCCGCTCAGGTCAATGCCTCTGCTCCGATCAATGTCTGCGCTCTTGTTGGATTTATTCTTTCATTGTCGTCGATTTTATCCATTCTCAATGTATTCGGTCTTCTTGCGATTGCAGGCGTCATCAATTCTGTAATCGGACTTGTGAATTGCACAAGGGAAAAACATCGAGGGAAGGTCTTTGCGATTGTGGGTATTATTGTCGGTGCGGTTTTTGGAGTTATCGGTCTTTATGCGTGGATTGGGTTCGTATCGGACGACAGGTCGTGGCTGGTCTTGTTGATACCGGGGTTGATATAATAAAAAAGTAGGCGTCTTTTAGGAGAAAATTATGAAATATTGTACTAAATGTGGAGCAGAATTATATGATGAATCCATGATGTGTCCTAAATGCGGATGTCTCACGGCGGATTATAAGGCACGGTCGTCTAAAAGAGATGAAATGTCTTTGGCTATAAAGATTTTTATGATAATCGGCTGTGTCGTTTCCGGCCTCGGTTTCCTGATACCTCTTGCGTGGACGATACCGATGACGGTAATAATTTATCGTCGTTTGGAAAATCGTGAGCCGATAGGACTTGGTTTCAAAATATGCACAGTATTATTTTGTAGCCAGATTGCGGGAATATTGTTGCTTTGTATGGATACGGTTGCTTGAATGGACGCGCCGTGTTGAGCGCATGAGACGAAATGTCGGGCCGACAGGTCAGTTATTTAATGAAATAAAAACAAGTGTCCTTGACCGGAATGTGTAATATTTCAGTCAAGGACTTTTCATGTTTTATATAGGTTTTATTTATTCGGTTTGTAGCTTTTCAAGGAAGGCCTTCGGGGAAAGGACCGATACGGGTGATTTGGTAAAATCGTCGGCGTTTCGCGTAACGATACAATCGACCTCGGAGCGGAGTGCCGTCTCGACCATAACGGCGTCCTCGAAATCGGCGACGGGTGACGGTATGGCTTTTCGGCAGTCAATGCCCGCAGTATCCAACACGTCGAAAAGGGTGAATAGCTTGTTAAGCGTATCGCGCGACGTCTTGTCGCTGTGCGTGTAGCGGTGCATGAGATAGTAAATATCCGTCACCGCGCTTGCGGGAATGTAGCCGAGAAAGGAGTTGTTAGCTGCGGCGAGAAAAATATCCTGCGCGTCCTTTGCAAAATTTTCGCGCGACTGCAGGGCGTCGATAATGACGCAGGTGTCGATCAGCGCTCTCATTTTTTCTTTAACCTCTCAGTCCGCGCCTCTACCAAAGCGGCGTCCGCAGGCAAAACGCCGAACAGCGACTTTGCCACGTCGATTCGGTCCTGGAAAGGATTGGTGAGCTTGGAAATTACCTTCCCGTTCCGCGTGATGAAAATATCCTCTGTCGCGGAGAGAAGCAGATACTTGCTCAGATTTTCTTTTAATTCGGTAGCTGTAATAGACATAGCCTTACCTCCACAATTAGTACTATTATTATACGCATATCGTACGATTTTGTCAATATAATTGTACAATATTTTATGAAAATTCGCGGGAACTTTTTATTCAGATAGCGCATATCTTTCCAAAAATGAAATGTCAACCATTCCATAAATGAAATTAATAAATTTTTCCCCGTGGGAAAGTTGTATTATTTGCCCGAATTGTATTGCCCAAAGGGGCGAAATGATATATAATGATATATAATTAAAATGCGGAGAGGCGCGGCGAGAATGGCAAGGTCGGATAACAAAACAATAATGACGGCGGGCAGGTGGAAACTGCTTGTTGTCATTTTGTTCTTTGCTGTGCTTGTCGCTGTTGCCGTGGCGGTGCTTTGCTTGGGCAGCGCAGATTTTGCCCGAGCGGACGAGATTGCCCCCGACCAAACGACGGACGAAGTAATAAGCCATGAACCGCCGAGTGATCTTGCCGACTTGCAAAAGGCGGGGGACGGACAGCTGGACTATTGGGCGACCCTGCCCACCTTCGACTCGAGAAAGTACAACATAGTGACCTCGACCAAAAATCAGGGGAACAGAAACATTTGCTGGGCATATGCTACGGTGGGGGCGGTGGAATCCAACATATTGCGCAAGGGCATAGACGCCGCCGCGACCAAAGACAATCTCGATCTTGACGAAAGGTTGCTTGCATACGCACGGTTTAACCGCGACGGGTTGCACGATCCGTTATACCTCACCGCGCAGGACGCAGGTATGGCGGGGATATGGGATTCGGGCGACAACGGCTCAAACGCCTACGACACCATGACCGAAGGGTTCGCTCTGGTTCGGCAAAACGATTCGCTGAATTTAAGCGATTTAGACGCGATGAACGGCGAGCTTATGCAGTCAAGATACGCCGTCAAGAACTACCATAAAATCTCCGCAAACACGAACGATATTAAGCGTGCCATATTGGAGTACGGCTCGGTGTCCTTCAGCTACGTCGCGCCGCAATATCAGTCAAAGTACTATTCGGGCAAGTCGAACACCAATCACGAGTCATTAATTGTCGGCTGGGACGACACGGTAGAGCGGAGCGGTTTTTCCCCGAGCATGCCGACAAGCAACGGCGCCTGGATAGTCAAGAACAGCTGGGGACCTTACGGAAATAACAACGTCAATGGCGTTTCTTGCTTTTATATGTCCTACGAACAGCCCATCGCCGCGATCTACGTGGTAGATGTGGCCATGCGCGAGGACTACCAAAACATATACCACTACGACGGACAGATCTCGTACACAAGAGCGGGCGCAGAGGTGGAGAAGCAAGCGGCTATATATGAGGCTAAACTCTCGACGTCAACGGAGCAGGAACAGCTCACCGCCGTAACAATGTTTACCGATTTAAGCGGGATAGACGTCACGGTTGAGGTACATAAAGGACTTAACGCAAACCCGGGCGACGTCAACGACGAGGTTAATAACCCCGAGCAAGGTCCCGCCGTGGAGAGTAAGACCGCACACATAGATGTCGCGGGCTACCATACAATTGATCTGGATAACCCCGTTAAGCTGGAGCAGGGCGAGTTCTTTTCCATAGTCATAAGCAGCGAGCAGGCGAATAAACGTCCCGTAGCCACTTGCACGAGCGACAGATCCTCTGTCAACGATATGACTTATTACTATATCGACGGCAAGTGGGAGAGCTACAAAGAGAGCGAGAACTACGCCGACACATCGAGTTATAGCTATGTCGCCAAGATCAGAGCGATAACCAACACCGTCAAAAGACGCGCGGATTTGGGTAAGGACTTAAAGTACGCCCGAATCGAGATCGAGGACAGGCTTGTTTTCTACGAGAAAGGGGAGAAATTGACCCCGCCCGTCGAGGTGTATTTCGGCGAGGAACTGCTCACGCAAGGCGAGGACTACAATATCGGGTTCTCGGGCAACGACGTTGTCGGTACCGCGACGGTGAAGATTACGGGCGCGGGCGCATATCGCGGGGAAAGAACGACTTGTTTCGAGGTCGCAAAAGCTAAATATGTACCCGGGCGAATAAGCGGAACATTGCGGGTCTATGACGACATAGTCAATCTGCACGATATCGAGATTCCGAGCGGGTGGAGATGGATAGACAGCGAACAGCCGCTTAAAATGGGCAAGTCGCAATATCCGTATACGCTCATATACGAGGGCGCGGACGCGGGCAATTACCAAAATCCGTACTCGGGCTTTTATGTGGAAAAAATCGAGGGTCCACGTCCCGCCGCCACGGATATATCGCTTGCCAACATGGAAATTTTGGGTAAGTACGTCTACACCGGCGAGAGTATTCAGCCGAGGGTCAAGGTGACTTATGCGGGCAAGGAACTCGGTGCCGACGACTACGAACTGACGGTTAAAAATAACACCAACGCAGGACTTGCGACGGTGACTGTCAGTGGAATCGGGAAGTACACCAACGAGATAAGTCAGGATTTCGAGATCGGTAAGGCGAGGTGGCCGAGCGGAAAGCCCAAGAGTACCTTGACGGCGGGCAAGGACGTTAAGAACATAAGCGAAATTGTCCTCGAGCCCGATTGGGAGTGGCAAAAAACTTTCGACTTCACGGGTGACAGCGCCGAGGCGGTTGCCGTCTATAAGGGCGCAGATTGGAAGAACTACGCCAACTTAAAAGTGCCTGTCACTATCACCCGCGAGCGCGAAGTGGCGCAAAAGGATATTGCGTCGGTGACGTTGAGCCTTGACCGTAATTCCTTCGTCTATGACGGGGAGGCAAAACTGCCCAAGGTTATAGCGCAGGACGGCGGGGTCGAGCTTAAACTCGATACAGACTACGAAGTCGAGTACGGCGAGAACGTAAATGCGGGCACGGGTAGCGTAACCGTTTGGGGGATAAATAACTACTCGGGCTTTGCCGCACTCGAGTTTACCATAGACAGAGCGGAGCGGAATAAATTCAAGGTCACGCAAGAGGGGTGGACTTACGGAGCGGAGACAATACCTGCGCCGAGTGTGGAAGGGAAGAACGAGGATGCGGAAGTAAGTTATACATACTCGGACAGCGAGGAGGGAGAGTTTACTCCTACCAAACCCACCAATGCGGGGACATATTGGATCAAAGCGGTAATAGCGCAGTCGAAGAATTACAAAGCGGCAACGGCTACGGCGGAATTTACCATATCCAAAGCCGCGCAACCCAAGACTATACCGAATACCGAAATGACCATATCGCGCAAGGCAAAGACATTGCAGGAGATACCGCTTACCGCCGCGGGCTGGGAGTGGCAGAATCCGAGCCAAGCAATTAACGGTGAGACCATTACCGCCGTTGCCGTATACACCGCCGAGGACAAAGACAACTACGAAAACATAGAGTTGCAAATAACCATTACCAAAGAGGCGCGGAAAGATATACAGGTGCTGGCTTCGTCGTTGGAGCAGACGACATACCCATACAACGGCTCGCCCATGACACCGAACGTTGCTATTACCGACGGGGGTTATGCTCTTGAACGCGATACAGATTACGAAGTCAAGTATAACAATAATACCGAGGCGGGACAGGCAAGCGTAATTGTTACAGGAATAGGCGATTATACGGGGGAAGTAACGCTGGAGTTCACTATTGACAGAGCGGAGCGGGATAACTTCAGGGTTACGCAAGAGGGGTGGACTTACGGTGCGGAGACAATACCCGAGCCGAGTGTGGAAGGACAGATTGAATCCGCCGAAGTCAATTATACATACTCGGACAGCGAGGAGGGAGAGTTTACTCCCGCCAAACCCACCAACGCGGGAACATATTGGATCAGGGCGGTAATAGCGCAGTCGAAGAATTATAAAGCAGCCGAGGATATAACTTCGTTTACCATATCCAAAGCCGCACAACCCAAGACTATACCGAATACCGAAATGACTATCTCGCGAAAAGTTAAAACATTAAAAGATATACCGCTTACCGCCGCGGGCTGGGAGTGGAAAGAGTCGCAAACGCCAATCAACGGTGAGACTATTACCGCTATTGCCGTATATACCGCCGCGGATAGGGATAACTACGAGAATATAGAGTTGCAAATAACCATTACAAAAGAGGCTCCCGCTGACGTATCGACATTAAGCGTGGCTTTGGATATAGATAAATTCACATATAACGGTACGGAGATAACCCCGAATGTAATAGCTACGGACGGAGAGTTAACGCTGACGCTCGGGAAGGACTATGACACAGAGTACGTTTCCAACAAGCTGGTGGGGCAGGGCAAAGTGATAGTAACATTCAAAGGCGACTACACGGGGACAAAGGAACTCACATTCACCATAGAGCAAGCGGAAATGCCGAGTGTGGACACGACAATACATTGCGATAAGCCCGCCTCGAGTCTGTCGGATATAACGCTTCCCGACGGGTTCGAATGGGAGGACGGAAGCGTCGAGGTTACGGGGAACAGAATGACGGCGAAAGCGGTGTATAAAGGAGAGGACGCGAGCTGTTACAAGAATACCGAGCTGGTATTCGAGATACTTATGACGGGCGCGGACGAACCCACTCCGCCCGAACAAACGCAAGGTGTGCCCTGGCTGGGGATAATCCTACCCATTGGTGGAGTAGCCCTTGCCGCGGGTATATCCGCCGCCGTCGCCACCGCCGTTCGCAGGAAAAAGAAATAACTCGTCGGGAATATTGCATAAAGCACTCTGTGATTACAGAGTGTTTTATGCTTTCAATAGGATAGTTTTATATAACGATTGCTGTTTTCGGGCGATATGTTACTTCACTTACAATGGAACTCAACAATCCCCTCAGGCGCAACAAGTTGCGCCAGCCCCCCTTACTAAGGGCGGCCACACGGGTCAGTTACGCTCGTAGCAAGAAACGACAACACCCTTGTAATGCTACAAGTTAAGTATCATATTCACCCGACAATTCGGGTAGCAGGTGGGCCGCCCTTAGCAAGGGTTACTGAGGGGATTGTCCCGTATCATACAAAGTTAGTTATTCAACTCCACACAAACTCCATAACAAAAAATTGAAAAGTTTTTCAGTTTTTTTGGAAAGGGGTTATAGGGGGAAACCTTTTTGCTCAAAAAAGGTTTCCCCCGCAAACACTTACAATAAAATAATAAAAGCAAATTGTAACACATTTTACAAATGAAAAATGTGAAAAATATACACATTTTCTTGACATAAGCCCGAAAATAAGTTAATATAATGAAGCAACAGGCTGTGGTGGTAAAAGGACGGAGCGCAAACGTGGGGAAATAGGAGTTAAGGATAGAGTGCAAACGGGGAGAAGGAGGCGTTATGGAGCGATTGATAGAAAAAGAACTGTTGAAGTGGAAGGACAACCCGAACAAAAGACCGTTAATGATATACGGCGCGAGGCAGGTGGGTAAGACGTACTCGGCGATCGAGTTCGGCAAGGCGCACTATGCCGACGTGGCGTACTTTAACTTCGAGAACAACATGCCGTTGTGCTCGATTTTCGAGCAAGACTTGGACGTCGAAAGGATACTGACGGCGCTCGACGCGCTGTCGGGTAAAAGGATACTGCCCGAGCAAACGCTGATAATCTTCGACGAGATCCAAGCTGCGCCCAAAGCGATAACCGCGCTGAAATACTTTTGCGAGAATGCGCCGACTTATCACATAATAGCGGCGGGCAGTCTGCTCGGCGTTGCTACAAGCCGCGAGGGCGCGTCCTTCCCGGTGGGGAAAACAGACAGCTTAACGATGTATCCCATGAACTTCTACGAGTTTCTCCTTGCGACGGGGAATGAACCGCTCGCGAGTATGATAACCGAGGCGTACGGGAGCGATAAGCCGTTAGAGCGCGCACTGCACGGCAAGGCGACGGAGTTATATAAGACGTATTTGGTTGTTGGCGGAATGCCCGATTGCGTTTCGGAGTATATAGAGAAGCGCGACTTCGACTTCGTACGAATCAAGCAGAACAGAATATTCAACGACTACTCGTCCGATATGTCCAAATACGCGACAAGGGCAGAGGCGGTACGCCATGAAGCGACCTATGACAGCATAACGGCGCAATTAGCCAAGGAGAATAAGAAGTTCCAATATAAGTATATAGGCAGCGGCGCGAGGGGAAGGCAGTATGAGGACAGCATAAATTGGCTTACCAAAGCGGGCGTGGCGCTTAAATGCGAGAGGGCGAGCGAAGGCAAAGTGCCGATTGAGTTCTATAAGGACTCGACGAGCTTCAAGATATATATGTCCGACGTGGGCTTGCTTACGGCAAAAATGACGGTGCCGTTCTCGACGGTTTTGTCGGATATTAACTTCGGCGGCGAGGCAAAGGGTGCGATTACGGAAAACTATGTCGCCCAACAGCTTGTCGCAAACGGCGTGAAGCTGTATTATTGGACGTCCGAACACACCGCGGAAGTGGACTTTGTAATGCAATCGGAGGGGTATGTTATTCCCATAGAGTGCAAAGCGAGCGACACGGTAAGGTCTAAAAGTCTTAATGTATTCACGGGCAAATACGCCCCGCCCTACGCCATACGCATTTCGGGCAAAAACTTCGGCAGAGAGGGAGGGATAAAGTCCGTCCCGCTTTATGCAGCGTTTTGTATCAAGTAGTTGCGCGTCAGGCAGGCGCGGCACATAGCGCCGCTGATACGCGCGAGCCGAAAGCATTTCGACACAGTCATTTACGGATTATAGTAAACTCCTGTGTCGAAATAACCTCTCTTGCACGTCCGAGCGGTACTCTCCGCCGCACTCGAGTTGGTACGTCGGGAAATAGGTTTATATCTGATATGGCAATTACCGATAAACAACAATTGCTTTTCGGGTATTTAACAAGACAATCCCCTCAGTCACCCTATAGGGTGACTGAGGGGATTGTCTTGCAACATACAAAGTTAGTTATTTAGACTACGCAACCCCCATAACAAAACAAAAATAAAAAGTTTTTAAGTTTTTTGAAAAAGGGGGTGCAGGGGGGAATGGCTTTTTTTCAAAAAAGACATTCCCCCCTGCAAAACTCTTTTCCAACAAAAAATGCAAATAAAGTAGAAAAGTTTTGCAATTGATGACGAATTACGGGGGGGGGGTCGTAAAATATAACGGTTTTCTATTGACGGAAATATGTGAATAGGATATAATGAGCATATGACAAAACGAATATGCAACGCGAATAAAGGGGAATAGCAATGCTTTCGGTAAAAGATTTAGTTAAGACGTATAGTGTAAAGGGCGGGGCAGAGGTGAAGGCGCTTGACGGCGTTTCCCTCGATTTTTCCGAGACGGGCATGGTGTTTGTACTCGGTAAGAGCGGCAGCGGCAAGTCTACCCTGCTCAATATTGCGGGCGGGCTGGATACTCCCGACGGTGGAGAGATTATTATCGAGGGCAAGTCGAGCAAGGACTTTTCGAGTTCCGACTTCGACGGCTACCGCAACACCTATGTCGGGTTCGTCTTTCAGGAATATAATATACTCCCCGAGTTCAACGTGGAGCAGAACGTCGCGCTCGCCTTGCAATTGCAGGGCAAGAAGCACGGTAAAGAGGACGTGGAGCGCATTCTCGAGAAGGTAGACCTCGCGGGAATGGGCAGCCGCAAGCCGCAAACTCTCTCGGGCGGGCAGAAACAGCGCGTCGCGATAGCCCGTGCGCTCGTGAAGGAGCCGAAGATAATCATGGCGGACGAGCCGACGGGCGCGCTCGATTCCGTGACGGGCAAGGACGTTTTCGAAACGCTTAAAAAACTCTCCGCCGAAAAACTCGTCATTGTCGTATCGCATGACAGGGAGTTCGCCGA
>CANPYH010000042.1 GCA_947588325.1 uncultured Clostridia bacterium
CGCCCATCTCCTTTGCGATCGTTTCCGTCTCCGCGACGGCGACCTTCGCAATGCTCCGTAACAACCCTTGGTACGCGATTGCGTCGGGCTTTTTCTTCGGGGTAGCGGGGCTTGTTACCGCCTTTATGTTCGGTCGTACAGCCTTTTACAACCCGCTTGTATCCATACTCCCGCGCACCTTTGTGGGAATCACGGGTTACGGAGTATACGTCCTTATCGCTCTGATATTGAAACCCATGAAGCGCGAAGGGGTTCGTCAATCCGTTGCGCTCGCCTTCGGCGGGGCGTTCACTGCCCTGGCGAATACGGTTTACACATTGACCTGTCTGTGGCTGTTCGCCAAAGGGGATCCGCTCTTTGCGGCATTTAACGCGGTGTTCCTTACCAACATACTTCCCGAGCTTGGTCTGGCGACGGTCATTACGCCCATATTGACGCTCGGAGTGCGCAGGGGGCTCAGGCTGGGCACAGACGGACGGCCGCGCAAGAAACAGCCCGCTGCGGCCGAAGGAGAGAATTAAATTGCTGCTTGCTATCGACATTGGCAACACCAACATTAAAATAGGCGTTTTCGATGGGGACAGGCTCCTTCATTCTTTCCGTCTTTCCACCCTGCAACAGCGCACGGGGGACGAGTACGGGCTGGACATACTCTCTCAATTCCGCACCAAAGGCATTGCGCCGGAGAGCGTTAACGGCGCGATTATGTCCTCGGTCAAACCCGGACTCAACTACACCTTCGAGCACGTCTGCGATTACTACCTCGGAGCCAAACCTTTGGTGGTCGGTTCGGGGATCAAGACGGGCATTAACATTAAATACGACAACCCCAAAGAGGTGGGCGCGGACAGAATAGTCAATTCCGTCGCGGCGTATTACCTCTACGGCGGGCCTTGCATTACCATCGATTGCGGCACGGCAACCACCTTCAACGTCATCAGCGAGAAGGGCGAGTTCCTCGGCGGGGCGATCGGGCACGGGCTTAAAAGCGCGGCGGACGCGCTCTCCCAGGCGGCGGAGAAACTGCCCAAGATCGAGCTTACGCTTCCACCGAAAGTAGTGGGACGGACGACGATAACCAATATGCAGTCGGGCTTGCTCCAAGGGTACATCGGCATGGCGGAACGCATCGTTCGGCTTATGAAGGAAGAGACGGGGTACCGCGACGCAAAGGTGGTCGCGACGGGCGGACTTTCGGAGATTATCCGCAAGAACAGCAACGTTATCGACATAACGGACAGAACGCTCACACTCCGCGGGCTGAACATTATATATAAACTCAACCAATGATATTATCTCCAGCCGAGATATTAACTCAATTAACGCTTTATCGGATAGCACAGAGAACAGTATGAAAACAGTAAACGTAGCAATAATGGGAATAGGCACCGTCGGCGGCGGAACGTATCGGATACTTACCGAGCACCGCGATTTTCTCATGAAAACGCAGGGGATAGACTTCCGCGTCAAGAAGGTGTTAGACAAGAACCTCGAGCGTATCCGCAGTTTCGGTATACCCGAAGCAGCGGCGGCGAGCAGCCCCGACGAGATCGCGGCGGACAAGGATATCTCTCTCGTAGTCGAGACTATGGGGGGAGTAGAGCCCGCCAAGACCTTTATCGAGAAAATGCTCCTCGCGGGCAAGGACGTCGTTACCGCTAACAAGGAGCTTATATCCAAGCATTGGGCGTCCCTCGAAGCCACCGCAAAGAAGGGCGGCGCGGGCTTATACTTCGAAGCCTCGTGCGTGGGCGGCGTGCCTATCATTCGCGCCCTGCAGGAGAGCTTACAAGCCAATCTTATCAACTCCATAGTCGGCATTATCAACGGCACTACCAACTACATCCTCACCAAAATGACGGAGGAGGGAATGAGCTACGAGGCGGCGCTTGCCGAGGCGCAACAGCTCGGCTACGCCGAATTCGACCCGACCGCCGACGTCGAGGGCTTCGACGCGTCATACAAGCTCTCCATACTCTCTTCGCTCGCCTTCCACACCTGTGTGCCCTATACCTGCGTGTACCGCGAGGGCATTACCAAGGTCACCAAAACGGATATCCGCATGGCGGGGGAGATGGGGTACGTCATTAAGCTGCTGGCTATAGGCAAGCGTGCGAGGGACCGTATCGAAGTGCGCGTTCATCCGACCTTTGTGCCCAAGTCGCACCCTCTCGCGGGTGTGGGCGGCAGCTTCAACGCCGTGTTCGTCAACGGCGATTTCGTCGACGACCTGATGTTCTACGGCAGAGGCGCGGGCGCGAACCCGACGGGCAGCGCGATAGTCAGCGACATTGTGTACGCCTCCAAGCGCGTCTCCCCGCTATACTCCGACTTCGACAACAACGGCAAAGCGGAGGACGGAGTGGAGATAGCCACCGATTTCGTCGGTAAGTACTACATCTCCATAACCGTCAACGACGCACCCGGCGTGCTTGCCGCGCTCTCCAACGTTTTCGCCAAGAATAACGTGAGTATCGAGAACCTCATACAGAAGGGAGAGAAGGGACGCGCCGCAATATTTTTCCTCACCCACGCCTGCAATGAGAGCGACGTTCGCCGCGCAGTGGCGGAAATAGAAAGTCAAAGCGGCGAAAGCAGGGTGGAAAACATCATACGCGTCCTCGAGTGAGGAAAATTCGCATAAAAATACCGCTATTTTTATCGATTTTATTTGACAATCGACGTGAGTATAATATATACTTAGTCTGTTAAGCCATAAAACGAGTAACCAATCGAAGGAGAAATCCAAATGTCAAAAACAGTAAGCAAGATAATTGCCGTAACCGCAGCGCTCGTACTTGCGTTTGCGTTTATGATAACCGGCGCCTTTCTGCAATTCGGAAGCGCTTCTTCCGTAAACGCGGCGGCAACGGAAATTGTCGATGCGAAGATCGTTGACCGCGTCGCATACGGCAGCGACATCACCGTCCCCGACGGAACCAACGCGACCGTAACGGTCAAGACCCCGGGCGGCACCGAAGTCGAACCCGTAGGAGGCAAAGTCAAAGCAACCGAAGTCGGCGTTTACGAGATAACCTACGCCGCTAACGACGAGAGCCACGGCAAATACGCCAACTACACATACGGCGTTGAGTGCTACATGGAATACGACTACGAACTCATAGTCGATAACAGCAAAGTCGTAGTCCCGACCTACCGCAAAATAGGCGACGCTTTCGAGCTTCCCACCGCAACCTTATATTATAATGATGAGGACGAGAACGCCCTTCTCCCCGTGAGAGCGGCAGACGGCGGTAACGCGGTATTCGCGAAAGTAACCGCACCCGACGGCACCGTCAGTACGTTCGGCAAGGCCGATCTCGACGCAGGTAAGTCCATTACGCCCGACAAAGGCGGTATGTACTTCATCACATACTACGCCAAAGTGGGCGGCGGCGACAATATCGAGAGTGTTGACTACACCGTTCAGGTGCAGAACAACTTCGAAGATACCAAAGACCCGACGATGACCATCAACGGTATCAACCAGAGCGGTTCGACCAACGCCAAGTTCGACGTTCAGCCCGCAACCGTCTCGGATAACTTCGACGGCAATCGCGTAGTCATGGAAATATCCGTCAAGCACACCTACGGCGAAACCGAATACGACGTTCCCGAGGTAGTCGTGGACAAGTCCACGGGCTATGCGGCAAAAGACGCTAACGGCGCATCCCTCTTCTACAAGAAGGGCGAGAACGAGCGTTACGCATACGACGCAGACGGCAACAGACAGACCACTACCAATATTTCCGAAGCGGTTCCCGCTCGCTTCGATAACGGCAAGTTCATGTCCTTCTATCCCACGGAGGACGGCGCATACAAGCTCAGCTACCGCGCTATCGACAGCACGGGTAACGGCGAGGGCGTTGCGCCCCAGACCTTCACCCTGACGGTAGGCGACTACACAGTGCCCGTCGTCAAGTCCTTCGACCAGAGCCTTATCCCTTCGAGATGGGGCCTCAGAGTGTTCAAGCAGGATCCCGAGGACGCAAGCGGAACGGTCGAAGTTGAGGACACGAACATTATGTTCCCGATTCCCGAGCTTATCGATAACAACGGCGACGCAAATCTCGGCGTATCCTTCACGCTCACACGCAGCCAGAACACCAAGACTTTCGTCTCCTTCTCCAATATCTATGCTACCGAGCCTTCGGACAGATCCAGAGTTTCGGGTTCGACCTCCTTCGGCGGCACTGAGAATACCTACTACTTCTTCAGATATTGGCTCAGCAAAGATTATAACAAGGGCGCCGACGGCTTCACCGTAAGCGAGACCGACGGCAAGATCACGGGTAAGTGGACGGTTAACGGCACTCTCGAAGCGGTTCCCGACAATACCTACTCCTTCGTGTACTACAGCGACGCGGCAGAGAAGGTGACCAAGGGCTTCTTCAACTTCGCCATGATCAAGGATTCCAACAACACGGGAACCTACACCGTCAGATACAACCGTACCGACGGCAAGAACAGCCAGTCCTCGTCCTACTCCATCGAGCTTCAGTCCTCCTTCACCGACTCGGGCATTCCCACCGTTGACTTCAAAACTCCCGATTACCTCGTATTCAGGGACTACAAGACAACGCAGTCGATAACCGACGTCAGAGCAAGCGACAGCGAGGACGCTCGTCTCGGCACCGAATATTACATCATATTCAACCAGAGCCTCAACGCAAAAGATGGCGACGACCTCAAGTTCGACGAGAACATTACCGACGAAAAAATTGCAGGTTGGCTTGACGGTGGCAACGCTATCGAACTCGGCACCTCCGCAGGCTCCAACGTATTGACCCTCGAAGTCAAGAACGGCGAATTCACCGTTACGGCAGACGACGTCAACGGCGACGAGCAGACCGCGAAGGTCAACAAGGGCAGCACCGTATACGTCGCACTCCGCGCAACCGACTCGGTAGGGCAGAGCGACTATAAAGTAACGGCTGTCGAGGTTATCGACGGCACGACGGAAGGAAGTAACTACAAGCCCGTATTCACCGAGCAGGGTCTTAACACCGCAGAGGGCAATATCGGCAAAGAGTACAACTTCGGCTCCTTCAGCATCGATTACGGCGACGCGCAGAACCGCAACTATGTAGGCTTCGAACTGTACGTCAAGCGCGTTCAGGACGCTGACGGCAAGGCAGTCAACGACCGTGACGAGACCGTCGCATTCGAGACTTACAGCGACAACGGCTCGGGCAGCACTCACAGCCTGCACGTCGACAACATCCGCTTCACCCCCAACACTTCGGGCACCTACATGCTCGTAGTCCGCGGCTTCCACGTCTCGGGCAAGAGCAGCGTTCAGCTCGCGTTCATGACCGTAGCAAGTAACGGCGGCACCGACACTGGCGTAGCGACCGCGCTTCCCGACGAGATCGATTGCAACAAGACCTACTACCTTGAATCGGAGTACACCACCCAGCTTACGGGCGACAAGATCGGCATACTCCGTTCGATCAAGGGCGGCAGATGCTCGCTCATGGGTAACGAGTTCGTTGCCAAAGACAACGTATCCTACTACTTCAGCGACTACGCATTCATCTACAACGAAGCGACCAAAGCGGACGCTACCGATAACAGCCTTATCTCGTATAACTACACCGACGGCAGCACGGGCGTTTACGCAGGCAAGTCCCTCTCGGCTACCAACCTGATGGAAAACGAGTATGAGAGCGTTGCGACCATGTTCGACGCAAAGGCTGCCGATAACAGCGAGGCAACCTTCCGTGTAGTCGGCGACACGATGCCCGCATACACGCCTATATCGAGCGGCGACAACCGTGCGTTCGTCAAACTTCCCAACGTCAGCGCTTCTTCGGCAACGGGCAACGCCACCGAGATAACCGTGACGGTTACCGACCCGAACGGCAGCAGAGTCGAGACCACGAAAGTGGGCGACGTGCTTCCCGCAGGTTACGATGGCGGGGCTCTTGTCGGTAACGAGTTCCTGTTCGAGGCGAAGGTTGACGGCAAGTACACCGTTGTATACACCGCGGTTATGGCTAACGGCAAGACGGCAAGCGCTACCTACACCATCAAGGCGGGCGACGTCGTTGCACCTGTATTCGATATCAACTACATCGGCTCCATCAACGGCAAGAACATTGCAAAGGATTCGAGCGCGACCGTCAACGTTAACGACACCTTCGGATTCGCGGAGATTAAGCTCGACTCGAGCGAGACCTCTTCGACCTGCACCTACTCCAAAGTGCTTTACAACCCCGCAGGCGACGCAGTCGCAACGGTTAACCACGCAACGAGACCTTACAGCGGCACCGAGCCTTACACCTTCACGCAGGCGGGCACCTACCGCGTCGTATACAGCGTAACCGACGCAGCGGGCAACGTCTCCACCATCGACCGCTACATCACCGTTGTCGGTAAGAATCAGATTTCTTCTTCTTCGACGGCGACCCTTGCGATTGTGCTTATCATCGTAGGCGTACTCATCATCGCGGGCGTAATCATCTACATCATCAGATTCAGAAAGAGAAAGTCCAAGGATAACAAATAAGGCGACATAGCCACGAAGAATGCAGTGCGACTGATCGGTTGCACTGCATTTTCCTTTGCCAAAGCGAGGGACAATGGCGGGTTAGTGCGGGTTTATGGGCGAGTTAGTGTCGGGTTGACGGTGAGTTGGCAGAAAGTTGTTTGCGAGTTGTACCGTTTAATTATCGGGTTAATTGCGGGTTAATGCTGTTTGATATTGGGTCAGGCGTGTTAGCTCGCAGGTTAAGCGAGTAAGCAAGCGGGAGCAAGGGCGTTAATACGGCAATGAAAGCAGGGGGCGGCGAGTTTTAACCGAACCGAAATAAGACGCAAAGGGAGTTTTTTGTCAAATTTATGAGTTATAGTCAATAACCCTTGAAATTTCACGGCGTTTGTAGTATAATCGGATTATGGAAGAGAGCAAGACCGAAAGAGTGAGGATAGACGGCGTTGACGCATTTTCCGTGAGCGCGTCTTTCATCGCCATCGAGGGCAGGGGATACGAGCGGAAAAAGTTCACCCCGACCTCCGAAGTAAGCCACCTCGAAATTTATCAATACGTCTCTGTCGGCGGTGATAAGTTTACTTTCGTGTACGACACCGTCGCAAAAATACTCACGGTCGACGGCAAGAAGGAGGCGCTGGACAAGCTCGCTCCGCTCCTCCCGTCGCCCAAGTCCCGACCTGCCAATGCGCCCAAAGGGGCAGGCAGTCCGCAGGCCGCCGCGAAGGACGCCGACCGTGCTTCGGACAAGAGCGCACCGCAAAAGCAGGTCGTCCCTCGAACGGAGCCGAGCGCTCAGCCGCTAAAGCAACAAAACAACCCCCTTCGGCAGCAAAAACAACAGAATAAACCTTCGCAGGCGGCGCAACCCAAGGATAAACAAAAACAACAGCAAGCAAGCCAACAGCAATTAAGCCAACAGCCGAAAGATAAACCCGCGCAACAGCCGCAGTCCAAAGATAAACCCAAACAGGCGACTACGCAAAATCAGTTGCAACCCGCGGTAGCAGATAACAAACAGACTAAACAGCCCAAAGCGCGTACTAACCAACAGTCCAAGGACAAGCCTAAACAGGCGACTACGGCAAATCAACAGCCCAAGGATAAACCCGCGAAGGAGCGCAAGGCAGGTAAGGCGGGGCGCACGCAAGGCGCGCAAACCAAGCCGACCGCCGAAGTCGGGGGCAAGGCTATCCCGCAAGCGACGGTTAAGAACGTGAGCGCGAAGCGGTTGGAATGGATAGTCAAGGACCTTGCGGAGGCGGGGGTTAAAGTCCGCGTCTCCCAACAGGACAAAGCGAAGGCGTACTCGCTGACACGCGGCAAAGACAGTCTGGAAGTGCGGCGGGAAGAGGGCGGACAGATCACCCTTCGCGGCACGGGCAGTCTTTACTCCGAAGTAATGACGAGTCTTGAGAGCAAGAGTAATCTTCGCTTGCTTAAAAAGTATGTGCCGACGGCGTTGCGGTACCTCTCGGAATCGTCCAAGATCGACTTATCCAACGGAATAACCGACCTTAACAATATAATCCGCCTGTCCGACTACTCCGTACTTCTCATGGCGCCCTGCCGTGCCCTCGAAAAGTTCATATACGACCTCGAACACGCGCAGAACATTAACGTGAAAATGATCGGTCAGGCATACGAGAAGGACGCGAACGGGAAGTATTCCCTAAAAAAGGGGTATTTAAAGCGGATACGCTCGGTGATTTATCCCGAGGTAATGGCGGCGTTATACACCGAATACTTTTCAACCCGCAACTTCTATCTGCACTCGGACAACTCTGCGGACTCCAAACCCCGCGGCATATCCGACAAAGCGGAGGCACAGCGCATACTCGACCGCTTGCTTTCGGTGATAGAATACAACAGCATGAAGCTCAGCGAGATAGGCTTCACGGTAGAGAGCGAACAATAGGAGGAAACATGGCAAAATATGTGGTAATGACGGGCGGCGTAGTCTCGGGCATAGGCAAGGGTATAACGGCGGCGTCCCTCGGCGCGCTGCTTAAATCGCGGGGATACAAAGTCACCCTGCAAAAGTTCGACCCGTACTTCAATGTGGATTCGTCGCACCTGTCGCCCTACCAGCACGGCGAAATATACGTCACCGACGACGGCGCGGAGACCGACCTCGTCATCGGGCACTACGAGCGGTTTATTAACGGCAATCTCGACGGGCGGAGCGATATCACCAGCGGCAGGATCTACCGCACGGTTATAGATAACGAGCGCGAGGGTAAGTACGACGGCAGTACCGTCCAGATAGTCCCGCACATAACCGACGAAATACGCAATCAGCTTCTCAAGTTCGACGACGATACCATCGTAATCGTAGACGTCGGCGGCACCGTCGGAGATATCGAATGTACGCCCTTCCTCGAAGCGTTCAAGCAATTGAATGTGCTTGCGGGGGAGAATAACGTGGCATACGTCCATGTCTCATACGTCCCCTTTATCGAGATGAGCGGCGAGCAAAAGACCAAGCCCACCCAGCACTCCGTCAAGGAGTTGCAGAACGTCGGTATTCAGCCCGACGTCATAGTCTGCCGCTCCGACTACCCCCTCGAACTCGGCAGTAAAAAGAAGATGGCGGCATTCTGCAACGTATATCCCGACTGCATAATCGAGAACCTTACCAACGACCGTATACTCGAAATTCCCCTCCGCCTCGAAGCGGCGGGGTTCGCGAGCGCCGTCCTCCGCAAACTCAAGCTCGAGGACAGGGAAGCGGATCTGTCCGAGTGGAAGGAAGTCGTGCGCCGCGCCTATTCGGTTAAAAAGACCAAGCAGGCGAGGATAGCGATTATCGGCAAATATGTCGAGATGCACGACGCTTACATATCGCTGTACGAGTCGCTGAAATACGCGGCAATAGATATGCAGCTGACCTTCAAACTCGACTGGCTGAGCAGTGACAAACTCACAAAAAAGGAGATTGCGGAGCTTGGCAAGTACGACGGCATAATTCTCCCCGCCGGTTTCGGAGAACGGGGCTTTGCGGGCACTGTCGGCGTGGCGGAATATGCGCGGAAAAACGACCTGCCCTGCCTCATGATAGGGCTGGGCGCACAGGCGGGACTGATCGAGTTCGCTCGCGACGTCGCGGGGGTTAAACATGCGGGCAGCGCGGAGTTCGGCGAAAAGGATTTCCCTGTCGTCTGCGCAGGTAAGGAGTTTAAGAAGGGCAGTCACCGCACTTTGCTTACAAAAGGCAGCGCGCTTGCCGATATATACGGCGGTGAGGAGATAGCCATGCGCCATCGCCACCGCTACGAAATGAACCCCGCATACATGGGCGAACTGGAAAAGTGCGGACTGCTCGTTTCGGGCAGGTCGGAGGCGGGATATATCGACGCATACGAACTCCCGACGTCCAAGTTCCATATCGGCGTGGCGTTCCACCCCGAGTTTAACTCCAAGGTCGGGCACCCCGACAAGCTGATACAGGCCTTTCTCACCGCGGCGGCAAAGCCCATTACCGACGGGGAATAAGGCGAGCGGATAAACAATATTAAACGATATTAAAAAACAAGACTGCTATGAAGATTTTCATGGCAGTCTTTTATATCAGCGAAAACTTTGTTCGTGCATGAATATTCGCACTTTCCGTTTGGATTTGCTTTGTCGCATGAACTTGTTATCGCAATAACAGTATGTGCGCCGCAGCGGCAAATATTCATGGTCGGTGAATTTTTTTTTATTTTTTACGCCTCGAAACTCTGTGTGCGGTCGGGACCTACGCCGACGAGTATGATCTTGCACCCGATGTACCGTTCGATAAAGGCGAGGTACTTACGCGCCGATTCGGGCAGGTCGGCGAGGGTCTTTGCCTTGGTTATGTCCTCCGTCCAGCCCTCGAGCGTCTCATACACAGGCTCGCACTTCTCCAGCTCGTGAATATCGGCGGGGAAGTCGGTTATTACCTCGTCGCCCTTCCTATATCCGACGCAAACCTTGAGCGTTTTAAGCCCTGTGAGCGTGTCGAGCTTATTCAGCGCAATACCCGTAAGCCCGTTCACGCGCACGGCGTATTTGAGAATAACGAGGTCGAGCCAGCCGCAGCGGCGGGGACGTCCCGTCGTCGTGCCGTACTCATAGCCCGCTTCGCGTATGAAGTCGCCGGTCTCGTCGAACAGCTCGGTGGGGAAAGGACCTTTGCCGACGCGAGTGGTGTAGCTCTTCGCT
>CANPYH010000043.1 GCA_947588325.1 uncultured Clostridia bacterium
AGCTCCATCTCGACGAGGTCGAGAAGCTCGGGGTCGTCCATCTGGTCGCACTTGTTGAGGAATACGACGATCTTGGGAACGCCGACCTGACGGGCGAGCAGGATGTGCTCCTTGGTCTGGGGCATTGCGCCGTCGGTAGCTGCAACGACGAGGATTGCTCCGTCCATCTGTGCGGCACCTGTGATCATGTTCTTGACATAGTCGGCGTGGCCCGGGCAGTCAACGTGAGCGTAGTGACGCTTTGCGGTCTCGTACTCAACGTGAGCGGTGTTAATTGTGATACCTCTTGCCTTCTCTTCGGGAGCCTTATCGATATCCTCGTATCTCATCTTCTGAGAGAGTCCCTTTGCCGCAAGAGTCATCGTGATAGCTGCGGTAAGAGTGGTCTTACCGTGGTCAACGTGACCGATAGTACCTATATTTACGTGCGGTTTGCTACGGTCAAATTTAGCCTTTGCCATATTGTTTGTTCCTCCAATGATTTTTTAATAATGGTTTCTACCTGATTATCCCCTACATTATAACCGAACTCGGGCTTTTTGTAAAGGAGTTTTGAATGATTTTTTTACATTTTCGGGCAATTACGCCCGAGTTTTGCACTTTTTACGCTAAACGGATTATTTCTTGGTTCTCTCGCCCATTATCTTTTCGGCAATGTTGCGGGGAACTTCGGAATAGTGATCAAAGGTCATGGTGTACTGACCGCGGCCCTGCGTGTTGGAGCGGAGCGCCGTCGAGTATCCGAACATTTCCGAAAGGGGTATCTCCGAACGGATAACCTGAGAGCCGTTGACGATGTCCACACCGAGAAGGTTTCCGCGGCGGCGGGTTACGTCGCCCTGAACGGTACCGAGATATTCCTCGGGTATGACTATCTCGACCTTCATGATCGGTTCGAGGATAACGGGGTTAGCCTTCGCCGCACCCTCCTTGAATGCGAGGGAGCCTGCGATATGGAAGGCCATTTCCGAAGAGTCGACATCGTGGTAAGATCCGTCGTATACCGTTGCGCGGAAGTCGACGGTCTCGTAACCTGCGAGCACGCCGCTCATTCTCGCTTCCTGTATACCTTCGTTTATAGGCTGTATGAACTCCTTGGGTATGGAGCCGCCGACGGTCTTGTCCACAAACTCGTATCCCGCACCCGGTTCGAGGGGCTCGAATGTGACTTTACAATGACCGTATTGACCCTTACCACCCGACTGCTTGATGTATTTGCCTTCGGCGTCGACGCTCTTTCTGATAGTCTCGCGGTAAGCGACCTGCGGCTTGCCGACGTTGGCTTCGACATGGAACTCGCGGAGAAGTCTGTCCACGATGATCTCGAGGTGAAGCTCGCCCATGCCCGCGATAATGGTCTGCCCCGTTTCCTGATCGGTGTAGGTCTTGAAGGTCGGGTCCTCTTCGGCGAGTTTCTGGAGACCGATAGCCATCTTCTCCTGTCCCGCCTTGGTCTTGGGCTCGATGGCGACGCGAATGACGGGATCGGGGAACTCCATGGACTCGAGGACAATGGGATTGGCGGGGTCGCAAAGCGTGTCGCCCGTCGTCGTATCTTTAAGTCCGACGAGCGCGCAGATATCTCCCGCGTGGATCTCGTCAACCTCGGTACGGCTGTTGGCGTGCATCATGACTATACGGCTTACGCGCTCCTTCTTGTTCTTCGTGGAGTTAAGAACGTAGGTACCCGTGGCAAGATTACCCGAGTAGCAACGGAAGAAGGCGAGCTTGCCGACGAAGGGATCCGCCATGATCTTGAAGGCAAGGCCTGCAAACGGCGCTTCGTCGCTCGTCTCTCTCTCCTCTTCCGTCTCCCCGTCGAGAAGCGTACCCTTGATGTGCGGCACGTCGAGAGGGCTGGGCATAAAGTCCACGATGGCGTCGAGAAGAAGCTGAACGCCCTTGTTTTTATACGAAGATCCGCAGGTCACGGGAATAACCTTCATTCCGATAGTGCCCTTACGGAGCGCTTTCTTGATCTCTTCCTCGGTGAAGGACTCGCCCTCGTCCTCGAAGTAACGCTCCATGAGGTCGTCGTCCTGATCGGCAACGGCTTCGAGAAGTTTTGCGCGGTACTCCTTGGCAAGGTCCATCATATCCGCGGGGATCTCCTCGTCGCGGACGTCTTTACCGAGGTCGTCGTAGTATACTTCCGCTCTCATTCTGACGAGGTCGATAACGCCCTTGAAGGTCTCTTCCTTGCCGATGGGAAGCTGTATAGCTACGGGGTTTGCGCCGAGGCGCGTCTCTATCATATGGATAACGTTGAAGAAGTTGGCGCCGTTGATATCCATCTTGTTGACGTACGCCATGCGGGGTACGCCGTATTTGGTTGCCTGACGCCAGACAGTCTCGGACTGCGGCTCAACGCCGCCCTTTGCGCAGAATACCGCCACAGCGCCGTCGAGGACTTTGAGCGAACGCTCGACTTCGACGGTGAAGTCGACGTGTCCCGGGGTATCGATTATGTTGATACGCGTCATGGGGCTCGTCTTGGTTTTCCAGAATGTGGTGGTTGCGGCGGACGTAATGGTTATGCCGCGCTCCTGCTCCTGTTCCATCCAGTCCATGGTTGCGGCGCCTTCGTGTACCTCTCCTATCTTGTGGACTTTACCCGTATAGAAAAGTATACGCTCGGTCGTCGTGGTCTTGCCCGCGTCGATATGCGCCATTATACCTATGTTTCTGGTATTTTCGAGGGAATACTCTCTTTTACTCATTTTATTCTCCTTTGCATGCGCTCCGCCTCGGTTGGGTTATCCCCGCTTCGGCGTTACGCCGCTACTCCGCGACTTACCAGCGGAAGTGTGCAAACGCCTTGTTCGCGTCTGCGGCTCTGTGCATCTCTTCCTTGCGCTTGAACGCCGCGCCGGTCGAGTTGTACGCGTCCATAAGCTCTGCGGCAAGACGCTCTTTCATCGTCTTTTCTCCGCGCTTACGTGCGAAGAGGACGAGCCAGCGAATGCCGAGGGTCTGACGACGGTCGGGACGGATTTCCATGGGGACTTGATAGGTCGAACCGCCTACGCGGCGGGCCTTGACTTCGAGCTGAGGCATGACGTTTTCGAGTGCTTTGGTGAATACGTCCATGGGCTCGGAGCCCGTCTTGTCCTTGATGATATCGAAAGCGCCGTAGACGATCTGTTGCGCTACGCCTTTCTTACCGTCCAGCATTACTTGGTTGGTCAGCTTGGTAACTACCTTACTGCCGTATATAGGGTCCGGAAGCACATCGCGCTTCGGAACTCCGCTTCTTCTGGGCATGATTTTAATCTCCTTTGAATTCAGAATTTTTCGGGCGCGATATTATTTGGGTTTCTTTGCGCCATATTTAGAGCGGGCTTGCATGCGTTTCGCTACGCCGTTGGTATCCAACGTTCCGCGAATGATATGATATCTTACGCCGGGCAAATCCTTCACTCTGCCTCCACGAACAAGCACGACACTGTGTTCCTGCAAGTTGTGCCCTATACCGGGAATATAAACAGTTCCTTCCATCTTGTTCACAAGACGCACACGGGCGATCTTACGAAGCGCCGAGTTAGGCTTCTTGGGGGTCGCGGTCTTGACCGAAAGGCATACGCCGCGCTTCTGAGGGCAAGCCTCGAGCAGCGGGGATACCGACTTCTTCGCGCTTGTCTCGCGTCCCTTCCTGATGAGCTGGTTAATAGTGGGCATGTTACTCTACCTCCTTTTTAGTAGTATTGCCGTCCGCTCTCCGAATTTTCCGAAAAGCAAAGACTGAGCCTACGCAATTGCACAGGCTAAATTATTATATAGAAATTTCCACTCCCTGTCAAACGTTTTTTCGCGTTTTTCCCAAGGTTTTTTCGCTCCCCGCCTCTTTTGGCCCTCACTCCACGCAAACGACCGTCCCCCGCTCCGTCACGGGCAGCTCGGCGCGGCAGGACTTTATGCGGCGAAGCATGGTCCGCCGCCCCACCACTTTGGATCTGTAACTCCGAAGCCGAGCGAACGCCGCGCGGGGTTTTATCTCCGTCGCCCGTCCGCCCTTCTCGACCAGCCGTGAGTCGGTAACCGCCGCCCACACCGAGTAGCGGCGGGAGAGGAAGCGCACCGCCCTTTTCAGTTCCCGCGCCAGCTCCCGCGAATATGGCGCGCCGTCGAGGTCTATAAACACCGCCGTCGTGCCCTCCGTTATTCGTGCGGCAAGAGAGACGAGGCGGCGACGGACGAAGGATATCCTGCCCATCTTCGCGGACAGCCGCACCTTTGCCCCAACGGCGCGGAGCAGTCTTTTCGCTTCCTTACGGGTTGTCGGGCCTATCAACGCGCGCTCATAGCGGATATACTTAAACGCCGAAAACGCCGCGAAAGGGTGGTCGCCGAGGACGTAATAGTCCCTGCCCTCCACGCGGCAGACCGAGGACACTTCGTCGTTCATGGCGCGGGCAACGCCGCTCCCCGCCTCTCTCGCGATCCGCCGCTTTTCCGCGCTGTCGCCCAATAAATACAAAATCTCGCGATATGTTTTCATACCGCGGATTATTGCCCGTCTTTTCGGTTTTTATAAATCGGCAGTCCGCCTGACTTTTTGCAAATCTTCCATTCCGCCGTCCGCGTTACTCTGTTATATTTTGTTATAACTCCCGCAATTTGGAAAAGTCGGGGGTGTATGCCGAGGTAGCGGAGTCCGCGTCCTGAAAATACCCGTTAAGCCCCAGCTCGCGGGCAAGGGTGAGCAGCCGCTTATACTCCAACGAAGTCACCCGCCTTGTCAGGTCGCACTCCGCAGCCGCGAACTCGGGGGTGTATTGCCGCATGAGAGAGAGCAGCACGCTCTTTCCCCACCTCTCCGCGACAGTTCGGAGCACCCGCGCCGAGTCGTCGCCGTGACCGGGCAGGACGAGGTGGCGGACGATTACGCCCCGCTTCATAATCCCGTCCTTAATTATCGGTCGGGGGCAGAGCTTAACCATTTCGTCGATAGCGGCGACGGCGACTTCGGGATAGTCGGGAGCGGCGGAGTATTTTGCGGCGAGCGCGGGCTCGGCGTATTTCAAGTCGGGGAGCCACACGTCCACAAGCGGAGCGAGGGCGGCTATCGCCTCCGTCTTTTCATACCCGCCCGTGTTGTATACGACGGGAATGTTCAACCCCCGCCTCTTCCCCTCTTCGAGAGCGGGAATTACGGTGGGGAGATAGGGCGTTGCGGTGACGAGGTTTATGTTGTGCACGCCCGCCTCTTGGAGCGCGAGAAACTCGGCGCAAAGCTCCTCCGCCGTCATCCCGGTGCCGACGGCAGAGCGGGATATGTCGCGGTTCTGGCAGTAGTTACAGCGCAGGTTACAGCAGGAAAAGAACACGCCGCCGCTCCCCCTGTCCCCGCTTATGCAAGGCTCCTCGAAGCGGTGCCGCATTATTTTGGCGACGAGAGCCTTGTCCCCGCCGCCGCAATACCCGCGGGATATATGTCTGTTTACTCCGCACTCCCTCGGGCATATTGTGCAATTTTCGTAGTCTGTCATTTGCGCCCCTCCGCGCTCGTAAAATCCCCGAGGAGTTCCTCGGGGAAGTCGTTATTGCCCGCTCGGCGGTGCGTCCGACGATATATCCACTACCGTCTCTTTTCTGTCGTCGTCCTCGTTATACAGCTTCTCTTTTTTAAGCGCTTCGAGCAGCCGCTGTTCTTCGCGCCGTTCTTTCTCCGCCCTTGCCTCGGCGACTTCGACGGTCTGCGGATTGACGTTTATAGCCTTGACCACGGCGTGCACTATCTGCACTATACAATAAGCCGAAAGCGCGACGGTGGAAATAAACAGCCAGTCGGAAAGCCGCAATACGGCAGCCTCAGCTCCGTCCGCAAGCGTTTGCGTATACACAATGCCGAACATGGGCGAAAGCACGCTGGACGCGAGCACGCATAGCCCGAACGTCCCGACCACGAGGGTTATCCGATAGGCATTGAAGGGTTGGCAGAGCCGCATCAGCATCATAAAGCCCGCGAAGGTCAGCACGATCACGGCCATATCGTTAAACCGCGCGTCGAGCTGGGTTGTGTGCGCCGTCAGCGTCCAATATACATATACCGCGATAATCGCTATGGACATGGTGACGCCGCCGGGTACGCTGTTCTTGAGCATATTCGCCATAAACCGACCCTGCACTCGCTCCTTGTTGACCTGCAAGGCGAGGAAGAGCGAAGGAATGGCGGTGATGAATATCTCGTACATCAGCGTCATGTTTGTCGTGAAGAAATAGGGCGAGCCGATGATAAGGCAGGCGATCGTGAGCAGTACCGTCATTATGGTCTTGGTCAGGTACAGCGACGAGGACATGGCTATGTTATTTATAACCCGTCTGCCCTCGACAACGACGTCGGGCATGGACGTGAAGTTATTATCCATGAGTATGAGGTGCGCGACGTTACGCGCCGCCTCCGCGCCCGAAGCCATGGACACCGCGCAGTCCGCCTGCCGCATGGCGAGTATGTCGTTTACGCCGTCCCCCGTCATGGCCACGGTGTGACCCTTGGTTTTCATGCTACGGACGAGTATGCTCTTTTGCTCGGGAGTTACCCGTCCGAATACGGTGTATCTGTTTGCCGCCTCGACCACTTCCCTTGCCGAAAGCCCTTCGAGGGAGATATACTTATCCGCGTCCGCCACGCCCACGCGCTTTGCCACTTCGGAGACGGTTATGGGGTTGTCGCCCGATATGACCTTGACGGCGACGTCGTTCTCCTTGAACCAACGTATGGTCTCGATTACATCCTCGCGGATACGGTCCTCGATAACGATTATTCCCACGGCTTTGCGGGAGGCGGGGAGCTTATCCCCGTGTATCTCCGCCGTCGAGTGAGCGAGCGCCATGACGCGGTAGCCCTGCGCGGCGTTGTCGTCGACGAGCTTGCGGAGCTTAACCCCCATCTCGCCGAAAACGAACTCGGGTGCGCCGAGCATATAAGTCCCCTTGTCCTCGAAGGTCACCGCCGAGAGTTTGCGCACCGACGAGAAGGGCACCACCGTCTTGGGCACGAACTTTTGCGAGTAGCCGAAGTAGTCGCCGAGGGCAATCGCCGTCTGGTTATTATCCCCCGTCGCCGACAGCATCGCCCCTATGATATCCGACAGGCTCTCACCGTCCGAGCGCAGGCGTATGACGTTTTTAACCCGCATAAACCCGTCGGTTATGGTGCCCGTCTTGTCTAAACACAGCACGTCCACCCGCGCCAGCATCTCTATGCAATATATGTTCTGCACGAGGGTATGCCGCTTGGCAAGGCGCAACACCGACAGCGCGAGAGCGACCGAAGTCAGCAGGAACATGCCCGTCGGGACCATGCCGATTACCGCGCCCGACACCGATGTTATGACGTTGTATACCAGCGCGTTGCCGTCATGCCCCCATACCGTCGTGTAACTGCCGTTGGTAATCAGACTGTTTGCCGTGCGGATAATGAGTATGATTGCCAGCGGTATCATGACTATGGATACCAGCTTGATGATAAGGTTGATTGCGTTGTTTAGTTCGCTCTTCGGCTTCTTGTACTTCTTTGCGTATGAGGCGAGCGTCTCGATATAGTTGTCGTTACCGATCTTATCCACCCGCGCGCGGCAGCTTCCCGAGGTCACGAAGGCGCCCGAGAACACCGTATCGCCCACACGCTTGTGTACGGGCACCGATTCGCCCGTCAGCATGGACTCGTTTACTTCGCACTCCCCGCGCACTACTATCGAGTCCGAGCATATCTGCTTGCCCGCTTCGAGGTATATTATGTCGTCGAGCACGATTTCGTGGACGGGCACGGCGCGGACGCTGCCGTCCCGCACCACCATTGCCGTCGGAGCGGTTATTATCTTCAGCTTGTCCACCGTCATTTTGGAGCGGATCTCAAGTATTATCCCGATGCCCGTGTTGGCAAGCGCAATAACGGCGAAGAGGAACTTACTCCAATCCTTCGACCAGTCGGCGACTATCGCCAGCGCAATGAATATGACAAGAACTATCCCGTTGAGATAGGTGAATATGTTGGACGTAAATATACGCAGATAGGTCCTGCCCTTGACCTTGGTCGCCTCGTTGGTCAGCCCGTCGTCTATGCGCTTCGCCACCTGCGCGGCGGTCAGTCCGTCGTCCGCCGTCGGGTTGTACCTCTCGGCAAGCGCGGGCGGCACCCTCTCGCTGTTCTTTTTCGCCTTGCCCTTCTTCTTCGCGGCGGAGTAGTCGAGCAGGTCGATCGCCGAAGTGCTCTCTTCCGTCTCTGCCGTCACTTCCTGCCCCTCGACATATAAGTCGGCGGAGTCGCGCGGAGCGGGTGCGTCTTTATCCGTTACGGCGGCTTCGGTCTTGGCGGGCTTTTCGCCGTCAGGGTCGGGCTTAACCGTTTTAGCCGACTTTGCCGGGGGCGTGACAGCCGATTTTGTTGCGGGTGCGGGTTCGGTCCCGGCGGGTTTAACGTCGGGCTCCTCGGGCTTAACCGTTTTAGCGGGCGCGGGAGAGGATCTGACGGGCTTATTAGGCTCGGTCAAAGAACGCCTGTCCACTATGCGGGCGCCCCTCTCGTTATTTTTTCCCTTTTTGTCCGTACCTGCCATTGTATGTTTATTATAACAGATTATCGCGAAATTGCAAGTGGTTTTTGACTAACTTTTGAGGAATAAAATCGTTTTTTTTGACGCTCCCGCGCGCTATTGGCCGTCGCCCTTTCCGTGCTCGGTCAGATACCGCAAAGCCTGACGGATAATCGCCCGCGCCTCCTCCCACTCGGGGTGCTTGACGGGGTATATGTGCGAGTACGCGCGCTTGCCCGCCTTCTTGCCCGCGTAGTTCAGACAATACTCCCTGCCCGCCGAAGTCAGCCTGCCCGAAAAGTCGAGGGTCTGGCGGCGGAGGAAGTCCCCGCGCGAGGTGACGAGGTAGCAGGGCGGCGGCGACCACTCGGCAAGAGCGCTCATTATGCGGGATAACGCTCTCTCCCTGCCGAAGAACGCGAAGTCGCGGAGGGAGCGCATAAGCGGCGAGGAGTCGAGGTCGTACAGCCCCGAGATAAAGAGGCAGCCCCGAACGGTTATCCCCTTCCCCTCCGTCCTGCGAGCAGAGCGAGCCGAGCAAGCCGCCGCCGCAAGCGAGAGAAAGGCGCCCGCCGAGTCCCCGCACAGATACGCCGCCGACCCGTCCCCGCCGTATGCGCGTATATTCCGCGCCGTCCAGTCCATCGCCGACATCACGTCGCGAACCTGACAGTCCGCCGTCACATCGGGCACGAGGCGGTAATTAACGGAGACCACGGCATATCCGCACAGAGCCAGCTCGTAGCAGAACCGCCTGTTGAGCGACTTGTTGCCGTATATGAGCGCGCCGCCGTGCACGTCGATAATCACGGGCAGGTTGGTTCGCGCGAGGGGGGTGTATACGTCCAAAGTCTGCTCGGGGGCGGTGCCGTACGGTATGTCGCAATGCGCCCTTACCCCGCTCGGTAACGGCTGCTCCTCCCTCTTCGCGTCCACCCCCGCCATTATCCGCGCGAGCAAGGCGAATATCGCTGTGCGTATTATTTTCGTCATTCAACTTTTATTATGCGGCGAAAGGGAAAAATGTATTGAAATTTCCCGCAGACTTTGTTATAATATCTTCGTAAGGGCTTCCCCGCCATGCGGGACATTGCGCAATAGTAGGCGAAAGGATATGCGTGCGGGGATAGTGTGCAATAATTTGTTCGCCGGTAGCCCGCAAGAGTGCGCAAAAGAGCCGCGTATGGGCGCGGCTGTAACGGCGAAGCGGGATTACCGCGATATGCGGGAGCGGGGCTTAACCGAATATGCGGGAGCGGAGCTTAACCGCAAAAGGAGGAATTATGAAAAAAGTATACGCGTTTATCGCGGACGGGAGCGAAGAGGTCGAGTGCCTCGCGGTTGTGGACATTCTGAAGCGGGGCGGCGTGGACGTCGTGCTGACTTCCGTCGGGGATAAGACGGTGGTCGGCTCGCACGGCATAACGATTGTCGCCGACAAGACCTTTGCCGAGTGCGACTTTTCGGACGCCGACGCGCTCTTTTTGCCGGGCGGTATGCCGGGGACCAAAAACCTCGCCGCGCACAAGGGGTTGCGGCAACTCCTGCTGTCGGCAAAGGACGTGCGCCTCGCGGCTATTTGCGCCGCGCCCTCCGTCCTCGGCCGCCTCGGTCTGCTCGAGGGCAGGACGGCTACCTGCTTCCCCGGCTTCGAAGAGGAACTTATCGGGGCTGTCTACTCCCCTCTCGGCGTGGTCACCGACGGTAACGTCACCACCGCTCGCGGCCTCGGCTTCGCCATCGACCTCGGGCTGGAGCTCCTCGGTCTGCTCGAAGGTAAAGCCACGGCTAACAAAGTCAAGTCCGCAATACAGCACCCGTAAATGCGGAAGAGGAGTTAAGAGAAATATGTGAAAGCCGTCCGCAGCGAAAAACTTAACGGGTAAAAAATCCGCACACAGAGAGAAAATTCAGCGGACGGGAAAAATTATTGACAGGCACGGGCATTTGCGACGAAAAATTTAACCGACAAAAAAGATAGCAAGAAAAAGACGTCTGCAGGGAGAAATTTATCGGGCGCGGAAAATCATTGACAATCGGGCGAGCATTTGTTATAATGCGCCTTGTTCACGGAGGCTTATCGAAGCGGTCATAACGAGGCGGTCTTGAAAACCGTTTGGGTGAAAGCC
>CANPYH010000044.1 GCA_947588325.1 uncultured Clostridia bacterium
CCGAGAACATTTCGACACAGTCATTTACGGATTATAGTAAACTCCTGTGTCGAAATAACCTCTCTCGCACGTCTGAGTCCGCTCATGCCTTCCTCAAATCGGCTCGTTTCAGACTTATGCAAAAGGATAAAGTGATATAACAATCCCCTCAGGCGCTGCGCGCCAGCCCCCCCCTTACTAAGGGCGGCCCACACGGGATAGTTACTTCCGAAGCAAGAAACAACACCTTTCGTATCATTACAGGATAGTTGGTTATGTGCCGAAACTCTGGTAGCAGGGTGGCCGCCCGAAGTCGAGGGGGGCCGGCGGCGAAGCCGCCTGAGGGGATTGTCTTGTTTGATCACACAATAAGTAATTATATATTCGAAAGCAGGCACTGTTACATTAAAATGAAACTCTCTTAACCGCGCATTGAGCGCAAAGAAAATGGTATCGGCGGGGTACAAAATATCCCGAAAGATATAAATAAATCTCAAAAGGAGAAAAATGAAGATGAAAACGAAGAGAAAGTCTATTGCCGTGCTTGCCGTTGTTTTGGCGGCGGTAATGGTACTCGGCGTTTTTGCCCTCACTGCATGCGGAGGCGGCGGAGATGTTACCGTCACCTTCAAAGAGTCCGAAGTGACTGTGCAGGCGGGCAAATCGACGACGCTCGTTGCGACCGCTTCCGACGGCAGTCCGATAACTTCCTGGTCCTCGGATAACGAAGAGGTTGCGACTGTAAACAAGTCGGGCCGCGTTACGGGTGTAGCGAAGGGCACGGCGCACATCACCGCTGCGACGGCGGGCGGCGCTTCCGCGACCTGTACCGTAACCGTCACCGACCCCGTGACATTCACATTCAAGGTTAATGGCGAGACCGTGCAGACCGTGCAGGTAGACCGCGAGGGTTCGCCCGTACAGGTGACCGCAACGGCTTCGGACGGTAGCGAAATTACGACCTGGAGCGTTGAAGATCCGCTCATTGCAACCGTTGAAAACGGTCTTGTAACCGGTCTCAAAGCGGGCAGCACGACGATTAACGTCAGGTCATCTTCGGGCACAGGCTCGATCGGCTTGACTGTAACCGACAGCGCACATCCCGAAGAGTTCGTAGAAGGCAGCAATGCCGACCCCGGTAAGTGGTGGTATTATGCAAGTACCAACGATAACCGCGAACCCAATATTATCACGAAGGAATTGCGCAAGGGCGTAGTTACTTTCGAGTTCGGCGGTAACTTCATCTGGAACACAAGCGACCTCCAGATCGGTTTGAAGAAGGATGCGACGGCAAAGACAGGTTGGGCTACGTTGAACGCAATCATTAACTCGACTGCTGCAGGCACGCTTACCGTATTTGACACCGTTGTTCCCATTACTACGGGGGATAACAATATCACCGTGCACTATAACCAGATGGATAACGCCGAAATGGTATTTATCCAGCCTCACAGCGACCTCAGCCCGACCACTATCGGCGTAACGAGCGTAACGCTCACCATCAAGGTTGCGGATCTTAAGTGGGAAGATTGGGCGGTTCAGGATATAACCGCTCCGACGGGCGCCATTCAGGGCAACACCGTAACCATTACGGATACCAATGACGCGGCTACCGTAAAAGAATATCAGGTCGGACTTTTCCAGAGCGACGTCCTCAAGGGAACGCAATCCTCCGCCGAAAAGACGATAGAAATTGACCCTATTGCTTTTGAAAACGGCACCTATTCCGTCAAGGTAAGGACTATGGGTCAGCCGGGTTATAACAACTCCGCATGGGTGAACGTAACCGATAATTACGTTGTAAACAACACGGATATAGCGTATGACCTTGAGCGCACCACCACTCCTTCGCCTCGTTGGACTTATTACAACGTCAAAGAGGACAGCGCGGCAGATCCTACGAAAGCACGCTTCGAGAATAACACCGTATATTACGAGAGCGCATATATCGGCTGGAAGTTCGACAGTATGCAATTCTTCCGTAACTACGGACAGTTCGAGGCAGGGGATGACCTCAAACTTGTAATGCGTATTAAAGCGAACCAGGCAGGCTGGCTCTCCGTCTCGGGCAACCTCATTCAGCTTGAGGCAGACACAAGCAAGGAATACACCTTCTTCTTCAAACAGCCTACGAGCGGCGCGACTATCACCATCCTCTTCGGCGACGGTAACGCAGACAAAGGCAACTTCGGTTGGGCTGACGCCGTAAGCATTGAGTTCGAAGTTAAGTCGATAGGTAAGTTCGAAGTAACTCCGCTCGCAACTCCTTCGGCAACATACTCCGAAGCGGATAAGAAGATTACTATCGACAGCGGCTATACCGACGCTGCTAAAGCCTCGGGCTATCAGGTAGGTTTCTTCGACGGAGATCTTAAGGGCTACGCCGCTATTAACGAGGACGGCACATTTGACGACCGCGCTATAGCTAACGGAACCTACGAGCTCAAGGTCCGCGCCGTTTCCGCGACTAACGAGTTCAGCAACTCCGATTGGTCGGCAGCGATAAAGACGGGCTATGTGGTAGCAAACGCAGGTATTTATTATGAGATACAATTCGGCGGTAGCCAGGATCCTGTCAACGCTTCTACCGATCAGGGCAAGTGGTATTATTGGAACGACCAGAATTGGGCAGGCTCGACGGTTGGTATCGACAGCGCGGTATTTAGCGACGGTGCTGTTACGGTTGCTTACAACGTCAGCGCGGGTTCCAACACCTTCGGTCTCCAGCTGTTCTACAGAGATCCTTCGCTTACCATCGGTACGAAGTATCATCTCTCGCTCAAAGTCAATACGACGGTAGCTGTTGACGTAACGATTAACGGCAACGTATTCTCGCTCACCCCCGGCGATAATAACCTTAACGTTTACTACACCGAGGCAATCGAGGATAACCGTTACTCCGTATCCATGCAGATAGGCGTTAACAAAGACAACTACTCGAGCAATACTATCAAACTTTCCGACATGCAATGGGCAGAGTGGACGGACGTTGCGCTTGCCGCTCCCACCCTTGCGGTTGACACAAGCGGCGTCGCTACCATTACGGACAGCAATCCCGAGGGCAGCGTAGATCACTATGTCGTTAACTTCTATGAAGGCGGGTCTGTAAAAGCGGCTGTAACCGCAGTCGGCGGACAGAAACTCGACGTCAGCAAGGTTCCTAACGGCACCTATTCCCTCAAAGCTATAGCTGTTGCAAAGCCCGGCTATACCAATTCCCCCGAGAGCAACGCGGTAGATAACTTCGTTGTCAATAATGAGGGCGGAGTTAAATATGACCTCAAGACCGATGTTGTGGCATCCGATTGTCCTGCGGGTACTTGGTCGGTTTGGGCAGCACAGGCGGCATGGAGTCAAGGTTGTGAAGTTTTGGTTAGCGAAGCGAAGTATGATAACGGCACAATAACCGTTACCTTCACATCGACGGGCGGGCCTACGGCATATGGCTTGCAGATTGCATACAGAGACACGAATAACACTACCGGCAAGACTTACTCCTTCGATATACAGGCTTCGTCGGATATGGACATTCAGGTAGAGAGCGGCGGCGCTGCAGTAACTCAACTTAAAGCGGGAGTTTTGCAGCACCTCTCCGGCGTCGATGCCGATAATAACTTCTATGTTCAGGTCAATATCAAGGATAACGTCGGCGGCACGATTACAATATCCAATGTAACCTGGTCCTGATTTCAGGGGAAGTCAATCCCCGCTGATTTGCTTTGGAATCGGTGAGTTAAACTTCCGCAACAAGTCAATCACAAACATAAAACACTCTGTACCTTTTACAGAGTGTTTTATGTTTGTGTGCTGCATTCGACGATAATTGCTCACGAGTTGGTTTTTCGGAAAATAGAGTTATCGGTATAACAGTTTACGCCAGACGAGTAATATGTTACTTTTCTGATATTTTACAGTACAATCCCCTCAGTCACGGCTACGCCGTGCCAGCCCCCCTCGACTTCGGGCGGCCACATTCGCGCCCGACTTTTCGGGGGATATGTTACTTAACTTGTTTCATTACGAAAGGTGTTGTTTCTTGCTTCGAGTGTAACTGACCCGTGTGGGCCGCCCGAAGTCGAGGGGGGCTGTCTGCCGTCAGGCAGACTGAGGGGATTGTCTTTTTCGCCAATCGTCGGAAAATGGAATTATTACACAAAACAGCCTTTGGCGTGAATGATTGCATGTCGGACTTGTTTGCGCATTTGCGCCTATAATCATAGCGTATATTTGCAATTATTGGCATAAATATGCGAAAAAATGACTTGAATTATGATAGTTTTGTAAAAATTGCGTTATTTCTCTTGAAAATCGGCGTTGGATATGATATCTTAATTAAAGAAGTCTCGTAGGGGGGGGGGTAGCCGTAGCGCATGGAAAAGGAAACGCACGGAAAACGCGTATTATTACGGACGGCGGCAATAGTAATTGCGGCGCTTCTCGCGTGTGCCGTGTACCTCTCGGCGTGTGACAAGCCAACGATAACCCTCTCGGCGAGCGAGGCGCAGACTTACGTCGGCAGAACGCTGACTTTAACGGCGACGACCACGGCGCGTAAGGTCGATTGGAGTTCTTCGGATCCGTCCATTGCGATGGTAGACGACGGAGTAGTCACGGGGGTAGGCGAAGGCATAACCGTTATAACCGCGAGCATAGGCACGGCGATGGCGAGCTGCGTAGTCACGGTCAGCCTACTTCCGTCTTCCGGTAAGGGCGCGTATCCCGAGCTCATTTGGGAGGACGAGTTCGACGGGACGACCTTAAACGCCTCGAATTGGAGCTACATGACGGGCATACACGACGACTATTACGGCAGTCTCGGGCCCGACCGCTGGGGTAACAACGAGTTGCAATGCTACACCGACGGCGATAACACCGACGTACAGAACGGCGTGCTCACAATCACGGCGCGGCGCGAGGACAGAACGGCGCCTGACAGGAACGGCAAGGAGCAGGAAATGCACTTCACCTCGGCGCGTATCTGCACGCGCGACAACTTCTCCTACACCTTCGGCTATATCGAGGCGAGAATAAAGCTCCCCGCAGGCAAGGGTATGTGGCCCGCATTCTGGTTACTCCCGCAACCCACCGACCACACCTCTTCGCGCAACATATACGGCGGTTGGTCCGCCAGCGGCGAGATAGACATACTCGAAGCCAAGGGAACCCGCCCGACCTACGTCAGCGGCGCGGCGCATTACGGCGGCAATCCGCACAGATGGAAGAGCAAGGAGTACCAATTCACCGACTCGACGTATGAGGAGTGGCATACCTACGCCCTTGAGTGGACGGCAGATTTTATTAAGTGGTACGTCGACGACTCTTGCTATAACACGGTAACAAGATATGACCCGGAAACCAAAGCAGGGGATTATTACTCCGATTCTTCCGCGGCAGAGGGCAGAGTTGGCGCACCCTTCGATCAGCCCTTCTTCATATTGTTTAACCTCGCCGTCGACAGCGGTAGTTTCGACAGTAATGCTCACGGCGGCCCCTCGGATGACTTTACCGAAGGGGTGATGGAGATCGATTATGTGCGGGTCTACAAATAAAGTATCTTGTGCCTTCCATTGTTCCCGGCTGGCAAGAAGATATATTTTATGTAACAATCCCCTCAGTCACGGCAAAGCCGTGACAGCCCCCCTTACTAAGGGCGGCCCACCTGCTACCCGAGTTTCGGGTACATAACCAACAATCTTGTAATGATACAAGTTAAGTAACATATCACTCGAAAAGTGGGGAACAAACTGTGGCCGCCCCGTAAGATTTAAGAGCACGAAAAGCCGAAAACCCGTTTGGGTCGCCCGAAGTCGAGGGGGGCTGGCGTCCCGAAGGGACGACTGAGGGGATTGTCCTGTCGGCAACCCGAAAAGTGACATTTTACACCGAAAGCGGAAATATATCGATAAAATCCTATTTCCCGACCCGAAGCCCGAGCGCGGCGAAGAGTACCGCTCAGACGGGCGGGAGACGGAACTTCGCGAGGGAGTTTACTAAAAACGTAAATGACCGAGCAGAAGCGAACGTCGGCGCGCCCGTCTGAGCGGTGCTATGCGCCGCGCATGTAGTGAAGTGAACCCAAAAAGTTGAACAATATTTAGTCAGATGAATTGTGAATGAGTTTTGCATGGTAACAAGTATTACACAAAATTAACCCATTATTAAGCAAATAATGTAGTTTGGCGGGGGATACTATATTAACGCCAAGCGAAGAGAAAGGAGGAAAAGTATGAAAATCAGGAAGAGAGCGGGCATGGCGATTGCCTTACTGCTCGCGGCGATTATGGCGCTCAGCCTATTCGCTTTCACGGCTTGCGGAACGCCGTCGTTGTCCTTAAACATTGAGAGTAGGGTCATCTCGGTCGGTTCCTCGTTCAAGCTCACGGCGACTTGCTCGGACGAAAAAGCCGAGATAAAGTGGATGTCCACCAATGCGGACGTCGCTACCGTCGACGAGAAGGGCAGCGTTAAGGGTCTTCGCGCTGGCACGACGGAAATCAAGGCGTACACGGGCAAAGAGCCGGGAGACAACGCGGCGACTTGCGTTGTTACCGTCGCAGAGCTTAAGTTCACCCGCGGCGGCGAGGCGGTTAAGTCGCTTGACCTCGACAGAAACCTCGACCCGACCACCGTATCGTTCTCGGCGTCGGACGGCAGCACTATCAAGACTTGCACGGTGGATACCACCCTCGTCTCGATGGAGAGGAGCGGCAATGATATCACCCTCACCGCGCTCCGTAGCAGCGGAGAGACCGCGCTCACGGTAACGACTACAAGCAACCTTACCGCCACTCTGTCTATAACGCTCGAAGATAGCATTGACGGCGTGCGCTATGAGATGATAGAGGGTGCCAAGGAAGGGCAATGGTCGTATAAGTACAATAATTCAGGGTACAGAGAGGGCGTTGAAAAGAATTTCTTCGGTGAATTCCGCGCGGATATCGTAACCTTCCAATTCGATAATAATATCAACTGGGGCGAAAAAGATATTACTTTGGAATACACCAACAGCGAGGCTTGCGCGAAAACGCAGCAACTCACCATGCAGATAAACTCTGACGTAGAGACCCCGCTCACCATATATTCGGGCTCGTCGCAAAGCTCCGCATACCTCAATGTTGGCGATAACCTCGTCTCCGTTCGCCTTCCCAAGACCAAGGGATTTTCGATATGGTTCGGTAATCTGGGTTACAAGAACCCGCTTATTCAAACGGGCAAGTTTGTAATAAGCAACATAACTTATACCGACGTTGAAGAAGAAAATACCAAACTCGACGCGCCGAGCTATGAACTTTCGGATCCGATTGTCGATTCCGACGGCACAGCGACGTATAAAGTGATGATAAATGGAGGCAAAAAGCCCATAGGCGTGTCGTACTATATCGCCGAGCTGTATAAGAAAGACGGTAATTCGGTGGCGAGCGAAGCGGCATACAAGCAGAACCTTATGTTCGCCTCCGACGTGCTTGATACATCTCTGCTCGGTCCTGCCGACGCGGGCACATACGTCCTTAAAATCAAGGCGGTTGCTTCCTATGGCTACACCGATTCCGATTGGGCAGAGTGCGAAAAGGAACTTGAAATCAATAACGAGCATGTCAAATACACCCTTGAGGGCACCGGCGGCAGCGCGGCAATTCAGACCAACCGCTGGACGTATTATATAGTAGACGGCGGCTCGGTGGAGAGCGCAACCTACCTCGACGGAGTAGTGACCTACAAGACGGGATCTCTCGGCTGGGCGGGTTACAGCACGCAGATATTCTATAACGATCCCACGTACGCCGCCGGAACCAGAGTGTTAGTCAAGATGAACATCAACGTAACGGCGGACAAGACGGAGGAATTTGTCGGACACATAACCGTTTCGGGTGACGACGAGGGCGTGAGGACGTTGCACAATGGCGACAACTACATCGAGATTTTGCGCAATCAGTCAGCCACCGACGCGACTATCAGCATATTATTCGGTTATTGGACAGCCGATGACAACGGTATTGTGGACTTCCCGGCGGAAAATGAACTTACGTTCACGTTCAGCAATGTTACGGTCGAGAAAGTCGAAGGCAATTTCCCGAAAAATACGCTCACCGCTCCGACCGCTTCGTTCAAAACGGGCGCCGACGGCAAGACGCTTGAAATTACCGACGTACCCGAGGCAGAGCAGAAATTTATCGGCGGTTATGAACTTGCGTACTTCCAGGGCGACACGGTTGTCAAGACGTTCACCATGCAAAGCGGCGACGTTGTAGACGAGAGCCGTATCCCGTCGGGCACTTATTCCGTCAGGGTAAGGGCACTTCGCGACAGTAACATTCGTTGCTACACCAATTCGGGTTGGACGGTTATAAACGCCAACTACGAATACGAGAACAACAATGTCGAATACTCCATACCTTTCGGAGGCGGTGGAGATACTCCCAACGCGTTGAGCGATATCAACACCTGGTATTTGTGGTACAGCAAAGATTATACCTGGAGTTATCCGAGCGGTTATGCGACCGTCACGATCGGCGAGGGCGATAACGAGGACGGCACGACGGGCGCAACCTTCAAAAACGGCACGATAACCATACCTTACACTACGGACGGTTATTGCGATTGGGGCGTTCAATTGTATTATAAGAATACCTCTCTCCGCAACGGCACGCAATATGCGATTAAGATGAATATTAACGCTACCGCACCCGTCAATATCACAATAAACGACAATAAGTTCTCTCTTAAGGCAGGCTCGAACGACATCGAAGTATATTACCAGGAGGGCGGAGATAATTCCACCTCGTTCTCCATGCAGGTGGCGGTAGACAGCGAAGTTGCGAAGGAAAACACCCTTGTTATTTCGTCAATGGAATGGAGCGAGCGACCTTACGTTCAACTCACCGCTCCCACGGTAGCCATAGACGGCGACGGCAAAGTTACGTTCAGCGGCTCCGACGTCGAGGGCAGGACTGCGGTATCAGGTTATCAGGTAACCTTCTACGATAATACAGGCAAGGTAGTCACCCGCATGAATAACGTACAAAGCGGCGATATCCTCGACCTGAGGGCGGTACCTGCAGGAACATACAGCGTAAGAGCGCTTGCCCATGCCAATAGGGGCTTCACCGATTCTGCAGAAGGTGCGGCAATCTCTTATACCGTATCGAAGGAGAGCTTGAAATATACGATTACGGACGCACAGGACGGAGCGGAAGACGGACAATACGGCTTCGGCGGAGCGGCAGCCAACGACAATTGGGGCGTCTGGGGCGTCTGGGCAGGACCGTGGGAGTGGACGGAATGGAACTCCAATTGCACGATCAATAAGGCGGAGTACGATAACGGCACCATAACCATTGCCTTCACCCTCGTGGGCGGCGACAACGGTAACAATTGGGGCTTGCAGATTAACTACGTCAACCCCGCAGGCGGCGGACATTACTCCTTCGATATCACATCGACGTCGGCTATCGATATTCAGGTCGAGAACGGCGGCTCAACGCCTATCTCTATCCCCGCTGACGAGTTGACGCACGTTGACGGCGGCAACGACGCAAGTTTCTATATGCAGGTCAATGTCGGACCCAAGCAGACGATAGAAGCGACGATAACCATTTCCAACGTAGTTTGGGCATAATATCTAAGTCGCAACGAAAGACACAATGCGAAGCGCGGAGCATATTGCTCCGCGCTTCTCTTATATATCCGCGCTTTATATTCCTTTCTCATGTCTCTTATATATCGGCCTCTCTCTTATGTGGCGCCATGAATATCCGCGCACATGTATTATTATTGCCGCGTTGCGCCGAAAGCCGCATTAATTTTTCACCCTCAACCGCCCGCGCGTTAAAGGGGCGTATGCTTAAAAACTGACTAATATCCGAGTTTTTGTTCTGTATGCGCTTGCGTTCCTTGCGCAAATATGTTATCATTACACATATAAGGGGCAAAAGGGGCAGTATCTTACTTCAAGGAGAAAAAGCAAACATGGAAATTTCGCAAAAAGCCAAAAACATATCCCCGTCGTTGACGTTGGCGATTACGGCTAAAGCCAAAGCTATGAAGGCGCGCGGATTGGACGTCGTGTCTTTCGGTGCGGGCGAACCCGACTTCAACACCCCGTCCTACATTATCGAGGCGGCAAAGACCGCTCTCGACAAGGGTATGACTAAGTACACCCCCGTCGCGGGAACCGCCGAACTCCGCAAGGCTATTTGCGACAAATTCGAGCGGGACAACGGGCTTAAATACACCCCCGATC
>CANPYH010000045.1 GCA_947588325.1 uncultured Clostridia bacterium
TAGCATGCGACCGTCTTGCCGTCGGTGGCGTACACCCGCACGCCGTACTCCCCGTCGCTCACCGCAACGCAGGTCGCGGCATAGCCTATCGAGGCAAGCTCCCACCCGCACTTGAACACCGATACGCGGGTGCCGTCGGTGGCTGCGCAATACCCGTTCGCGCTCATGGCGAAGGACTTGATCTCGCCCACCCTTTTTTCGCCGATGGGAAGAAACCCCTTGCCGAAGAAGCGGATAACCCCTTCGCCCATAATCGCGAGGTAGTCCCCGCTCCCCACAGGTACGCCCGTTGCGCCGACGGGCACTTCCCCGCCGAGCGCCAACGGGTATCTGACCACCACGCCGCCCGCATAAGCCGCGCCGCTTACGGGATCGAACAGTTCGAGGGATATCGAGCCGTCGCCCGAGGAGTATATCTCCCCATTTGTCGGCACTGCGGAATATTCGTCCTCCGTCACCGTCATAAGCGGGACGTTAAGCGCGGGCTCGCCGCCGTATGACAGGCTGACTACCGACGGCAGTGTGCCGAAGCCGAGGGAAAGCGTTATCCCTGCCGAAGAGGGGCTGACGGTGACGGAGACGTTGGCTCCGTTCTCGTCGCAGACGGTAAAGTCCTCGGCAAGAGCCGCTGTGCCCGTCAGAAGGTCGAAGAATTTTTCCCCGCCCGCGTACCCTCTCGGCTCTTCCACGGAGAGGGAGAGCGTTACCGTCGTGGAAAGCTCGCCGCTGTCCGTTTCCTCGAGCGTCGCCCCGCCGCCTATCAGCGGCAACCCGCCCTCGCAGTCGGTGAAAGCGATCCGCTCGATACCTCCCGCGAGTTGCTTTTTAGCAAACGACGCGCGCTTGGTAACGGCGAGTTTGCCGCTACCTCGGCTCTTACTCACAATCTCGGCAGGAGCATAGAGCACCCCGCCGTCCACGAGGTCCAGACGGATATACGAAGAATACGCTCCGCCGCCCGCCATACATTCGGTTATATTGCTGTACATACTTCCCCCTTAATAATACATTTCCACCCGAAAGCGAAGAGACAGATCGGCGTAAGCCTCGTCGCCAGCAACGCTCATGACGTTGCGCACCCCGTCGGATATGATCAGTCGAAGCACGTCCGAGTGTTTAATAAACCGCATGCCCGCGACGCTCCCCGACGCTTTGACGGTCACCCGCTCGAGGGGAACGAGATCCCCGTCCAGCCGCACGGCGTAAACCTCCGTGCCGTCGTAAACCGCGGCAACCCAGCCGCCATCCGTCGCCGTGATCGCTATGTCCCGCCCGTCGCCGATGAGCGCGCCCCTGCCGTCCAACGCCGAGAGGCGGGCTTTGCCCTCGGATATGTAGGCAACGACCGTTTCGCCGCTTCGGCAGGCAATGTCGAAGGCGGTTGCGCCCGAGATCTCGAACACGGGCACAAAGTCCGACCCGTCCAACCTGAACGCGCGCAGCGATCCTTCGGCGGAGTATGCCGCATAAGCGCCGCCCTCTCCGCCGTCCGCCGCAATGGGTACGATATCCGAATGGAAGTCGCACCCCACGCCGAACGCCGAGACGTACACGTCGCCGACAGTCACGCCGAGCGCGGGGCGAAGCTCGACGTTCCCGCCGCCCGCCGCGGTAAACACCGCCGTCGCCGTACCGCCCGAAGCGACGCTTCCCACACGCATACCGCCGAAGTACACGTCTATCCCGCCGCTTCCCTCGCTCGTCACGGTGACGGTGAAGAGGGCGGACCCGCCGGTATACTCCGCTACCGTCGTTCTTATCCCCGCGGGGCAGTCGCTGCGGAAGGGAATACCGCTCACTCCGAAGTTGCGGTTACCAGATATGAGCCGCTCCAACTCGCTAATCTTGAAATAGGTCTCCTTTTCGTAGTCCATGTCAGCTCCTTATGACGTACCCCAAACGCCTGATACGCGAGTTTTTCTCCCGCGAAGTTATGCGGAAGGAGATAGTCCTGCCCGCCGCCGTCGGTTTGATCCGCGCCAAGCCGCCCGAGCCGCGTATTTCGTACTCCTTGACCTTGCCGTCGGTGATGACCGCGAGAGTTATGTCACCCTCGCTCCGCACCGTGACCGAAGACACCGTCTTGAGCTCGGGCACCTGCATATCCAGCTCGCCGCTCTCCCACACCTTGACGAGGGGAGTGCCGAACAGCTCGCCGCACTCCGTCACCTTGCCTATCCGCCCGTCGTGAGTGACGGCGTAGACCTCGTCGCCGAGACGGCAGAGCCGCTTTATGGGCAGTTTGGACAGCGTGAAGGTGTTGGCGTTTAAGTCGCACACCACCAGCGTATCGTTATCCCCCTCCCTCTCGGTGCAGGCGGCAAGGTAGTATTTCCCGCCGAGGAACACCGCGCTGGCGTTGGGCGAGGGCAGGAACTTAACCGCCTTGAGTTTGTTGGTAACGCTGTACCCGTCGAAGGAATGCAGCCCGTCCGAGCCGAGGAGCATAACCACGTCCCCGCACGGACACACGCTCCCGCCGTATATCCTGCCGCCCGCGACATAGAGATTGACGACGTAGAAGTCCTCTTGCGCCGAGTATGCGGTCAGACGTGAGATGCCGTACTCGCGGAAGATATACACATAGTTGAGGAAGTCCGCGACCTTGATAAGCCGTCCGCGCTCGTCGAGCAGGCGTATATACCCGCCGTCCGCTATCGTCGAGACGTTCCAATTGGTAGGGTCGAGGTCGTCGGAAAAGTACACCGCCGACTGCTCCCCCGCCGTCGTCGCGAACATGCGCTCGTAATGTATCGCCATGGAAGTTATGTACGGGCTGTCGGCTATGCGGCGCACGGCGTTCACTCCGTCCCACACGCACATTTTGTCCGTCGGCGAGGTCATTAACACGCTGTCGTCGCCGTATAACCGATACTCCACCGCCTCGGGCGCGGACGTAAACTCCGCTCCTTCCAGCACTTCCCAGCCGCTACCACGGTTATAATGCACCCTGCCTTCCTCGTCGCAATACATGTCGCAGTCCTCATACTCCTCTTTGTTCGGGTCGTAGCGGCGGAACCGCCAGGCGCTCCGAACCTTCCGATCCCCGAAAAGCGCGGTCTCCTCAATGCCGTAGCCGTCGGTAAGCGCGCCCGAGCGAACGTTGAAGTTGGAGATCTTCGCCGCCGAGCCTTCGGGAAGTACGGCGTCGTCAAAGCGCATATCCACGTTTGCGCCGAAAGTTCTGATGAGGTGGCGGGCTCCCCCGCGCGGCATCTTAATTCTGTTCATATCAATACATCCTTCTCGCTTTAATGTTAATCTTGGGCCGAGCGGCGAGTGACAGCGCCGATTTGTAACGCTTGTCCCAGGTCTCCGCCTCGTCCAATCCCTCTGTTACGCAATACTCCGCGGCAACGCCGTACGCAAGGACGCGGGGGCTTATGCCGTAAAACTTCGCCTCTTCGTCCCCGACCGCCGAAGCATATGGCGGCGCGGCGTAGTCTTTGCGGCGGTATTCGTCGTATATCTCGCCGACAACGAGGTTATACAGCCGCAAAAATTTATCCATCGCCTCGCTCGTCCTGCCCTTCGGAAGCGCTTCTGCCTCCTCCGCCTCGCTCGTGAGGTTAAGCATACGCATTGCCGTTATAATAACGTCTTTAACCATGATCTCTCCTTCGCCGCTGCTACGCGCTTTCCGAAAAAGGGATTGCGCGTTCTTGCGGCATACTCCAACGTTCTCGCGTCCAGCGCCTTATACGGAACGACGAAGCAGAGAGTGTCGCCTCTCTGCTCCTTGCTATGCACTTCGTACCTCGAGCGCAGGAGATTATATACCACGAAATAACTCGGGTCGATCTCCTTTAAGCGGGAGGCAATGAAATACAAGTCGTCCGTAATAGGTCGAAGATAGGACTTCATACCCCAATTCACGCGGCGGTTACGCCCTTGAGCATAGCCTGACCGTTGGGTCTGTCGCACACGAGGTCGCAATACTTGACGAGCGTTGCGGTGTATACGGGCTGACCTTGGCTCTGACGGAGTATGTTGCCGTTCTCGGTCTCGAGGAAGCGCCAATCGCAGAGCTGGTGCAGGTGGAACACGCTTGTGTCGAGCATATACATAGTTCCCTTGGGCACGAATCTGTCGTACACAACGGGAATGCCGTTGAAGGAGAGGCTCTTGAACCCGCCGTCGAGATTCATAATGTCGATGTTGCGCTTATATTGGGACATATAGTCCATATACGCGTATTTAACGTCGGCAGAGACGGCTATGAAGTCCACCGTCGAACCCGCTTCGGTCTCCAGCCTGTCGATTATCTCCTGCATCATGGTCTCGGATATTGCGCCGACGTCCTCCTTTACAATGGGGTTAAGCACCGCCGACTCCGATCTGTCTATGCCGTAGAGGCTCTTGGATGTATCGAAGATTGCGCCGAGACCGGTTATCTCTTTATCCTTGCTGTTCTGGACGTAGATCCCCGCGCCCTCGGTCACCGAAGTGAGGTCCTTGTCCACCGTTATCTTCTTGGTGGCGTGGTCCACGGCGATGATGTGAGCGTTTGCGACTTTGCGCTCGCTCTGTTCGTAGAAGTCCACGGCAAGCCCCTCGATAAAGTTGCGTGCGTCGTCCACGATTACGGTGTAGCCCGTAGCCGAGCGCACTTTGCCGAGAAGTCCCGTGCCGTCGCCGTAGAGCATTCTGCCGAGGTTGAACTTGCTCGCCTTGAGCAGTCCTTCGATCTCCGCGTTGAGCAGATCGGTAAACGCCCCTCTGTCGTTAGCCGAAGCCCTTATGGCCTTGTCGGATATTTCTATCTGACCGTAGAGGTTTTTAAGGGTGGAAACGAATTGCAGGTAGCTGTTGCCGTGAGCGTCGGGGAGCGCACCGCTCTCCTCGCCCGCGCCGATACCGCCGTTGATACCCACGGATACCGCCTTTCTGATCTCCTTACCCCAGACGTCGGTGGAAGTCTGTTCTATCTTGGACATGAGGGGGTTGATCTTGGTGTTAAGTAGCTCGGTCACTGCGCCGAGATACACGCTTTTAAGAGCGTTTTCAGCCGAATTGATTGTTACCATAATTTCTCCTGTTTTGTATTCGTCACCAATTATTCGATGACATTAAGATTTCTTTTGCCTCTTTGAGGCTTTTGGGCGTCCGATGCGCCGCTTTTGCGGGATAACCGCCCGAAAGTATGGGAGGGGGCGTCTCCTCGCTCGCGGCCGGCGGCTGCGACAATATCTTCCGCAAAGTCTCCAGCTCCGCTTTGAGCGCGGCGTTCTCCGCCTGTGCCGCCATAAGTTCGGCTTTCAGTTCCCGCCTGTCCGTCCGCTTATTCCGCATTTCCCGCCTCCGCTTTAAGCGCAAGCGACTGCGCCACCTTGTGCGAGCGAATGTGCCGAAGCATGCGATCTTTCAGTTCGGGGTGGGCGGAGACGGCCTTTTCGAAGTCGTCGCAGAGCATAAAGCGGGTGTGGGAACGAATGTGAAGGTCGTGCGAATCTATCTCGTCCGCGTCCCCGATTTCGCCGCTTACCGCGGCAAGGTTTTCCCTGTCCGCCTTTTCCTCGTGCAGACTCTGCAATTCCGCCGCCGTCTCCCAGCTCCCGTAGCCGAACAGATTGAGGAGCTTGTGACGGGTGGCCGCTCCGAGTTTGCCGTCCTCGTCGTTAAGCAGACCGAGCTGGAGAAGTTCGATCAGGCGGGACTGCTTACCCGATCTCCCCGCCGCCGCTTCGGCGACCGTATCGTATACCACGTCGCACTCGCCGATGTCCGAGCCCTTCCACTTGATTATCTCCACGCTGCCGTCCTCGCCCACGCACTTGGTGAGCCGAGCGGAGGAGGCGAATTGCTTATACAGCCGAAGTACCATCTTGGCTATATCCCGCACGGCGGCGCGAATGAGGTCGGAAGTGATACTGAGACGGGTGTCATCCTGGTCGATAAGCAGTTGTATAGCCTTTCCGCTGTCGGCGTTGGAGGGGACGAAGGAGGAGCGCATTATGTCGCTTACGCCCGTGATGGTGTTAAACTCCTCCTCCAGCCTCGCCTCTTCGGCGGTAAAGACGGCGGGGACGTTGCCCTGATCCAGCATGCGGGGAGCCTGACTGCCCTGGCGATATACGATGACCGAACCGGGGCGAAGTCCGTCCGTTTCCAGCTCGTCGGTGTCCACCGCTCCGTCCTCCACCGCCAGCACTCCGCAGCATATCCTGTTCATGAACTCGTGCTTTCTGTTCTTCACGGCGTTATAGGCGCGCTGGACGGGGATAACGCGCTCGATCATGCTCGTGCCGAAGAACGCCCCGGGGCTTTCGAGGGTGTTCTGCCTGACGAAGGGGAAGGTGCGACTGCCGTCCGTGCCGTTGCGGTAGGGCAGCGCTCCCGAGTATAACACCCTGTCCCCCGCGACTATGATAAGCTCGCCGTCGGGTTTAGCCGCCGTCGGTCGCTCGTATCGCTCGATAAGCATGGCGCAGTCGTGCTTACGCGTCATAACGAGGTCGGGCAGGGCGGAGAATGCGGCTCTCTCGGGCGCGGCGAACTCGATATCCTCGGGCGGGACGTCCGCTCCGTACAGTTCGGCTATCTCGGAGACGGGCACCGCTCGGGCGTGTATGAGTGAACGCACCTCGTCAAGCCCCGCGGCATAGAGGCTGTCGGGGTATATCTCGTAGGGCGAGACGGCGGTTATGCGCACCTCGCCCCCGTCGCCGCCTTCCCAGGTCACTTTATAAAACGCCGAACCCGTCAGCTGCCCCCACATGGTAGCGCGGGTGATGACGTTATCCGTCTCCAGCCTCGCGGTTACGGCGGAGAGTATTTTGGTGGAGGCGTTCGCCGTTTTAAGGTCGTCGTCGGAGGAAGAGGCGGGGCGCACGCTCATTACGGGACGGACGGCGGAGAGCTTTGCAAGCCGCGTTTCCACAATGGGCGCAATGTGGTTATATACCTGCCTCTCCTGCCAGACGTACTCGGGTAATGTCTCCTTGACCTCGAACATGGGGTCAATCTCGACGAACTGCCTCCCCGCGAGGAAACAGGCATTGAGCGTCCATTGCGCCTCGGTGCTGCGCCGCTCTTCCCTCCTCCGCTCGTAGTCCTTTCTGACTTCCTCCGCCACCGCCTTTTCGCTCTCCTTTGCCGCGGCGGACGGGGTTATCAAACTCTTCCTCGCGCTCACTGCTTCTCCTCCCCACCAAACTCGCGGGTGGCAAGCGCCGCAATCTCTTTCAGACACGCCGAGCAGATATGCACGCTGCTCCGCACTCCCGTTCTCGAGGGGGAGAGGGTGTACTCCGCTCTGTTTCCGCACGCGCCGAGTTCGCAGCGCATTCTGTACTTACATTGGGTTAATTCCATTTTGTTACCTCACTTCTTTTTGTCTTTTTTACGGTGGAGCGCGTCCAGCTCCTTTAAGAGCCGCTCACGCTCCTCTTCGAGTTCCCGCTCGGTAGGCTGTACTTCGTCGGTGCGTTCGAGGAGTAGTTTGATAGCCGAAAGATCGGGCGGGACTTCTTTCATACATACCTTGTTCTTCACCTCGTTCCCCTCCGCGTCGTACTCCGTCGTGCGCTCGCTGAGGGTAAACCCCAACGCTTTGCGCCGCAACGCCTCCATAAGCTCGTTCTTATCTTCCTTATCTTCCATACCTTCTCCTCAGCCCAAGCGCCGCTTTTGCAAGCCGTTCCTTATCCCGCTGCAACTCCGTCATAACGGTCGGCGCGTGCGTCGGCGAGGGTTTGGTCATAAGATAATAGCGCAGCTCGTCGAGGCAGTGGTCGTCCTTTTTGACGGGATTGTCGCCGCTCCCCCAACTGTAAGTTTTCAGCTCGCGTATCAGATTGACGCAACATCGGAAGATATACAGTTTGGGCGCGGTCTCACCTTTCAGATAGCTCTTGACCGTGCTTATTCCGCTGTATAAGTCCTTGTTTACGTGCGGGTTCACGGCTATTCCCCGCTCGGAGAACAGCTCGCTCACGCTCCGAAGCCCCGAGAGCGTGCGCTGGTTGGCGGCAGGGTCTATGTATGCGGAATAACGCCCGTAACGGTCGGTTTTCCAGCCCAACTCACGGCACTTCGCCGTAATCTCCGCGGCGTGCCAATCGACGTCCTTACCCGCTCGGTAATGCTCGGCGACGACGAACACATTCCCGTCCCCGTCCACGGCGTACCAATGACAGGAAAGCGGATTGTTAAGCCCGGGGTCTATGGACATTGCGTCCTGCCACTCCCTCGGCAATGGGAAGGGATCGATGACATGCACGTTCTCGTCAAACTCGGGATAGACCAGCCCGCTGTTTTTGATAAACCTGCCGTACCGCCTGCTCTCGAGTACGTCGGCGGAGAGTACGCTCGTCAGGCTCTCGATCTCCCCCGCGTCGAGATAGGGGTTATCCGCCCACTCCATAAACTCGCACCACACCTCGGGATCTTCGGAGAGGTATATCTTGTCGTACACAAAGGTCATGCCTTTCAGCGGCGTCATTGTGCCGAATAAGTCCCCCTTCCTGTCGAACACGCGCATGCGGCACTCGTCGTATACGTCCTCGGGCGGCTCCTCGTCGAACCATACATAGTCGAGACTTGTCCCCTGAAACTTCTCTCTGCCGCTCTCGCAGGACTTAAACCCTATGCGGGAGAGGGAGCCGAACACGTTCTTGACCAATATGTAGTCGATAACTCCGCCCGCGGGATTGCTCGACTTGCCCGATACCATAACCACGTCCGCGATCCACTCGCGCTTGAGGTAGGATAGTATCTTTGCCTGCGCCACGTCCCGCTGTACCTCGCGGGTCAGGGATACTACCCACCCTTCCGTCGGCTTGTTTGGGCGGTATGGGTGTATTCCCCGAGCCAGCCACACCGTCTCCACCGCGCCGCACTCCGTCTTGCCGCTGCGGTTGCCGCCGAACACCCAACGGTTGCGCTTGGGGCACTTGTGAAAGGCAAGCTGCTTCTCATGCACGAGCGGCGGCTTGTTGTAATGGTCTATCCTGTTGTTGCGCCGCGCCTCGTCGAGTTTCTTCTCCACCGCCATAAGACGGGCGACGATCTCCTTTTCGTCAATATTCATACCCATTTCCGTAATTCGTCCAATATTCTGCCATGCGCCTGTGTTACAATACCCCAATGAAAAAGTTAGCCATAACCGCCGCCCTGCTCTGCTCCCTTCTCGGTTTAATACTCGTGTGCATATATACCGCAAGCGTTTTGAATAGCTCTCGATTGCCGCTCGATAAGGGAGTTAATCCCGCGAACGTATATGCCGCAAGCGCGCTGCCCGCCGTGCAATATATGCGCATTACCGAGGCTATCCCATTCTATTCGGCGGAAAACGGCGCGTCATTGCTGTTCTACCTGCCCGCGACCTACTATGTCGCGCTCGAGGAGGAGGGCGAAGAGTACGACGCAGTGACCTACGAGGACTTGCACGGGTATATACGGCACGCGAGCTGCGATAAAGTGAGTTACGAACCGAACGTTAAATACGCCGAATCGGGCGCCGTCGCACTCCAGAAGGACGTCGAGGCGGTTCGGTTCTATTCCGACCAAGCCTGCGCGGATAAGATTGCAGAGTACACTGTCGGCGACAGGCTCTTTCTCTACGGCCAGGCGCGGGAGGGCATTTACTATTGCCGCCTGCACAAGTCTTACGGCGTCATATACGGCTATATCGGGGGGACGGGGGTTACCGTCACCTTGCCGCGGGATAACGCCGACCAGACCGCCGCGCCGCCCGCCGACGAGCCGAGCGACGAACAGGAAGAGCCCAAGCCTAATCCCGACGGTGGCGACGATGATGTGTACGAGACTAATCTCGCCGTCCCCGTCCGCATTATACTTATAATCTCCCTCGCCGTCCCCGCCTTTTTGCTCGTCTTTCTTCTCACCCGCAAAGCAAAGAAAAAGTAACCGCAAAGCGCCAAAAGCGAAACATTAAGCACAATAGATAGTTTTAGGAAGATATATTGCGATATCTACACGACGCGTTAAGAATGTAGAGGCATTGAGAATACTTTTGTAAAGACTGAAATATTGTCTTTGAGAATACTTTTGTAAAGACTGAAATATTGTCTTTTTATAAAGACCGAATGAAATAGTGTTCTTTTGTAGAGCCCAAAAGAACCAAAAGACTCCGGGACACTTTCGACTGTGTCCCGGACCCCGCAAC
>CANPYH010000046.1 GCA_947588325.1 uncultured Clostridia bacterium
CCGAAACTATGTGTTATAGTTAAAAAAGTAAATCAATAGGGGGGGGGGGTAGCCATATGAATATCGTCATTGTCGAAGACGATACGGACGCGTCCGATAAGCTGAAAAATTATCTGAATAAATACGGCAAGGACGAGAACATAGTCTTTGATATCTCATGCTACACGGACGGCGAAACCTTCCTCAAAAACTATCGCAAAGAGAATGCGGGGATAGTCTTTCTCGATATCGAACTGCCGAACATAGACGGTATGTCGGTAGCCAGGCAGATTCGGGAGGTAGACGCGTCGGCGGTAATTATCTTCGTCACCAAGATGGTGCAGTTCGCCGCCAAGGGCTACGAAGTGGACGCGCTCGATTTCCTCGTTAAGCCCGTTGTGTATCCCGAGTTCGCGCTGAAGATGCGCCGCGCCGTCAATATCGCCCGAATGAACGAGGAAGAGGGGATATTGGTTCCCGTCAATAACGGGTTCTACCGCGTCGCTACGGACGACATTCTGTTCGTCGAAATTATGGGTCACTCGCTTAAATATCAGCTCGCGGACAGGGTAGTGGAAGCGCGGGGGACGCTCAAAGAAGTACAGAAAATATTGGAAGGGCACGGTTTCGTGCGGTGTAACAGCTGTTATCTCGTCAATTCGCGGTATATAGACGCGGTGGAGGGATATCAGGTCAGTATCAAGGGGTTCACCCTGAAAATAAGTCAGCCGAGGAGAAAGACCTTTATGAAGGAGCTTATGAATATTTATCTCGGGAGCGGGAAAGGTGATTAAGAGGAGAGCGGAAGAATGAATATGCAACTTGTAATGTCCTGGTTTTCCTTCTATCTGCCCATGTTTTTTGTGCAGATAGTAACGGGGGAAGCGGTGCTTGCCTTTCGCCTTAACCGCCGAAAGCTCTTTTGGGTGCGCGCGGGCGGCGGGCTTTTGGCTTCCGCGGCCTTCCTCTTTCTCGTAGCAATGCTCGCTTCGGTACTTCTCGCAGCCAGCCCCGTTCTCGTCAGCTTTATATACATCATAGTGTTCCTCTGGACGGTCGCGCTGCTTGCGTTCTGCTTCAAGGAGTCCTTCGGCACACTGCTGTTTTGCGGCGTAGCGGCATATGCGCTGCACACTTTTTCCTATCGACTGTTCGGACTTATCGAACTTACGGGTTTTGTGCGGATAGTGACCGACGTCCTCGGCAATCACGGATATTTGCTGCTTTTCCATTCGCTCTTTGCCTTGATAATGGTGGGCGCATATTTCTTGTTCATACGCAACATAAACCGAAAGAACATTGCCCGCGTTCAGACTGCCAAAGTGATAGCGATTTCCACCGTGCTTCTTCTCGTTTCGATATTCTTATCCGATTGGATCAACCGCGTCAATTGGCAGAGCCTCGAACTCACAATTATATGCGATATATTCTCCTGTCTTTGCAGCGCATTTATTTTGTGCCTGCAATCGGGTATGTTACAGCAGGTCGGCTATCAACAGGAGTTGGAGGTCGTCAACGAGCTTTGGAAACAGGACAGGAGACAGTACGAACTCTCCCGCGAGAGCATAGACCTTATCAACGTTAAGTGCCACGACCTCCGCTTTATTATTCAGACGCTGCGCAAGGGGAACGGGGTGCCCGACGATGAACTTGCCGAGATCGAGAACGCTATCTCGACATACGACGGAAAGGCAAACACGGGCTGCGAACCGCTGGACACCATACTGACCGAGAACAGCCTCTATTGCCAAAAGAACGGCATAACCCTGACTTGCATGACCGACGCTTCCAAGCTCTCCTTCATCTCTTCCACCGATCTCTATTCCCTCGTCGGCAATATACTCTCCAATGCGGTGGAGGCGACGGTTAAAATTCCCGACGTGGAGAAGAGAATAATCAACTTTCAGGTCAAGCAAGTGGGCAACCTTATCCTTGTCGCCGCGCAAAATTATTTCGTCGGCTCCCTCGACGTGCAGGACGGCGTGCTGATTTCGCACAAAGAGGACAGACAAAATCACGGCTACGGCATGAAGAGCATAAGAATGCTGGTTAAGAAGTACAACGGCGGCATTGACATTCAGGTCCACGACAATGTGTTCTATCTGCAAATATATTTCCCGTCGGCGGCTTGACACGACAACTTATCAAATCCTCGCTCCCTCGCAGAATATGCGGGGGATTTTTTTAGATTATGAATTTCACTTTGAGTTTATGGCATAACTATTGAATTTCGCCCATTTCCGACTTATACTCGCCTTAATCTAAATAAACAGGAGGAAAAAATTATGCAAAAAGCAAGAAAGGCATTAGTCGCCGTTCTGATCGCGGCTTTGCTGGTCGGCATTTCTTTGTTTGCGCTTACTGCCTGCGGAGGCAGCAAGACGGCAAAGAGTATCGAGATCACAACGCCGCCCACCAAGATCGACTATGTCGTCGGGGAGAGTTTTGATCCCGCAGGCATGGCAGTAAGTCTTGTCTATGATGATGACAGCAAAGAGGCGCTCGAAGCGTCCGCTTACACCGTAACTCCGACCGGTCCGCTCGCAGCCAATAACAGAAGAATAACTGTGACGTACAAGACGGAGGACGGCAAAGACCTTACCGCAACGCAGACCATCACCGTACATAACAACGTCACCGCATTGTCGGTCAAGACGCCTGCGACCAAGACGGGTTATGTAAAAGGCGAAGTGTTCGATCCTACGGGTATGGTAGTCTCCGCTACATATGAGAATAGCGAGACCGCGGATATCGAAATAACTTCGGAGAACGCGACATACACCAAGACCCCGCTCACGGGCAGCGAGACCGAGATCACCGTTACCTATCAGGGCAAGGAAGTCAAGCAGGCTATCGAGTTCGCTACGGGCGTAACGATCAAGACCCAGCCCACCAAGACGGAATACGTCGCGGGCGAGCGTTTCAGCCCCGTAGGCATGGTCCTCGAGGTTACATATCCCAGCGGGAAAAAGGCTGATGTTACCGTATCGGGCAGCATAGCAACATATAGCACCGAGCCTTTCACGGGAAGCGAGAAGTCTGTTACCGTAACCTACGGCGGGTTCGAAGTTACCGTTAATATCTCCTTTGCAAACGGCGTGTTTATCGAAGCCGAGGACGGAATTATCGAGACCAACAGCACGCAGTGGTTGCGCGAAGATGCTAACGAAACATTCCCGAAAGAAAATCAGGCGTCAGGATATCTGTATGTCGGCGACCTCAGCTCGGGTGATTCCGTTTCCTTCATCTTCAATTCCGATAAGGCGGGAACGGGTGATATCTCCTTCCGTATGGCTTCGCAATATGTGAAGGAAGCAGAAGGCTGGACGCCGATCTTGATAGGCGACTGCCAATTCAATAAGATCTGCAAATTCAGCGTCAACGGCACCGATTATACCATTCCCGACTCCGCAGTCCTTCCGGGCGGCGGTGAGAGCGGCGGTCAGCCTAACACTTATCTCTGGACGAATTGGAAAGAGGTTGAATTTAATGATATAACCTTCGTCCGGGGCAGAAACATCATAAAGCTCACCTTCATTCCTCATGACTACACCGATGTGGCGCAATCTGTCGCAGGTTCGTATGCAGGTAAGTTTACGGCTAACATTGACAGCTTGATTATAAAATCGGAAGAGTGCACCGTATCTCCGCTCAAAGCGAAACTTGAAGTCTCCGCAACGAGCGCAACGCTTGAAACGAAGAGCGATGTCACCGAGTTTGTAGTCAAGGGAACGGCCGATTACGAGAATTATACCGAAGATGAAGTCAAAGATAAGCTGACGCTTCAAATCGGTGCAACTCAATTGTGGGGTGGTTGGTATCCCATGTTCACCCCTGTGGACGTAGTGACCACCGTCACATTGACCGGTAAAAATTTCGAGATCCGCGCCAATGTCGATAAAATAGCGTCCAACGATGGATATACCGTCAACTTCATGGGCTCGGCGCTCACAATCGCAGGAGCAGAGAAATCGCAGGCTACCTGCACACACGGAGACTTCGAGACCGTAGTCGGAGATAATGGAGCAATTACGCTTAAAGTTACGAGCAAGGTTGTATTCACTCCGACCGCCACCACGGCAGATATAGCTGTAGAAGGGGAGAAGGTTGTCGTAACCGTAACGGGAACTTACGAAGCTACGGGATATGATAGCGACGAAATTCCGAACCTTCTCAAGAAAACTATGCTTGAGTTCCAGATGACGTCAGGCTATTGGCAGAGCACACAGTTCTATGCAATCGAGGCTACGGTTGGCGACGGCAATAGTTTTACCGCAAAATATGACGTCACTGCGCTCGGAAACGGCGGATACCTCTCACACTTCGGCAACTCAAACACTAACTTTGTTCCCACTGCCAATATAGATGCGAAGACCGTCACTGCGGGTGGTCACACATACACCTTGTCTGCGGATATTGAAGGCGTGTCCGATCAGAACGACGCTTCAAGGTTCTACGGCACTGTCGGTCTTGTGATCGCGGACGCAACGGCCTGAGCAGAGGTCATTTGAGCCATTGTTCTTAACGAAAACACGGGCGGTCGATAAAGCCGACCGCCCGCATTTTCCAAGATAAGGAGTATTATATGAAAAAAATAATCGCTTTTTCCGTAACACTCGCGCTGTCACTTGCTCTTGTATTGCTCGGCACCGCAATTTCGATAACGGCTCCCAAAACCGCATCCGCGGCGACTATCGGGGCGACCAAAGCCTGCGTCATTGTGCAGGGGTACGAATGGGGACCGGCAATGTCCAAAGTCGTGCTCGAGTTCGACGACGACGTTATGGGTGTGGAAAACGACACCTTTGCCGTTTCCTTCTCGGGCGCATACGGCGGATCCCAAGCGCGCACCGTAACGGCGGCATATAACAGCGACGAAAACGGCGTTAAGTCGGAGGATCCCACGCACTATGTCGCTATCGAAATGTCGGTCAAATATAACGCTAACAGCCCTTTTTCCTACAACATGAGTACGGGGCGCAACACCTGGGTTCAGAGTATCGCCTTCACGGTAACGGTCAACTCGGGCAAGAGCTTCACCGTCGGCGACGTCGATTATCAGGGCGGCGACACCTTCAGCTATACCGCAAGAGAGGCGGACAGGAAGGTTCCGCAAACGGCGAGCTGGCATAAAGACACCGTCCACTACACGGGCGAGGGTAAGGACATAACATTGCAACGCGCAAGCTGGGCGCCCGAAGGCGCTGACAGCGACAGCGGCAAGAACCCCCTCGTTATCTGGCTTCACGGAGCGGGCGAGGGCGGCACGGACATAGATATCGACCTGCTCGGTAACGAAGTCACCGCACTTACCACCGAGAACGAAACCAACGTCCAGCATTACTTTGCGGAGTACGGACTTGCGGGCGCATATGTGCTTGCCGTACAGACCCCGACCATGTGGATGGACGACGGAACGGGTAACTACAATAACGGCTCGGGCAGCGGTAAGCAGGAGAGTTACTACACCGAAGCATTGTGACAGGCTATAACGACGTACGTCGAGAGTAACCCCGACGTAGATACTAACAGAATATATCTCGGCGGGTGTTCCAACGGCGGTTACATGACCATGAATATGGCGTTCGAGCACGGCGATTACTTCGCGGCATTCTATCCAATTTGCGAGGCGTATGACAACTCTCGCATAAGCGACGATATGATAGAACAGATCAAGGACTATAACATATGGTTCCTGCAATCGTATGACGATACCACGGTAAATCCTAACTCGTCCACCATTCCCACCTTCTACCGCTTGCTCGAAGCGGGCGCGGAGAACGTGCATTTCACGCTCACCGAGCACGTTACGGCGGTAGACGATCCCACCGCGTCGAATAACGGCGTTACGGGAACTTATATGGGGCACTGGTCCTGGATTATGGCGTTCAATGACAGGCTCTCTACCGAGTTTGACAACAGCGCTATTACGGCGCAGAGCGACATAACACCCGCTAACTGCACCAAAGAGGGCAACCTCTGGGATTGGCTCGCCGAGCAAACCCGCGACGGCAGCAAAGTCGCTGACCACTTCCAGGGCGGTTCGGATCCTTCTGATCCTCCTTCGGAACCCGGTTCGGGGCTTCCCGCATATGCGATCGTGCTTACCGTAGTCGGTAGTGTGCTTGTTATAGGCGGCGTAGTCGTTGCGCTCATTATCGTAATGCGCAAGAAGAAGAACTGACAATCTCCCACCCCTTCTCCTTTCAGCGAAGGTCTGCGGGTTACTCCACTACCTACAGACCTTCCCGAAAGGAGAGTTAAGGCGCACCGTCAATTCCTCACAGGCGGTAGCCGATAAAAAAGAAAAAGGCTTCTTAATCAAGAGCTTCTTTTCCTCCCCCTCGGAAGGACTATGAGCGATACTTTTGCTCATAGCCTTTCCTTTTTTGCGGCGCAGAAAATTTAACGCTATTTTATTCGGATAAATTTTGCCGACCCCCTTGAAATATGCGGCTATCCGTGTTACAATAATATCAAGAAAGTTCGCCGTAAGCCGAAATCGCCTTAAACAGGTTGTTTACAGCGTTGGGCTGACGGCTGAGAAGGGGGCAGAAATGAAGAAGTGTATGACAATAATTTCGGCGGTGCTGCTTGCCGCCGCGCTGGCGTTTATGTTTATCGCCACGCCGACGGGTGCGGTCGCGGCAGGCGAGGCTGGCAAGGACGAGACGCTCGCGACGACCTATCAGGCGAAAACGGGCTTGGTAATGCCGCCCACCGTGGTGTTTGACGTCGACAGCAAAGAGGACGTCGACTTGCTTCCCGCGAGCGGGGACAGGTCTCCCTCCAACGCCATACTCCACATAGACGGCAATTGCAATGTTGTGGACGGCAAGGGCAAGGTTATCGACTCATTCGCGAACGTATACGCGAAGTTGGATCACAAGGTCATACCCGTTGTATCGATATCCGACGATGCGGGTGCGGACGCGTTTATATCGTATATGACGGACGCGCTCGCGATAACGGACATAGCGGTGCACTCCGAGAAAGTCGAACTTGTTTCCAAAGTCCGCACGGCGCTCCCCGAGATCCGCGGCATAGCCGAATATACCGAAATGCCCGACGAACTTTACACCGTCGTTAAGGACTCGACGACAGCCGGGGCAATGGTAGTCGTAATTCCCGAGAGCGCGGCAAATGCCGAAACGGTGAACTACTTGCAAGCGCGTTTCAAAACCGTATGGGTGCGTTCCGATACTTCGTCGGTCGGCGATATACGTTCGTGCCTGTATAGCGGCGGATACGGAATTGTAACCGAAGATTACGGCGCGGCATACGATTGCCTGGAAGATATACCGTCCGATGTATACACGCGTAACATATTCAACGTTGCGCACCGCGGACAGCAGAGCGACCACCCCGAAAACTCGCTCAGCGCGGTGGAAGCGGCAATGCGCAGCGGCGTAACGCACCTCGAACTCGACGGACATCTCACCAAGGATAAGCGCATAGTTATCATGCACGACAAGACCGTCGACGCGACGACGAACGGCAGCGGCACCATTTCGAACATGACGCTTGCCGAGGTGCAGGCGCTTACGCTCAAAAACAGCGACCCTTACAATCCCGAGCATGCTCCTTCATTCGAGGATGTTATCGACCTCATTAACGACCTTAACGAGGAACTCGGTACGGACGTCGTTCTCGTATTCGAGATAAAGGACAGCCAGACCGATTTCGTTGAATATATGAAACAGGTCATTGAAGAGAAAGATTTTTACGAACACATTGTAATAATAACGTTTGACGGAACGGAACACCAACTCGCGGCGTTGCATGAACAAGTGCCTCAGATCCCGGTAAGCGACCTCGACGGCTACAACGTCGATACGTTCGGCGGCGGAATGCCCACGCTCAATCAATACAACTCGGGTACGGACATATATTATAATTCCAACTATTCCGAAGAGTTTGCGGACATGCTCGTCGACCGCGGATACATGCCTTGGTTCTGGACGTACGGAACGAAAAACGAAATATATAACGCGGCAAAAATAGGCGTACAAGGCGTCACGAATAACACTTGCGAATGCTACGGGGACGAAATATATTACATTTTCCGCGACGACATAAAAAACGCCGACAAGAAAAATGTTCCCGAAGCGGGCGACGCTTTGAAAATGTACGCGGTAAACTATCGCCTTTATTACGATAACATAGAATGCACCGTAACCGACGTAACGGAAACCGATAAGTGTTGGAAGGTGTTCGTCTCATACACATACACCGACGGCAGCGACAACGAAAGAACAATATATGCCGCCGTAAATTACTTGAAACCCGTTTCGTCGTTCCCGGCATGGGCAATCGCTGTAATTTGCGTAGGCGCGGCGGTAATTATAGGCGCAGGCATAACGGCGATCGTCATCGTCAAACGCCGCAAAGCAAAATCGTAAACCGCTGCGAGATTATTCGTTGGCTTTTATACATTGATGAGAAACATATTCAAAAACAGAAAGGTAAATGCCGCCAAATTGTCGGCTTATGGGTTTGTTCGCACGGAAAACGGCTATTCGTATGCCGCGACATTGGCTGAACAGTTCCGAATTGTCGTGCGCGTATCCGAAAACGGCGACGTCTGCGCAAACTTGATCGACATAATGACAAACGAAGAATACGCCCTCGTTAATGTCGAGGGCGCGAGCGGCGGATTCGTCGGTATGGTAAAAGCCGAATACGAAGCGAAACTTGCGGATATAGCGGACAAGTGTTTCGACGGCGTAATATTCGGAAGCCGTCAGGCGCAGGAAGTCATTGGTTACATACGCTCCGCTTACGGCGACGAACTTCAATATCTTTGGGATAATTTCCCCGAGGACGCCGTGTTCCGCCGCCGCGACAACGCAAAGTGGTACGGGGCTATGATGTACCTGACCGACGACAAGATAGGCAGGTCGGGCGATACCTACGTCGATATAATAGACCTCAAAGCAACCCCCGCCACCATTGCGAATATAGACGGCAAAAAGATCCTACCCGCATACCACATGAACAAAAACCACTGGATCACGATATGCCTCGACGGCAGTATGGAAACAGGGGAAATATGCAGGCTGATCGACGAAAGTTATATGCTTGCGGGTAAGAAATAAATATACGGTTTCGGCAACTCCAAAGCGGGGAATTGTTATATCGCTCACACTATTATAAATATGGACAGAGAACAATATATCAAACTTATGCAACAACGCACATACATTGAGGCGGGGTCGGAAATGCACGCCCACATGCACGAAATGTCGCAACGGGCGTTGAAACTTACGGCGGAAATAAACGGTTCATATCACGAACCGAGCGAATTGCGCCGCCTTTTCTCCGAGCTGATAGGACAGGAAGTGGACGACGCTTTCGGCTTGTTCCCGCCCTTTTACTCCGACTACGGTATGAATATAAAGCTCGGCAAGCGCGTATTTATCAACTCGGGTTGTTGCTTTCAGGATCAGAGCGGTATCGAGATAGGCGACGACTGCCTGATCGGTCAGCAGGTGGTAATCGCCACGCTCGACCATGACCTCGACCCGAATAAGCGGGGGAGTATGCGCCCCGCACCCGTGAAGATCGGAAACAAGGTGTGGATAGGCGCGCATGTCACCGTGCTTCCCGGCGTAACTATCGGAGACGGGGCTGTCATAGGTGCGGGCGCGGTGGTAACCAAAGACGTGCCGCCAGACGCGGTTGCCGTGGGCGTGCCGGCTAAAATTATCAAAAAGATCGAAGTATAACGAGGTGAAATTATGCAAGAACTGAAATTAACAAAGGAATGGGACAAAGTATTCCCGAAAAGCGATAGGGTAGACCACGAAAAGGCGACTTTTCACAATCGCTACGGTATAACGCTTGCATGCGACGTATACAAGCCCAAGGGCGCGGCTGGTAAGCTCGCGGCGGTCGCGGTGTGTGGCCCGTTCGGCGCGGTTAAGGAACAGTCGTCGGGGCTTTACGCGCAGGAGCTGGCGGAGCGCGGCTTTCTCTCAATAGCCTTCGACCCGTCCTTCACGGGTGAGAGCGGGGGCGAGCCGAGG
>CANPYH010000047.1 GCA_947588325.1 uncultured Clostridia bacterium
CCGATAGCCGCGCCGATAGCCGCGCCCATGCCGTAACCCATAGTGCCCAGCCCGCCGCTGGTAATCATCTTGCGCGGGTACTCGAAGTTATACGACTGCGCAACCCACATCTGGTGCTGGCCGACGTCGGTTACCACTATCTTTTCGGGGTCGCCGAGCCTTTCCGCAACGCCTATCACGCGGCGGGGGCAGAGCTTTCCGTCCGAGCCGAGTAGATAGTCGGCGGCGGCGCGCTTGCGGCACACCCCGATCCACTCGTCGGAAGCGGCGGCGTTAATGCTCGGGAGCATTGCGCGGATAGCCTGCTTTGCGTCGGCAAGTATACATACGTCGGCTTTGACGTTCTTGTTATGCTCGGCAATGTCTATGTCGAGGTGAATAATCTTTGCGTTCTTGCAGAAGTTCTTGCGATCTCCCGCGACGCGGTCGGAGAAACGGCAGCCGATAGCGAGTACAAGGTCGGACTCGGACAGCGCCTTTGCGACGTTGGCTTTGCCGTGCATACCGATCATGCCGATATAATTGGGGTGAGAGGCGGGGAAGCAGCCAAGCCCCATGAGCGAGGAAGCCACGGGCGCATTGATCTTCTCGGACAGCGCGATAAGCTCGGCGCTCGCTTCGGAGGCGATACACCCGCCGCCGACGTACATAACGGGGCGCTTGCTCTCGTTAATAATCGATATAGCCTTTTCCACGTCGGGACCGTTCTTGAAGTAGTGCTTGATAGGGCGGGGGGTTACGGGCTTGAATTCCGCAACCTGCTGCTGTATATCCTTGGGGATATCCACAAGTACGGGACCGGGACGACCGGACTTGGCGATAAAGAAGGCTTCGCGGAGCGTGTTTGCCAACTCCTCGATGTTTTTCACCATAAAGTTATGCTTTGTGACGGGCATTGTCACCCCTGTGATATCCACTTCCTGGAAAGAGTCTCTGCCCAAAAAGCCAGTGCCGACGTTACCCGTAATAGCCACGAGGGGCACGCTGTCCATGTATGCCGTCGCGATACCCGTAACGAGGTTGGTCGCGCCGGGACCGGATGTGGCGATAACCACGCCCGTCTTGCCCGTAGCGCGAGCGTACCCGTCCGCGGCATGGGACGCGCCCTGTTCGTGACAGGTAAGTATTTGCGTCAGATTCTCTCTTTCTTCGTAAAGAGCGTCGAAGATATCGAGGACGGAACCGCCCGGATATCCGAAAACGGTATCGATACCCTGTTCTTCGATACACTTCACAATGATTTGTGCGCCTTTGAGTTTCATTTCAATATCCTTTCGTTGGGTGTATTTTTTAACGTTAGTCGGTGCGCTTAATCAAGCGCGTCCGTATTTGAGTGATTTTAACATAAATGCGGCGTATTGTCAACTTCAATATCGGCTGATAGCCGCTTTGCTTAACCGACGGCTGAGAAAATCGCCGTAATCGCCGTCGCCGCGTCCGTTATGCCCTTCACACTGTCGGCAAGAAGGGGGGAGAAGGCGAGAATAATGAGGCAATAGGTCAAAACCGCGACAGTGTCCATAATGGTAGAGATGACGGGCGCGGCCATGAGCGCGGGGTCGACCTTGATCTTCTTGGCGAGAAGGGGGAGCAACGCGCCGAGCGTTTGCGCTATGAGACAGATTAGTATAAGCGAAATGCCGAGTACCACGCCCACGAGAATTATAGCCGAACCCATTGTCCAGACGTACATGAGTATGACGCGGACCATATTGACTACGGCGAGGACGGAGGAGCATATAAGCGCGATCCGCCCCTCTTTGAGACTGACTTTGATAAAGTCCTTGGGCTTGATCTGGTCGAGGGCAAGCGCACGTATTACGGTAGTGGACGCCTGCGAGCCGCAGTTACCCGCCGTGCCCATGAGCAGGGGAATGAAGGAGACGAGGAAACTCGAGAGCTGATCCTGAAATCCCGTGATTACCATTCCCGTAAAGGTCGCCGAGATCATGAGGAAGAGCAGCCACAGAATACGTCCGCGCGAGTGCTTCCACACCGAGGTTTTGAGGTAGGTGTCCTCGATAGGCGCCATTGCCGCCATTTTGGAGAAGTCCTCCTCCGCCTCTTCCTGTATAATGTCCATGATATCGTCGGCGGTGACTATACCGACCAGCCTGTTCTCGCTGTCGCAAACGGGCATGGATGTGAAGTCGTACTTCTTGAACAACCGCGCAACTTCCTCCTGGTCGGTGAAGGTGCGGACGAGTATGACGTTCTCTTCCATGAGATCCCCGACTTTATCCGAAGGGTTGGAGAGCAGGAGTTTGCGGAGGGTAACCATACCGAGCAGCTTGCGCTGTGCGTCGAGCACGAAACAGTTGTTAATCGTCTCTTTGTCGATACCCGTTTTGCGTATGGTGTCGATTGCCTGCGCGACGGTGTACGTCTCTTTGAGGTCGACGAACTCGACGGTCATTATACTTCCCGCACTGTCCTCTTTGTATTGGAGCAGGTGATTGACGGCGGCGCGGGTCTCGGGTTTACTCTTTGCGAGCAGCTGTTTAACCACCATGGAAGGCATTTCGTCCAGGAGGTCGGCGGCGTCGTCGGCGTATATATCGTCGATAACCGCGGCCGCCTCGGCTTGCGACATACGGGTGAGCAGGTGCTGGCTGACTTCCTGCGGGAGATAGACGAACACGTCCGTCGCCATGTCTTTGGGGAGAAGGCGGTATATGCGGAGCAGGTCGTCCTCTTTGAAGTCGTCGAGTATGCCCGCTATATCGACGGGGTTAAGCTCAATGAGTATGGATTTAAGCAGGGCGAGCTGCTTGGTCTCCATGAGATATTCCATGGAGTCCTCGATAATATTGCTTGCGTCGCCCACGCCCCTTGCGAGCAGTTTCTGTACGACGAAGGGGGGAAGATCCACGACGGCGTTGCGGTCGTCCTTGCCGTATAACTCATGGACGATACGCGAGTCCTCCGCGCCGGTAAGTTCGCGCATGAAGTGACCTTCGGGGTCGTCGTCGATATTGCGGATAAGGTCGACGGCGCGGTCGCGATCGAGAACGAGGAGGGCGTCCGCACGCTTTTCGACGGGGATATGCTTCAACGTCTCGTTGATTTCGGAATCGGAAAGGGGAGAAAGCAGCTCTGCGGCGCTTTCCCTGTCGTCCTCTTCGAGAAAACCGACGACTTTTTCGGCGATTTCCTCAAGGCTCAAAACGACATTTACTTCCTCTTCCATGCTTGCCCCCGTTCCTTCGTCTGGCGCAGCGACAGCGCGACATGCGCTATGGCGCATCCGAAGCCGAGTATAAAATTACAGTTTATATATTATACAACGGCGAAGCGGAATTTGCAACTTTTTAAGACATAATTTTCGCTCCGCCGACTCGCTCTGCGTAATATTTCCGAGTGCGGGATAATCTTTATTGCAAAAACGATTGATTTTTACCGCCCCGATGTAGTATACTTGGATTCGTGAGAGAAGAAAGGCAAAACGCAATGGACGTAAAAGAGTATGTCGTGGCAGTTCGCCGCGCCCTCCACGCCTGCCCCGAGCTTTCTTCCGTCGAGTATAAGACGAGGGAGCTGATCGAGCGCGAACTCCTCGGGCTGGGTCTGGAACCGAAGCGCGTCTCTCTCGGGCTGACCGCGGACATAGCGGGGACGGAGGGAAAACGCACCGTCGCGCTCCGTGCCGATTATGACGCGTTGCCCATAACCGAAAAGACGGGACTGCCTTTCGCCTCCGCCAACGGCTGTATGCACGCCTGCGGACACGACGGACACACCGCCATGCTGCTCGGCGCGGCAAAGGTTATGACAAAGTGCCCGCCCAAAAACAATGTCCGCCTCATCTTCCAATTCGGGGAAGAGGGTGACGGCGGCGCGGCAATGATGATTGCGGCGGGAGCGATCGCGGGGGTTGACGAGATATTCGCCTTCCACCTCTGCCCCGAACTCGACTTCGGCAGGGTAGGCACCAACCGCGGGACGCTGTTTGCGGGAGTGACGGAGTTCAACGTTACTTTCCGCGGCAGGAGCGCGCATTGCGCCGTGAGGAGCGAGGGAGCGGACGCGCTGGCTTCGGCGGTCGGGTTCGCTTACGCCATCGACGGCGCGCGGGGCGGCAGGGAAAACACCATTGTCCACGTCGGCAAAATGACGGGCGGTTTCGCTCGGAATGTGGTGGCGGCGGACGCCGAACTCGAATGCACTTTCCGTTTTTTCGACGAGAATGACCGCGACCCCGTATTATCCGCACTTCGCGAGCTTGCCCAAGAAAAGGCGGCGGAGCGGGGGTGCACGGCGGAGTTAAAGGTCAAGTCGATATACCCGCCTCTCGTGAACAATGCGGGGAGCGTGGAAAAGCTCGCTCGGCTCACCCCTCTCTGCGAAATGCCGCCGAGATACACCGCCGAGGACTTCGCATTCTACCTCAAAGAGATACCGGGGTGCATGGCGTGGTTGGGAGTTAAGGACGACAAACACTTCTCACCGCTGCACAGCGACACCTTCGACTTCGACGAGAGCGTAATGACGCTCGGTACGGAACTCTTCCTGAAACTCGCGAACTCGTGAGGACGGGAAATAAAACAGGGAGCGGCTCCCGACATAGCCGCGACAGGAGTATTTCCGCAAAATGGACGCAACAATCGAAATGACGAATATAGGCCTGAAAGCGACGCGCCGTGACGAATACACCGACGCGGGACTTGTCGAGGGTAAGAAGTGGGCGGCGATCAAAGCGGCGTTCCGCTTCGGCTCGGACAAAACCTCGTTGGGCAGGGTTGCCGTAGTCAGCTTCCTCTGCCTGCTGTTCTGTATACCCGCAATCGCCTGGGTTACCGTTTTCTCGGCGTTTATCGGGGGTAAGACGGGTTCATACACCTCCTTCGGAGCCTTCGACGGGTTGGGACTTCCCAGCACCGACGTGCTGCCGAGCGGGCTGGGTTCGGCTAAACTCGCCGCGGGTGTGCTGTATTTCAACGACGCGCTCTTCCGCTTCTCCGTGCTCATTCCCTGCATAATGATAATGGCTATGGGCATAGGCGCGCTGGTATATGTCGCGCGTCAGTCCATGAACGGGGAGAAGGTCAGGGTATTCGGCGACTTTTTCAGGGGCGTGAAATACACCTGGGCGTCGTCGCTCACCGCGGGACTGCTTATCGGCTCAAACATATTCCTTATCGTGTTCTGCACGCATGTTTTCGACGCCTTCTCGGTGGATTCGCTCGGCACGATAACGGGCGGCGGACTTGCGGGAAAGATATTGACCATAATATTCTCGTCAATATTGCTCATATTCGTAACGATATACTCGTTCTACCTCATAACGCTGTCGGCGAACTATAAGGTGCCCTATTTAAGCCGTTTGAAGGACGCATTGCTTCTGACCTTCAAAGGGTTTATCAATAACATAATCGCGCTCTTCTTCGTTGCGCTCATAGCGGGAGTGGCTGTGCTTTTGCTCATGTGGTTAGGCGTAACGAGCACCTGGGGCGTACTCGTGTGGTTTTTGATATTCTTCTTCGGGCTGTATACCGTCTCCGCAATATTCGCGGCGTTCTCGCAACCGATGTTCAATAAGTATATCAACGCGGGCATGCAGGAGAGGGAGAGCCATGCGGCGACGGAGCAGTCATATGCGGCTATAAGGGCGCAAAAGGCGGCGGACAAGGCTGCGGGAAAGACGCCCGCCCCCAAGAAGAAGAACGAGCCGCAGAAGTTCGTGAACCCCAAAAAGAAGAAGAAAAATTCGGACAGCGGGGTAGCGAAGAATATGGAATCTCCTTTCGCCGAGCTTGGAAGAAAGAAGAAGGGATATATGGACGAAGAGCTGAAACAGCTTGAGAAAGACAGAGAAAAATTATTAGCGGAGGAGAAACCGGATAACGTCGAGAACCTCGAGGATATATCCGTTTATACAGACGACGAAGATGAGTGATGTGATTAACTTTCAACAATCCGCCGAATGGCTGATAGACAGATCGAAGTTCTGGGGCAAGAGGGGCGATTATCATAAATCGCTCCTTTACGCGCGTCGCGCCTACGATCTGGGCGGGATTGACGGCAAACTTCGTTTGGCAAAAGCGCTGTACGAGAGCGGCAACTTTGTGCGCGCTTTCGAAGAGTACATGAAGATGTACCGCGGCGAGCTGCACAACGAAGAGGTGTGCGTCGGCTTGATAAAGTGTCTGAGCGGTATGTCGTTTAACCGCACCATGGGTTATATCATGATGGACGCGGTGAAAGAGGGCGTGCTCCAAACGGGCAAAGCCGCGGTGAAGGTCGGCAACTTCCGACAGGCGCTTGCTGATATATTCTCCGCATATCCCGACGAGAGCGAGGATAAGGAGTTCACGAAGATAGCCTTTCTCTACTTTGCAAAGCTGGTGGACGAGCCCGAAGTGCTGCTCCGCGAGATCAGCTTAACCGAGGACATAATGTCCGGGGGCATGGACTCGATAATAGCGGCGTCGAGCATACCCACGCTAAAACGGCTTAACGATGAGCTTGCGGAAAAGTCGCTCATGACCTGCGAAAGCGTTATGAGTGAGGACAATTACAACGCGTATGAAGTGTTGTCGATCAAAATAGTCTGCCTTATCTACTTCGACAGGATAGACGAGGCTTATGACGCTGCCGACGAACTGCTCGACTATCCTTTCCCCGAGGACAGTATTTCACTGCTTAAATGCGCCAACGCCTTTATGGTACTCGGTAAGAACGACGCCGAGCTTGACTATCTCGAAGAACTGACCGTCGATTCGCATGACGAACGGCTCCTGCTCTATACGGCAATTGCCAACATGAACGATAAGTGCTATGACATGGCAACCGATCTTTTCTCGCAAGTGCTTACCATAAACCCCTCCAACCTCGTCGCAAAGCATTGGCTTAACGCGCTTAACGAGGCGAAGGACGAACCCGCAATTAAAAAGAGAAATCTTTGCTCGCCGCTATTTAATCATTTCCCTCCCAAGCTCGAAGCGGATAAGCGCAGTATCATAGACGCATACTTCGATGAGGTGGAACGCACGGGAAAGGCTAATGAGACGGACGAAATGCGGGAATTGATCAGATATGTGCTGGAAGACGGCTCCGACTTCGAGTTTACGGCGTATGCGGCGAGACGCATGGCAGCCCTCGGAGTATTCGAGGACTTGTGCGAGTGGTACTTATGCAACCCCGTCGGCGCGCTGTCGATTAAGCGTGATATAATGTTTGAGCTGTTCTGCCGCGACAGAACGCGCACGGTGCCCGTGCTCTCGCGCGGACTGCGTGGCGAGCGAGTGGAAATGAACCTCGACGGCGTGCCCGAGCCGCTTCTTCGGGCGTATCTTTGCACCCTGTCTACCATGCTCGTGTTTATTCCCGACGACAGCAAGAAACTCAACAACTTGTTTGCAACAATATATCCTCTGCTCGAGCGCTTCGAGCTTAAAACGGAATCGGATATAATGTCGCTTGCCGCGTCGCTGTTATACATAGGTTTCTACCAGGTGGATACCCAGATCACCGCGTCGGGAATGTTTTTGATGTCGCGTACAAGCCGCGTCGCGCAATATTGCAAGGCGATTATAAGCGAATATCCGCAATATTCCCGCGTAAGCAGAAAGAGGAAGTAATATGGACCCCGAGAGACTTTTCGAACAATATCTCCGCGAGTATTTTGCCGAGAATCCCTCCGCGGCGGCGGACCCCGAAGAGGCGTTGACAAAGGCGTACTCACAGTGGGCGGACGAGCCGACGGACGAGTTGGGCGGTAAGTCCCCGCGCGAGGCGATAGAGGGCATTACGGACATAGGCGAACTGCTTAAAATGGCGGAGAGCAGCGTTAAAAGGGGAGGCGAACCGTCGCCGCTGGTAATGGACAGAATAGTCGAACTGCCTGCGGAGCGCGAACTGACGGAAATTTTGGAGGGCGATGGCGACGACAGAATGCGCACGCTTGCCGCCGAACTGCTGTCGAGAATGGATAAACTGCCCGTGCTTACCTCGCTTGAACTCGTGTTCGACCCCGACGAGTCGGACGTCGTCAGGGAAGCATTGATAGACAAACTTAAATATGCGGATAACGTTGCGCCCGCACTGCTCGAAAGGATAGACGGGACGGCGGACAAAAAGATACTTGCCGAGTTGCTCGTTTCAACAGGCGTCAGGGAGGACAGGATATATGACCTTCTCCTCGGACTGCTCCGCTCGGGCGACTGCCTGCCCTTTGCCGCGCAACTCCTTGCCGAGTACGGCGACGAACGCGCTATCGAACCGCTCAGCGAACTTGCCGAGACGGCGGTATATGCCGACTATATCGAACTTCGGAACGCCGTCGAAGGATTGGGCGGGGAACTCACCCTCCGCTTTAATTGGGAGGGCGACGCCACCTATAAGAAAATCAAGGGCGAATAATATTCGGCAATGCAAAGAAACATAACATAAGAACATAAAGCCAAAACGCCATAATTGATTGAAGTATATTAAGTCGATATCCGCTTATTCTTAAACCGAATAATTGTGCATAACCCACCCGCGAGGAGACTTTCCCTCGCGGGTGGGTTTTATAACGCTTTTGCACGGAACTTCAAAGAATTTTTTCCAAACTACTTGACACAGAGTGGCAAGATTGATATATTGAGCATATACGCGAAAAGCGTTATACGGGTTAAGGAGGGGAAAATATGAACACTTTCAAGAGAAAAATTATTCCTGTAATACTTTTAGTCGCGCTTATTGCCATATCCGTATCATTATGTATATCCCTTTCGGGTTGCGGTGAAGGGACGAGCGGGCTAAAATATATGAAAATCGAAGGCAAAAATGAGTATGCCTGCGTTGGCGGTCTCGACGAGAAAGAGTGGTACGATTCGGTAACCGTAGCGTCCAAATATAAAGGTTGTCCTGTCACGTCTATCAAGGAAGAAGCATTCAAAGATTGCGACAGAATATCGAGAATAATACTTCCGCCCACTCTTAAAACCATAGAATCTTATGCGTTTGAAGATTGTGGGCGTCTTAAAAGCATAGATATACCCGACAGTGTGACGGAAATAGAAGACAGGGCGTTTGCGGGTTGCGGGTTGACCGACATAACCATTCCGAGCGGCGTCACAACAATACGCGGTGGCACATTTGCGGAGTGTGCTTTGTTGAAAAATGTAACGTTAAAAGAGGGTGTGACGACAATAAAGTCATTTGCATTCCATAAGTGTTACAGTCTTGCAAACATATCGATTCCGAACAGCGTTACAACCATTGAAGATGAAGTATTCAATCTTTGTGACAACATAAAATATAACGAATTCGGTCACGGGTGCTATATCGGTAACGAAACCAATCCTTATCTTGTTTTGATGAAGGGTGAAGATGAGAGTACGACTTGCGAGATTTCCAATCAGACGCGTTTTATTTATTATGCAGCCTTCAGCGATAATTGGGATCTCATAGATTTAACTATTCCGGGTAACGTGGAAATCATAGGTCGCGAGGCGTTTTATTTTTGCGATATAACGAGTGTTATTATAAACGACGGAGTAAAGATTATAGGAGATAAGGCATTCTCAAATAGCGAACTTACCGATGTTGTTTTACCGAGTAGTTTAACGAGTATCGGAAAAAAGGCGTTCTATGAATGCGCTATTCCGGAAATTATATTTTCAGGCACCATGGATCAATGGAACAGTATTACGAAGGGCGATAATTGGGAGCCGATGTTTAATTTTACTGTGATTTGCGATAACGGCAACATTGAATACGACGAGTGATAATGTCTTTTACCTTTACCGACATAAAGACCTTTGCGCGGGCAAGGGTCTTTTTTGTGCCCATAATCGAGAATACAAACCCGAATAATCACAAAGCCGATATATGTGTCTTGTATCTATACGCCCGATAATGCAAACTGTGGGCAAAAGGCGGGGACGGGGCATAGATATATACTATGCTGATCGGACTGTTTGACAGCGGGGTGGGAGGCTTAAGCGTACTTGCCGCGTGCAGGC
>CANPYH010000048.1 GCA_947588325.1 uncultured Clostridia bacterium
TCGGTCTCGTCGGTCAGCGTTATCCGCACATAGTCGCTGCGGTACGTCGTGCCGTCGTAGTATTTCTGCGAGATCAGCTCGTCGTACGTCCCGCGAAGTTCCACCATTTCGCGAAGGGGTTTAAGCGGAATTGTCCGCACGGTCACGCTACCCTTTTCTTTGAGTTCGACGACGGTGACCGACTTTTTATGCTTGACCTCCGAAAAGGAGTATTTGAGCGGAGTGCCGCAATACCTCAAAGTCTCCCTGCCTATGCTTTGCGGGGCGTGTATGTGCCCGAGCGCAACGTAGTCGAACCCGTCGAACACACTCGCGTCGATGTTATCCGTGCCGCCGACGGATATCTCCTCGGAGTCCGAACGGCTGGCGCCCGTGACGAATTGGTGAGTTACCAGAACGTTTCTCCGCGCGGGGTCGGGGCTCATGCGGGCTATGGCGAAACGCACGGCGTCGGCGTATGATTTAATCTCCTCGTCCTTGAAGGCGGCGCGAACGTTTACTGGGCGAATAAAAGGCAGGAGATATACCGCCACTTCGCCGAACCCGTCCGTCATAATCACGGGCTCGACGTCGCCGTCATACACGCGGGAAAGATACACCCCGCCCATGGACATTATCCTGCCGCCGAATGATATGCGTTCGGCGGAGTCGTGGTTGCCGCTGATTACGAACACCTTTGTGCCGAGACGGGTAAGCCCGACGAGAAAGTCGTCGAAAAGCGCGACCGCTTCGGGGGACGCTCCGGGTTTGTCGTATACGTCGCCCGCTATGATCACGCCGTCGGGGTGCTCCTCTTCGGCTATTCTCGTTATCTCGGCAAGTATGTACTTCTGATCCTCGAGCATGGAAAATTCCTTTACCCGTTTGCCCAAATGAAGATCGGAAAGATGTATGAATTTCATAAAATCCACCCCTTTGACATTGCGGCTATTGCCGCCGTCGTTACAGTCGGCTGTGACGATACCGCAATTATCCCCTCGACGAGGAACTTAACGCCCAGTCCGAGCAGTATTATTCCGCCGATAAGCTCGGCTATGAACTTGAATCTGATACCGAACGCCGCGCCGAGCCCCCCGCCTATCGCGTTACCCGCGGCGGAGATCACGAAGGTCACAACGCCGATTATAGCCGTATACAGCCAGATGTTGTTCAACGTCAATATGCTGTATGACACGTCGTTGAAGGCGAAGGTTACGCCCACCGCAAGCGCGTCAATCGAGGTCGCTATCGCCGCGAGCAACATGGTTACAAAGCCGTACTCGGGGCGTTTTTTCTTGTCTGCGCCGTCGCTCTTGCGCTCCTTTACCCCCTCAACTATCATCTTTACACCCAAAAAGGCAAGCAATGCGAAGGAGATCCAGGGGGTTATGAACTTCAGGTTATTGGCGAAAATGCCGACGAGTGCGAAGCCGATAAGCGGCATTATCATCTGAAAGCCGCCGAACCAGGCCCCGCATATGAGCATATTGGATATTTTCGCTCTGCCGCTCGCAAGCCCCTTGCCCACCGACACCGCGAGAGCGTCCATAGCAAGGCTTACCGCAATGAGCAGTACTTCCCATATTTCCATAACCGTCCGTTTGTAATACCCGTTAAGTCAAATGCCTACGGGGGAAACCGTGCTCCGATTTCCCCCGCTGTTCTTACCCCTTGAGGTAGTCCGTCATATCGTATAAGCCTGCGGGTTTGCCGATAAGGAACTCCGCCGCTTTAAGCGCGCCCACGCCGAATATTTTGCGGGAGAGCGCGGTATGCTTAATCTCGATAATCTCGTCCTCGCCCGCGAATATAACGGTATGTTCGCCGACGATGGTGCCGCCACGTATGGCGTGCATACCGATCTCGCCCGCCTTGCGCTTACACGAGCCTTCCCTGCCGTACACTATCTCGGGAGCCTCGTCCAGCCCCTTCTCCACAGCCGAAAGCAACTGCTTTGCAGTGCCCGAAGGCGCGTCGACCTTTTGGTTATGATGCGCCTCGACAATCTCGATATCGAAGCCGCGGAGCGCCGCCGCCAGCGTCGGAAGCACGCTCTCGACGACGTTTACGCCCAAACTCATGCTAGCAGAGCGGAACACGGGCACCTTTTTTGCCAGCTCGTTTATTTTCGCCGTCTCGCTCTCGTTATAACCCGTCGTCGCTATCACGGCGGGAACGCCCTTGCCGAGCGCAAGCGCGATTACGTCGCCCAGCGTTACGGGGCGGGAAAAGTCTATGATGACGTCGAAGTCAACGTCCACCTCTGCCGCGCTGCCGAAAACGGGGTATTTGCCCGTTTTAACCACGTCCAATCCGCCGACGATCTCCGCGCCCATGCTCTCTGCCGCCGCGGTTACCGTCCTGCCCATTTTACCGTTTATGCCCACAAGAAATATTCGCATTCCGTCTCCTGTCTCGGATCTCTCCGAAAATTATATTCTGAATTCTATAGTCACCGTCTTGTTCGCGGGGAGTTTAAGCCCGTTTATCGCGAACTTTTCCGCGTCGAAACTCTCTCCGCCTTTTCCCGGCTTATACGCCGCGCCGCTCGGGAGCTTAACCGTCACCACCGCCGCTTTGCGCGCCTTGAATTTTGCCGTCGCCGTGTGCTTCTTCACGTTCCAGGCCAGCTCGACTTCCGCTCCGACGCGGGTGCGGAGCCCGCCGATCTCGCCGCGCTGCAAGCACTCGGGAAGTGCGGGAAGAAGGGTTATGCCGTTGCCGCTTGACTGTATCAGCATTTCCTGCAATGCGCCCGTCATGCCGAGATTTCCGCCGATATTGTAGCTCGCCCATAAGTCCTGCCGACCGACGCCCATTCCCCGCCAGTCGCTCGCCGCGCATATCAGGTTATTCATGCACATGCCCCGCGCTATACGGGAAAGCAGGTCGTAAGCCGCGTCGCCCTCGCCCGTCCTCGCGAATATATTGGCGTAGCGAGCCAGCGTCTCCGAAGTAAAGGCGTCGCGAGCGGAGGAAAGTTTCTTCTTCGCCGTGAGGGAAAATGCCCTCGCAAGCTCCGCCCCGCCCTCCGTCGACGGATACACGGGATAGAACATAGCCGCGGAGGGAGACAGGTCGTTATCCGCCGTCGCCGCATCGCAATACTCCCGCACCGTGCCGTCGCCGTTAATTACATACGACGGGAGTTTGGTCAGCATTTTCTCCCACTTCGGTCTGTCCTCTTTGTATAGCCCCGTCTGCTTGGAGCCTTTGATAAGGTTGCCGAGCAGTTCGCGAATGATAGCGATATCAAGCGTCGCCGTCCGTCCTATCTTCCTCTCTTCCTCCACGCCGGTGGGGCTGTATGACGGAACGGTCTCGTACTTCCCCTCCCTTTCGCGGAGAAATTCTTCATAGAAAGTCGCGACGTCCTTCATAAACGGCATAGCTTTTTCCTTGAAGAACTTGTCGTCGCCCGTATACAGCGAATAGTCGTTAAACAGTCGCGCTATCCACCCAGCGCCGCCCGTGAAGTGTATCACGGCGGGGTCAGTAGTGCCGAGCGCGCCCGTTCCGTGAGCGACGACGGAGGGGATCATTATCCCCCTGCAACCGTACAGCCGCGAAGAGTTCTTTTTAAGGTCGGATATACCGCCCATGTAGTATGTATATACCGCGTTAACGTACTCGCAGAGGTTGCCCGCCATAGCCTGCTCATAAGCCGTTTGCAGCGGACCCGACGCGTCTATTTCAGAACTCGGCGCTTTATAGTCCCCGCACCACAGTCCGTAGGGCGCAATGGGCTGGGAAGTCGGGCTTGTCCCGCAGATAAACAGATATCTGCCGTAAGCCCACAGTTTTTCCGCAAGAGCAAGGGGCATTACTCCCTCGGTAAAGTTTTGCGCGAGCAGTTCTTCTACCGACGCTTCCCTGTCCTTGGCGTCGAGGTCGAGGTCAGCCGAGCCGAAGAGTTTGGCGTGCAGGGCGGTATGCTCTTTAAGCAACTTGTTATACGACAGCTTTTCCGAAGCGAGGCGGGCGCGGAGTTCCTTCCACTCCTTTTCGCGGCGGCTCTGTATAAACGGACAAATGAGGACGAGGATCTTTTCCGCGCCCTTGACGATAATTCCGCGAGCGGGATCTACCTGCTGTGAGCCGCCGAAGAAGGTCACTTTCGCGACCGCTCCGAAGTCCGTACCGTCGTCCGAACGCGCGGAAAAGTACATGAAAAAGTTTTCGTATTTAACGCTCACTCCCTCGGGAAGTTTGCTGATTGAAACGGGAGTACGCGCGTTGAATTTATCGTGGAGCGCGAGGGAGAATACCGCGTCTATGCTCTTCTGCCCCGCCTTGGTAATCTCGTAGCACACGGTGTTATTAGCCCGTGAAACGAAAACGGAGCGTTCGAACCTCGTGTTGCCGTCGCGGTAAACGACGGATACTTCGCCGTTTTCCATGTTGACGACACGCCGATAGTCGAGCGCCTGTTTTTCGAGTTCGACGTCGACGCGGAAATCGCACAGCGGCAAAGGATAGGACATAGTCGGTCTGTATCCCTTGGCGATCAGTGCGTCGGACAGGATATTCTGCGCGTCCGCCGCGTTCTCGTCTGACTTTTTTCGGAGGGCGGAGAGTTTATCCGCCACGTCCTGCATTACTCCGACGTGCCCCTGCCACCAAAGGTCGCCGTGATTTATCATTATTACGTCGTGACGCGCCCCGCCGTATACCGCGGCGCCTATAACGCCGTTGCCCGTCGGGAGCGCTTCACGCCAGGACGATCCCCACCAACCCGCCGGTCTGTCGAACTTCAAAGCATTTTTTTGTTTCCTGATATTAACCATATCGTCTCCTTATGCTCTCTCGGCGAGTAACGCCGTCGCTCCGAACCGTCCTTCGCAGGCTGCGTTATCGTGAGCGGATCGTCTCTCGTTATTAAGTTTTATCCGTCGTATTACTTCATTCTCAGCTCTTCGTGATAAGAACGCATGTAAACGTTATGCTCTCGTTGAACTTCGTCGTGAAGTAGTTCTCGATGCTGCTGCGGGCTGCGGCAAGCTCGGTGCCGAGATTAAGCACTCCGTCCGCGCTCGACGAACTCGACACATACTCGTATGCCGTGATCCTTATGCCCGTCGAAGCCTCGCCGCTCGAGTTGACTATTCTGACGTACTTGTCCGCATAGCCGCTCGGGAGAACGACGGTGACGGTGTCGGCGGGATCCGCAAAGGTTATCGAGTAATCGGGATCGTTCTCCGCTCCGTCCGCGCTGTCGCTCACGGTGAGGACGTCGTTAGTCCCCACGCCCGTTATTTCCAGCTTGACGCGGGATCTCTCGCCGTATACAGGGCTGATTGTGTATGTGCCGTTCGACGAGGTTATCGTGTCTCTACTGAGCGAGGGTTTGGATGTGGGCTGATAGGTGTGGTCGGGAGCGGTCTTATACATTCCCGCGTCCTCGTCCCAATCCCAGACGTAGTAGTCGAAGCCTTCGAGGTTGCGGATATTGCGATATACCCACTCGTCCTTGATCTGCCAGCCGAAGGATGACGGATCTCCGTAGGACGCGTCTATCACGCACACAACGCCCTTATCGTATATAGAGTCGAAGTTATCCGTAACTTTATAGTCGTAAGCGGTGGTTATGTTGCGGTCGGGGGTGTTGCCCGCAAGCGAGGCAAGCGGGGTCGCTATGAGGAGTATAAGCGAAGTGAGTACGCAAAGCACGGTTACGCCGAACCAGTTGTGGTACTTCCACTTGACCTTTTTATTGAGCACCTTGGTCTCGGTCACGGACTCGAACTTGCCGCGCTTAACCTTGTCCTCTCTCTCCTCCGTCACCGTCTCCACAACGCGTATGGTGTGCGCGGGGAGTTTGTCGTAAACGTCGGACATAACGGGTTTGAGATAGTCGAAGTAAGGCGTAATCGAGGAGAGCGTGAGCGCGAAGGAAACGAGCAGGAAGGGCAACGTTACGATCGGAAACAGATTGCCTATCAACATAATGGGTTGGATAAGCAGAGGCGCTCCGAAGATGGTCGGGAGTGTATAGAGGAACATTCTCTCTATGCCAAAGCCCGTCGCCTTTTTGAAGGGCTCTTTAAGCAGCGTAGTGCAGAGCATAACCGCGCCGTTTATAAGTCCTATGATGAGGTAAGGCAGTGCGGCAGTCGGCACTACAAAGCCGAATACTATAGCCGTTATAATCTGAGTGAGGGCGCCGCCGCGTACACAGTCGGCAGCCTTGATTTTGAGCGCGCGTTTGAAGAGCGGATAGAGCCCGCAGGATACCGCGCCCGCAAAGAGCATTGCGGGAATAAGAATTGCGGGAGTGAGAACATGCGCCATTGTCAGCATATTCATCGTCGCCGCGCCGAACGCCACAGTAAGCAGTCCGATAAGGAAGTATGCAACGAAGTATGCCGCAACGGAGAGAGCGAGGGTAAGCAGTACCGCCGCAACTCCCTTGAACATACCCTGCACGCCGAACGCCTTTTTCTTAACCGCAAAGGCTACCGTGACGGCAAGAAGAATAATCAGCATTGCCGCTATCGCATACACCCAGACGTCGGAGGTCGCAAAGCTGCCGCCGAGGTAAGTATATGCCGACGCGCTTCCGCCTGCGGAGACCTTGGACAGATCCGCGTTGCCGAAATACTCGGCAAGTTTCTGCATCGCGCTTGCATACTGCCCGACGCCGTTCTTGCCGACGTTTACCATGCTGTCCGCGCGCGTTCCCGCGTCGTATGCTCCCGCGGTGAAGGACAGTTCCATACCCGCGACTTCCCACTCTTCGCTCGTCGCGTTATAGAATGCGTCGAGGTCGGAGGTATAAGTTCCGCCGAGAAGATCGGCAACGGCGGTATCGAGGCGAACGGACGCGTCCGAAGCGACGTATCCCGCCATGATTCCGTTATCACCCTCCGTCGTGCGGACAACGGTGAGTGCGCCGCCCGCCGTAATCGCGTCGAAGTTGATTACCGCTTTGGTGCGCGACCAAACGTTGTTAAAGCCCACGAATTGGTTTTTGTAGGCATATGCGCCGAGGCTGTCCTCATATCTGCCGTCGGTTATAAGGAATATGACGTCGTTGGTGAATTTTTCGTTTTTAAGTGCGTCGACCGCGCCGAGCATTGCGCTGACAGCCGAGGCCGAAGCCGCGCCCTGCGAGCCCGTGAGGGAGTCGTAGTGCGTCATGAGCATTATGGCGTCTGCGTTCGGTTCGGAGCCGGGGATTGCTATGACGAAGTTCTTGACGGGACGGGCGTATATAAGCCCTTCCTCGTCGCTGCCCTTTGTCATGTCGTCAACGGTGTCGCGGTCGGGAACAAAGCCGAGTGCGGACATATCCATAAAGGTATACGTCGCGCCGCCCGCGAGGTCCGCCGTTATCTTCTGATCTACCGACTTGTTGTTTACTTCGGAGCCGTCCGCGTTGGTTTCCTTTTCCTTTCTCGCGACGCTCTCGGTTATCCCCATCTCGTCGAGATATCCCTTGATAAGGTCGGCAGCGACGTCCGCCGTGGTGCCGTCTCCGCTGACGGTCGCGCTGTTACGCTCCGTCTCCGCCAGCTTCTCCGCCTGCGTATATGCCCTGTCGACGTTCACGTCCGAAGCGGTGCTCGCTCCGACGCGATAATAAGTCACAAAGGATACTACGACAAGCGCTATCGCGGCGACTATGAGAAGCGGATAGTAAATAAACTTAACCCACTTGGGAAGTTTAGCCCGCACCGCGCCGCCTTGCGCGTTATTTGTTTTGTTCTGCGCTTCGTTCATTTCAAAAAATTTCCTCGCTTTTGCATTAAGGTGAATTATTATTCTCCGCTATCCGTATTATTCTACCATAACAACCATATTTTTACAAACTATTTTAAGTCGATTTTCCCGCATTTTTCAAATTTTTACCGAATTGCGCCGCTCGCGGTCTCCATAATTCGACATTGCTCCGCTCCTTTCGCGCTATTCCCCCTCTTTATCCCCGCCGTCGTACATGCCCGCGACCTTGAGCGCCGCCCTCCTGACCCGTTCCGTAAGCTCGGGCGGAGAGATAACTTTGGCGTTGGTGCCCATGGACAGCACTTTATTGACAAGCTCGTATCCGTTACTGACCGTGGTGCGGAACACGAACTTGCCGCCTCTCACCGTCATATTCTCCTCGCCTAACCACTCCTCCGCCTTGGCAAGCGCGCTGTCGTTTACTTCGAGCACGATCTCCATGGGTGCGCCAAGCCCGACGGAGAGCGCCGAGCGCACGTCACCGCCCCGCCTGACGAACCGCTCGTCCGTCAGTTCCACCGACCTCATTCGCGCCAGACGGAAAAGTCGGAAGTCGCGGTGAGTGTGGCACATACCGTAAACGTACCAGACCCCCTCTTTCAGTGCGAGGGTGTACGGATCGAGCAAGCGCTCGGTGCAATTGCCAAGTCTGTCGGTATAGGTTATCCTGACCGTTCTGTCGCTGCCGACAGCCGCGTTTATAGCCGAGAGCTTGAAGGAAGTCGAGCCGCCCGAGTTCCAGCGATCGGAGTCTATGTAGAACCGAGGCGCGGCGAGCGAATCTCCGCGTTTTTCGGATACGCAGACGAGCTTACCCATTATCTCGTCGGCAGTGCCGTCGGGATAAGCGGAGGAGAGCGCTTCCAGCCCCGCCTTTATCCGCTCGAGGTCCTCGGCGGTGAGCAGTACGCCCGAAAAGCGGAAGTTCTCGTCCACGGCATACCCGCCGTCCTTCCCCGATTTAGCCTCGATCGGTATGCCCGAAGCGATGAGTACGTCTATGCAACGCTGCACCGTCCTCACCGAAATTTCGTAGCGAGCGGCGAGTTGCTTCCTCGTCACTCTCCCTTCGGCAAGCAGCGTCAGCATTATTTTGTAAGGCATTGTTATCTGCATGACCGCATTATAACAGAAAAACGCCCGCCCGTCAAGGCAGACGCGCAGCGGTTATGCGACAGGGCTATAACAATCGGTAAATCTTACGCGCGAACATTACCCGCCGAACGTACTCCTCCGTCTCGGGGTACGGAACGCCGCCCCGTCTCCACCTTATAACGTTGGCATATCCCGCGTTATACGACATCAGCGCCTCTTCCTCGCTCTCGCAGATACTCATAAGTCGTTTAAGATATGCGCAGCCGATCATTATCTCGCTTGCCGCGCTGCCGTCCGCCGTTATACCCTCTTCCGCCGCCATCCATTCGCGGGTGCGGGGCATGAGCTGCATAAGTCCGCTCGCCCCCGCCTCGCTCTCCGCGCCCTCGTCGTACTTGCTCTCCGTCCAGATAACAGCCCGAATGAGCGCGGGTTCCAGCCCGTACCTCTCTGCCGCCGCGCCTATCTCCGCCGAATATGCGAGGGGAAAGACCGCCGAAGCGACCAAATAGAAAACCGCCACCGTGGCGATGGCGGCAAAGACTAATATGCTTGTTTTAGTTTGTGCGACCATTGTTTCATCAGCTCCTCTGCCTGCCGATAAAGCGCGTCGCTGTCCCCGTCGTTGGTGACGGTGACGTCCGAGCGGGCAGCGCGTTCGTCGTCGCCGAGCTGTCTGGCGGCAATGGAGGCGAAGGTGTCCCGCGTTATGCCGTCACGCTCTTCCGCTCTCCTCTCGCGAAGGTCGTATGCGGCGGAGACGTTGACGCGCACGTCGGCTATGTCCTCCATGCCGCTCTCGTACAGCAGCGGGATTTCAAGAACGACGATCTCCGCGTCCGCACGGGCTACCAACCTGCCGAGCTCCCGTCTGACCGCGGGGTGCACTATTGCCTCGAGAGCGCGCAGTTTTGCCGCGTCCCCGAACACGATGTCCTTCAATGCCCGCCTGTCAAGCTCGCCTCC
>CANPYH010000049.1 GCA_947588325.1 uncultured Clostridia bacterium
GCACTCCTCTTTCGCAAAGAATTGCAAGCAAATGGTTAAGGAGTTCGCAGAGATCCCCGTAACGGATGAGGTTAAACCGCGCGTCGGGCTTGTCGGCGAAATACTCGTTAAGTATCACAGCGGCGCGAATAACCACGTCGTCGACCTTATAGAGGCGGAGGGCGGTGAGGCTATATGCCCCGATATGCTCGACTTCTTTATGTACGGGTTCTATAATGCGACGATAAAGAACAGATATCTCGACGGTACAAGGGTGAGCAAGTTCAAGAATAATATGCTCATCAGGATAGTCAATCACCTCCGCAACCCCATGATTAAGGCGCTCCGCGGTACGAAGTTCGGACACCCTACCGATATACGCAAGATGGCGGAAAAGGCGAGCAAGGTCGTCTCGCTTTGCAATATCGCGGGCGAGGGCTGGTTCCTCACCGCCGAAATGCTCGACCTCTTCGACGAGGGTATTAACAATATAATCTGCGTGCAACCCTTTGCCTGCCTGCCTAACCACGTCACTGGCAAGGGCGTTATGAAGGCGCTTAAAGAGCTTAACCCCTCCTCCAACATAGTCGCGGTGGACTACGACCCCGGCGCAAGCGAGGTCAACCAGGTCAACCGTATCAAGCTAATGATGTCCGTCGCCTTCCGCAATATGCGCGGCGAGGATACCACCGCCGACCGCTCCGCCCTCGACTCCGCCGCGCCGTGCAAAACCTGCTGCGGCTGCGAGAACAAGGACGGGAAATAATACGCGGGCAATGCGAACCGCGCGGGATTCGGCGGGATATTTGATTTATCGGGATATTTGACAGAATAGCGGAAAAAATGTTCAGTAAAGACAGCGGCGAGCAATCATTGCCCGCCGCACTTTTTTATTCCATAGGGTGTATCATAGTCGCTTAATATTTGCCGAATAACTCGTCAAGTTTGGCGGAAAGCGTACCGTTTTGAGCATACGGCAGCGTATCGAGGAGCCGCAAATTATTGCGCTCGATTTTGATATCGTCGCTGAAACCCAAGATAAATGCGGTCGCTATTCTGTAAATAATCTCCGTTGGTGCGAAACCGTAGACTTGCTTTTCGAAAATATGATTAAGTCTTGCCCTCTCGTCGGGGAACAACGCCTTTATTTTCTCGCTACGGAAAAGCCGTTTAACAATCTCCGTGATATACAGTCCCGACTTCATATAGAGGTCGGCAAAGGTGTGGTCGGGGTCGTCAAAGCAACCGGGATTTTCGCGCTCGAGATTGTCCACCATTTGCTTGACAACCTTTTTGGGCGTGAATATCTGATTGGTTTTTTGCGGCGGGATATAGTCGAAAATATCCTCGGTTTGGTCGTCCTCGAAGTAATTCGCGAGCTTGCGTTTCAACCGCAAAAACTCTTTGACGGAATCATTGAAAACAATGGGGTCGAAGAAACCGTTATATCTCTTATTCATGCCGTTTTCGTCGGTGTATTCGAAACCGTCGCGCAGGCGCCTGAACTCGTCGAGAGAAATGCTCGTTACCTCTAAAAATACTTCGTCGGGAATAATCTTATCGAAGTTTTCCAACGTAGTGTTTGCGTCACCGTAGCCCATAAGGAAAGAAGGAATAGTGCGGGAGAATCCGCGCAAGTGCGCTCTGATACCGTCCATAATCTCGTCTCGCTTCTTCTCTTGCTTGCTCTGCTCAACCGCATTGACAATCGTTTCGCTCGCTTCTTTGATAACGGTTTTAACTTCCTCGCGCATAGCATCGAACAAGGACGTTTCGAGTCGCTCTTTCTTTTTGTCGATGGCTTTGTGTATCTCGGGAATTTGCTCCGTTCTGCCCGAAGATTGCGCGGCTTCTATTTGCTTCTTACGCTCCGCCTCAAGCAGGTTGTTCTGAATGCGATAGTTTCCGTAATGCTTTTTAACCGTACTGTCGGCGGTGGTGTTTATTTTGCGGACAAGCGCCTGTTGTGTGGACTTCGACATTTCGGAACCGTAATGCGACTTTGCCTTTTCTACCAATTTGTCTGTGACCTTCTCGCGGAACGTCGCTAATAGCTTATCCAGCTTTTCATCCTTTTGGGCAGTCTTTTCCTTATTCTTTCGAATATCGTCAACGGTATTTACCAGATCGGTTTCAATATCTCCTAATATTTTGCCTCCAAACACTTCGTTAGCCGTTCCGATAACTTTGGCTTCGGGAACCTTCACTTCCCCGTTATCGTCGATATCCAGCTCGTTCTTTGTCGAACTTGTAACGCCGATACTATCGTTGGACGGAGCGATTTTTTGCAGAATATCGAGAACCGATTGCGGCGCGCTGAAAATGTTCGCTATGTTCTGGAATAAGAAGTTATTCATAAACCCGCAACGCACAACTTCCCGCGCATGAATGGTGCGAGGGATAGACAGGACTTTTTCGGCGTTAAGCTCGATCATTTCCCCGCCGTCATCTTCTCCGTATATGGGGAAAAAGTTAAGCAGCTCCCGAACGTGCTGTTTGCGTAAGTCGCTGTCTCCCTTGCCGTTTGCCGTCTCGGGGTGTAAGCCGTTGGCGAAGTCCTCCATGATTTGCAATGTCCGTGCGGGGTCAAAGTCGAACACATAGGCATTCTTTTTGCGGTACGGAACACCGTCGATATTGAATAAGCAGGGGTTTTGCGCACGGAATGCCGCCTGAATATAGAGCGCCGAACTCTTCATGTTGGAGAGCATCAGAACGCCCGACCATTCGGGAACGGTGATACCCGTAATCAGACTGCCGACGGAAATCGTTATCGTCTTGTCATAGTGGGCAATTCCGTCCTTAACCTTTGCATAAGCCGTCTTGATATTGTTGAAAAGGACTTTTTCGTCGCTACTCTCGCCATCGTCGTCAAGTTTGCCGTCACCCGCCACCAAAACAATTTTATAGTCTTTGAATAAGGGGTGCTCGCCCAACTTTTTAGCAAGAGCTTTTGCGCTGCTTATGTATTTAAGTATCCAAAGCGTATGCTTCAATTCGCCGCGAAGTTCTTCCGTTGAGAAGGGGAATTTTTCCTGCGAATTCAGCGCGTCCAAAAACTTGTCCACGGCTGCCTCGTGAATAAACTTCCCGTCCGCTTTGGTCTTGAAGAACTCGTTAAGATCCCAATAGAACGCTTCCATATCGCCGTCGTTATCGAAGTCCGCGCCCTGTTCGGCGCGCTCGCGTACGATATCCGACATTTTATAGGTAAACAGATTGAGTTGCGGTAAATCGGCGTAAGGGTTTTCCAGCTCGGAAGTTACCGCCCAATTCCTCTTTGCGGTCTGTTCGTCGGCATACGTCCAATTGAATATCGCCTGTTCGGGGAATTTGTTGTTTGCCAATGCCTTGAAAGGTGTTCCCGAAAGGTGGAGCGTATATTTCCTCTTAATTTGGTCGAAGGCAACGTTGGTCTTGTATGTATCGATAGCCTCGTGCGCTTCGTCCACAATGAGAACGTCCCAGAAAAGCTGAGCTACCTCGGAGAGTTTATCGAACATACCGCCGAAGTGGATAGAGCCTTTTAAGTCTTGCAGCGAAATAAACTCTATGCAACCTTTGGGTCCGTTTTCGGAAATGATACTTGTGTATTGTTCACGCGACAGCACATATTTTTTCCCGCGCAAGTCCTCAACATTGCTGACGAAATAATAGCCCGATTCCGTACCAAGGAAATTGACGTAATCTTCATACCAGGAATTTGCGATTGAGGGGCGGTTGGTAACTATTAAAATCTTTTTTGCTTTCAACCTCTTGCACAGGTCATACGCCGAAAGCGTTTTACCGAAACGCGGCTTTGCGTTCCACAAAAATTCGGGAGCGCTGTTAGCAAGGAAATAATCGTAAGTACCGCTAACTGCGGCTTTTTGTTCGGCGCGGAGCGTGTACGGCTTAACGCCGAGAGTTTGTAAAATACCCAGGTCGTGGCGGAACTTTGTAAACAGATCAAAGGAATCGCCACCGCTTATTTTGAACCATTCGGGGCAACCTTCGTCGTCGGGTTGCGGTTCCTTGCGCTCTATGTCGTTTTTGGAAAGATACGCATGAAATTCTTTGTCCGTAAAACGCGTCTTGCCGTCGGAAAAAATCGCGACGTCCTGCCATTCCTTTTTTGCGACGATATTCGCCGTGCGCGTCTGTTCCTTAATACGCAAATCAACGTCGCGTTCGGTATAGCCTATTTTCGTCCAGCCGTCGTGGTATACAATACCGGGCGTGGTGTAGGCGTAAATCATGGGCGTTACTGCTTCCGAAGTTTTAATTTTTATCGCACTCATGTCAGTCCATCTCCTTTACATGAGATTCGATAAAGGCAATTTCTTTGTCGTCAAGCCCGTATTTTCTATATAATTGAACGTCAACTTCCGCCACCGATTGTGACCAATCGATGTCGGAACTTGACGTAAAGTTTTGCAGAGGCACATAACGCCAAGTAGGTTTAGCATTGTTCTGAGTGACTTTTAAGATGCCTAACATTATTCTCGCAAACTTAGTTTTTACATATTTCAAAGTTGCTTCCGCGCAAGCAAGACTATCACATTCTCCAATAGATATATATGTTTCAGTAAAGCCGATCAAAGGCAAGCCGATCAAAGGCAAGCCGATCAAAGGCGTAGATAATATCTCTCCTATTGCGCCAGAGCCATTCGCTTTCGGAACCAAAACCTTATATTTAGTTAAATTAGACACCTCTTCAACATAATCACGTCTTACCCACCTATAGATACGTTCTCCTGAAGAATTGCCCAATATTTGAATATACTCGTGCCCATCTATAGGTTTTTGCTCCGTAAAAATCTCGGGCATACGCGCAAATGCACTTGGCGCAATACGTCTGTCTGCAGTTTTTAACATTGCATTTGGTTGTTCTTTATATGCCAAATCGGAATATCTATATAGTCCACGATTTGTTATGACTTCGTTTAAACTACTATCCGAAAGTGAGCCAACTTTTTTTCTAATAGAGTTAAGTTCAGGATAGGCGGAAAAAACGCCAATTGCCCCAAAAGTTTTGTTCCTATCGTAATATGTTACAGCGACACCGCCTTTTATGTCTGCGTTATTAAAAACATTCCTACTATTTGGTTCATATAAAACAACCTTGAAATGTTCATCGTCAAGCATTTGCCTGTTCCATTCTTGCGGTGTACCACCTGCGTTAAATAAAAATCTTGCTGGAGTGATTAATTCGATTCTATCAGAAACCTTCATTGCACCATCATAAAACCAATGATAAACGGGTGTATCATTCGCATTTGCGCCACGTGATTTTTCTTGATATGGCGGGTTACCGATTATGTAATCAAATTTCATCTTTTTTCCTCCGAGTAGATCGTAAAATCTATAGTTTATTTTTGAACGCCAATTTTTGATTATTGGGTATATCCCCATGTGCTTTGAATTGTTGCCGCTTTGACAGCCCAGGCAGTCAAACTCTTCTATAATGTCGAACATTGATAGTTGTCCGCTTTTTATCGGGTTACAGCTATATGGAACGACGTATTTCAATCCGTCCATCTGGAAAACGTTCCAGGCAAGAATGTTGGCTATTGAGAGCAGGTATTCTATTTTCGGGAAGTTGCCGAACTTATCCGTAAAAAAATCTATAAACGTATATAGCAGGTTTTCCCTTGCAATCAACAAACTATCGCCCTGCCATTCAAAGCCGTATGTTGATTGATAGGCTTCTTCGGCATATTTCACCCACTCTTTTTCTTCGGTTACATTCTCATTTATAACCCGAAGTTTTCGATCGAGTAAGCCGACGCGGGAATTTACGTCTATCCATTCGCCCGTAACCGTATCATATCGACTTGCAAGGAAGGGGGCTTCGCCGCATGTTATCTCCAATATCCGAAGTCGTATGTATTGCCGCCAGGTCTTGCCCTCGGGAAAAGTGATTTTCCCTTCCGTTTTGTGCCAGGTTACTCCGTCAGGCACATTGAACACGTTCCCACGTTCGAACCACTCGTCAAAGCCGTTCGCCATCATGTTGCATATCCAGGAAGGAGTGAACACTTCCGCCTTTTTCTTTATGCGGTCTTTTTGCTCCTTTTTCGACTTTGTTATTCGCGGCTTAACTATATTCCCCAATCGCCCCGTTATCAAATTGACTGTTATTTGGTCTTGCGGCTGAAAACCGTATCCGCGCGAGGCATAAGTGTCCGTCGCCCAAATGAGGTTACCGCCCGAACTTTTATCCTTCAAGAGAATGTTCAAAAGGGCATTGTCAATGCGCCAAATAGCATTTTCTTTGATATCGATGTTTTGTAAGTCTTTCACTTGATCCATAATAACTTTTTGGTAACGGGCGCGGCGTAACGGCGCTGCCAATGCGGTTCCCGATACGCCGATTTTACCGCATAATAACCCGCCTTTATATAATACCACTTTTATTGCATAAAGTCAACGGTGAATTTGAGGGGAAATGCAGGGGGTGTGTGCCATGGGCGCGACAGAGCGCACGCTAAAAGCGGCGAAGTGTGTCTCCGCCGCCTTGTCTTGGTTTTGTATTCGTTGGGATACCCCCCCCCTCTCGCGCGGTCAGTGCAAGGTCTCGCCCCACGGGGTGGCGGCGGGATCGGTTACGTACTTAATCGCCTCGCCGTAGGTCGCGGGAAGAAGTTCCAGCCTGTCCATAGTCATGGTGCAAAGCCCGCCGAGCAGCTTCATGGTCGCGTTGATATAAGTCAGCTCGAAGGCGTCGGAGTGGTGCACGCCGAGGTTAAGCGTTCCGAGCGCCCCGTCTATCGGCGAGAGGTCCACCTCGACATTAAAGGTATTATCCGCATATGTGTAGTTCTTGAGTATGTCCTCGACGCCGTATACCGAGCTGTTCCCGCTCGTCGCCGCATTTTTAATCTGGTTCCTGATGAGATCCGTGAAGTTGACCATTTCGAGTATGTAGTCCACGGCGTTCTCCATGAATTTAGCGGACGGTATCTCGCCCGAATCATAGGACAGCGAACCGTTGTACTCCGTATCGGGTACGGTGCGGTGGCTGTGATACCCGCGTAATGTGTGCGAGAAGGAAGAACTGCAATTGTAGTTACCGCACTTACTGCAATAGGTGCGATTATTAAGAGAGTCTCTTATCACGCGGATAGTATCCGTTATGCCGTTATAGTTAAGGTAGCTATACCCGCCCTCATCTTTATATGCCGCGCCGCTCAAAAGCCCGGGCTGCTTTCTGAACAGTTGCGCGGACACGAACACATGATTATCCTCGTCGATATCCACCCTGACTTTCACGTCGATATCCACGGACACTACAAGGCTTACATGCACCGAACCCTCTATATTGAAGGAACGTCTGTCCGCGGTATTGTTAAACGCCGCAAGAAGTTGGTCAAGGCTATCGAAGTTCATATAGCCCTCCGTCGTCCAGCTGCCTATCGCGGCTATACCCTCTTCCTCGGTCAGCGCGTCCACGGTCGCGGCAAAGCCCGAAATCGATATAGTCGTGCCGCCCTCGCCCTCTTTCGCATAGGTCAGGGAGCCGATCGCAAGATCTAACCCGCCGTCCGTACCCTTGGACACTGTGAGGTCTATGTCGCCGAGTTCGGGCAATATCACGCCGCCGTTTATGACGAGGCAGAGTTTATCGTCCGCGAAGGAGGCTTTACTGATAATGGTGGAGTAGTCAATCAAGCCCATGTTTTGCGAAGCGTCGTCAACCGCGCCGCTGACGTTCTTGATAAGCTCGTCGAGCTGGGGCACTACGCGAAGAAGTTCGGGCAGTCTGTCCGTGCACTTCTCGATAGCCTCGCGGGAGATAGTCACTTTCAGGTGGTTATCCGCTCCAACGTCGGAGTTGTTCCCGACATTCCAATAGTCCGCATATATCCTGTTGCCGACATACGCCACGACTGCGCGGTGTGCGTCCTTATACGCTCCCGCCGTCTCGTCCCAGGTGTTGATATTGAGCGTGAGTTTAATATCCACCTTATCCGCCGAGTAATAAAGCACGTCGATTGCCGACCCTTCGGCTATATAAAGTTTCTGTCCGTTAAGCGAAAGCTCGGTCCTGATATTGAAGTGCCAGCTGTTTGCGGCGACGAGTTTTTCCAGCTCGCCCATATACCCGTCGAACACGTCGGCTACGTCTACAAAGCTGTCGTCGGGCACGCCCGCAAAGTCGTAGTACTCCACCGCCCTGCCTTCATCGCTCGGCGCGGCGGTTATATCCTTACCAAGCACGGGCAGGTGCAGCGATATCGTCGGCTCCTCGCCGCACGCCACCGTCATTTTGCCCGTTACGCCGCCAAGCGTGAACTCGGCATTGAGCAGGTCGCCCTCGGTTGTCAGCTTTATCGAGCGTACGAGATCGCGGAGGAAGTTACCCTCCCCGTCGTCGCCAAGCTCGGCGGACATACCCATTATTACCTCGGCTGCGTAACGCGACTGCGCGTCCTTGACTATCGTCTCGAGCCGAGTGATTATGTCCGTCATGCGGTCGATATTGCCGCGGAGGAGCACGTCGGTCTCTGTCTCGTCGCGATATGCAAGGTAGATATTGCCCTCCGAATACTCCGCGTAAAGGTTGCTCATGCGGAATGAGTATCTGCCGCCAAGCACGTCTAATTTTGCGTATATAACGTTAAGTTCGTCAATGTCTATGCGAAGGTACGCCGCGTATTCCTTATTCGGCACCCTCACTTCCTCCGTCGATTGCCTGATTGCCGCGTTAAGCCCGACGGTTACTCCGCCTATGTCAAAGTCTGAGAAGGATATGCTCGGTCCGCCCGCAAGGTCTACGTCGATACGAAGCTCGGACAGTCCGAGAGGGGCGCCGTCGAGAGTAACGGTTATTCCGCTGCCCGCAAAGCGCAGCCCGCCGAGAAGCGACAGATAGTCGAAGTCCTCCGCCGTCACGGCATTCACCGCCGTAATAATCGCGTCGAGTACGCCGTCGAGGCTGTCGTTATACCCCTTAAGCCCGCCGAGCGCCGCCGCTATATCCGTCTGTCCGCTTCCCGTCGGCACGTTTACCGCAATGTCTATGCCGTCAACGGTGAGATAGAGCACACCGCCGCTGTATATAACTTCGAAGTTCACGGCGCGAAGTCCCTCGTAAGTCAATGTGCCGACAGCCGATACGCCGTTGTTTATGTTCACCGCCGCGTTGATATTAACCCGCTTTCCGCCGATGGTGAGGTCGAGGTTTGCGTCAAGCGCGACCGCCTCGGTGTCCTCCCTTTCGGGTGCGGTGACAGGCTCGGTGGACAGGCTCGGTATGGCGGTAAGCCCGATTGTTACGTCGCCGATTCTGCTTGGCATCAGCGTTAAGCCGAGTTGGTTTCTGCCGCCGATAAGCACCGTCATTTGCGGCAAGCCGACCGCTCCGCCGATTGTCGCCGTTATGCCGTAGCTGTCGAACCCTATGTCGTCGATGAGCATGAAGGGATCGAAGTTTTTGATTCCGAGCAGTTTTACTACCCGCTCCGCCATGTCGATAAAGCCGTCGAAGGGCGTTTTGCCGCGAAGTTTCTCAAGCACTGCCGTGATATCGCCGAGGTCGGGCGTTGTCCTCTCCCCGCTCGGTGCGTCGAAGGTGAAGGAGTAGCCGCTGACAGTGAGATAAATCTTACCGTCGACTATCACGATCTCGAAGGGCAAGCCGAAGTCGCTGCCGAAGTACAATTTTCCGCGGACGGACACACCGCCGTTGATATTCACCGTCGCATACAAGTCGGCGTACTCGTCGCCGATAACGATTGTGGACCTGATATCCAGCGCGACCGCCTTGGTGTCCTCT
>CANPYH010000050.1 GCA_947588325.1 uncultured Clostridia bacterium
AGTAAGGGGGGCTGGCGCAACTTGTTGCGCCTGAGGGGATTGTCCTGTCTGGTACTTGTAAAGTACTTATTGGTTATCGGTAATTGCTATATCAGATATAATCCTATTAACGGCGAACCAACTCCAGCGCGGCGGAGAGTGCCGCTTAGACGCGCCTGTAGTAAAGGGGGGGGCTTGCACAGAATCTGCCTGAGGGGATTATCATATATCATAAAAAGTCAGTTATTAAATCACATACAATCCTCATAACAAAACAAAAAGAAAAATATTTTTAAGTTTTTTTGGAAAGGGGGTGTCGGTGGAGAATATTTTTTTTCAAAAAAAGGGTCTCCCCCGACAAAACCATTTACATAAAAAGATTTTTAGGGGAAAAGGGAGTGGAGGGAAACCCCCTTTGTACACAAAGGGGGTTTCCCCCACATACCCATTCTCCCCACAAAAAAACCGACGGGGGAATGGGGAAACCCAACCTCCGTCGGTGGCGGAATTAATTATTTACCCGCGAGAGCCGATCAGTCCTTCTTCTTACGAGCGGCGCCGATCAGCATACCTATTGCAGCGATAATCATGACGAGTACCACAGCCCCGAAGATAATCACGAGGATAGTTCCTGCGGAGACGGGACGCTCGCCGTTATCAGCGATAGATACGTTATACACAGTGGTTTTAGCAGAGGAGAGTGCGGTTGCAACGCCTGCTCTGTCGCTTGCTTCATTGATTGCCTTGAGCCCGTTCTTCACGGAGTCGTCATCGAATGCAACGCCGCAGCTTACTGCGTAGAGTTTAAGTTCTCTGACAGCCTCTTCTTTAGCGATAGCGAGTTCTGCGTCTTTTTCCGCGGTATCCTCAACGTTAGCCTTAATCTCGTCTACCTTCTTGATAGCGGCAGCGAGTGCATCCTCGACGGAAGCGAAGTCGGTAGCCGCCTTGATAGCGGAGACGTAGGTAGCCATCTCACCGCTGAGCGCAACGCCCTGCGTGTTAGCGTAGATCGTGAGCGTATTCATGGCGGTGTCGATAGCCTCGGCGAGTTCAGCCGCGTCAGCCGCAGCCAATGCCCGGTCGGCAACAGCCTTAATCGCTACTTTAGCGTCGGCGAGAGCGGACTTGATACCGTCCTCGTCAGCGGCGCTGTTGATAGCGGCAACGCCTGCAACTACGGCAGGGTCGGATACGCTGACTTTGAGGCTTGCGGCGTAGAGACGGAGCTCGTTAACCGCGTCAGCCTTGGCTGCTGCGAGGAGAGCTTCGTCGTCAACCGCATTGACCGCGTCGTATATAGCCTGTTCAGCTTCTTTAAGTGCTGCGGCAACGCCCTCGAGCGTGTCGGCCGCGTCGATAGCGGCAGCGCCCGCAACTGACAAATCGTCGTAAGGGGAGAGGCCGTTGCTTGCTGCATAAATGTTAAGTTCCATCTTCGCAGCTTCTTTAGCCGCTGCAACTGCGATAGCGTTGTCGATTGCCGCTTTAGCGTCGTCGAGCGCGGTGGTAACGTCGTCAACCGTGCCTGCCGCATTGATGTTGGCAAGGCAGTTGAGGTAAAGCTCGCTCGAGAGGGAAATACCCATCGTCTTTGCGTAGTCTTCGAGTTCGGCAATTGCCGCTTCTTTGGCATCAGCTATTGCTGCGGCGGCAGTATCGATATTGGCTTCACCGTCGGAAACTGCACCGTCGATAGCGGTCTCGATAGTTTCAACGTCGCCTTCGGCAGCGGCAGCCTCGATAGCTGCGATAGCGTCGGTTACGGAAACATCCTTTTCGGATACGCCGTTAGCTGCTGCATAAGCCTTGATTGCGGCGATCGCACCCTGCTTGGAGATATTGATCTTTGCCGTATCGGATTGTGTAGTTACCGCTGCACTGTCAGCTGCATTCTGTATAGCTTCCTTACCTGCGGCTATTGCTGCTTTAACTTCTTCGTTATCGGTATCAACGCCTCTGTCGGTTGCGTAAGTATCGAGAGCTTTGATGGCCGTGTTCTTCTCACCCTGGAGAACGATAGCCGCTTCATTATCGGTAACAACCTTATCTGCAGCCTCTTTGGAATCTGCTGCTTCGATAGCTTCTTTAGCGGCTACAATAATAGGATCGTCGGTAGCAACGCCGTTTTCGTTTGCTTTCTGTTCGAGAGCGGCGATAGCGTCGTTCTTATCCGATCTGAGAGTTATAGCTGCTTCAGCTGCCGAGAGGGCAGTATCGACGCTTGCTTCATCTTTGGCTTCGTCTATTGCTTTTTCACCGTCAGCAATGAGAGTTGCTTTTTGCTCTTCGGTAAGGTTCTTGCCCTCTGCGAAGGAAGCAAGAGTTTCTTTTGCTGCAGCCTTCTTATTTGCAAGAGCTTTAGCGTCAACGGCTGCTTTAGCGTCGGTAAGTGCGGACTGTACGGCGTCAATAGCCGCCTTAACGCCGCCCTCACCAATGGTTACATCGTTGATAGCCTTTTCGCCGTTCTTTACGGACTCATCGTCTTCCGCAACGCCTTTTTCGGTTGCGTATCCTTTGAGACCGTTTACAGCTGCAACTTTTTCATTTGCAAGCGCTTTCTCGTCAATTGCTTTCTCTGCTGCGGCAACGGCGGCGTCAATGCCCGCTTGGTCTGCTGCGGCGTCGATAGCCGTCTTACCGTCGGCTACGGATTGGTCTGCAAGGTCGACTTTAAGGTCTCCTGCGTATTTTTCAAGATCTGCGATTGCATCGTTCTTTGCAACGCGGAGGTCTACAGCCGCTTTTGCTGCGGTGAGTGCCGCGTCAACTGCTGCCGTGTCAGCGGCTTCGTCAATCTTTGCATTCTGTTCAGTGGTAAGAGCCGACTTTTGATCGTCCGTGAGGTTCTTGTCAGTCATGTACTTGACAAGTTCCTCTTTAGCGTCTGCCTTAGCCTGTGCAAGTTCAGCTGCCTTATCGGGTACTGCTTCCATGGCAGTTTGAGCTTCAGTTATTTTCGCATCGACCAAATCCATAGTCAGGTTTGCGGCATTATCATTGGCCATATATGCAGCTGCTGCGTCGTAGATCTCTTTAATAGCCTTTTGACCGGCTTCGGAATAATCACCATTTTGAATCACACCTGTAAAAATGCCTTCAAGATCGTTACGCTTGGATCCGAGCCAATCTTTGATGTCGCAAATCGTCCACTTCTCTTCGGTTGCAGACTTCATTATCGCACGACCTGCTGCAATGTACTTCTGGTCGATTGCCTTAGTCAAGGTTCCTTCGGTAACGGTGTGTTCGTCGCCTTCGCCAAGCTCATCTATGCTCTTGACGGAGTATATGCCGTCTTTAACAACCGTTACTTGATCCTCTGCAATTTCGGCAGCGGGGTAGACCTTGTCGAAGAATTCCTTATCGCCGTAAGAACCACCGGTTACATTCTTTGTGTCGAGCCCCTCAGGTACGGTTACGTCGCCCTTAACGGTACCACCGGAAACGGTCATTCCACCATTCTCGGTTATCGTAAGACTTCCTTCAACATTACCGTTCGTCATGTTAAAGGTATTGACATTAACATTTCCCGTAACGGTAGCGGCAGTTCCGTCTGCTTCGCCAAGGGTAAGGGTACCGCCTGTTACGTTAGCAACCGTACCGCCGTTGACGGTGGTAGTTTTATCTGCAGCGTTAGTTACGTCGCCTGCATTACCGCCCTTATTTACGGTAAGAACGTTGTTGTTTTCTACCTTATCAACCTCGGATCCATTGTTAACGGTAAGTGTGCCGTTGTTCTGGACGTTTACGTATTTACCACCGTTGGCGGTCAACTGACCGTTGATAGCAAGTTGTTCAGCTCCGCCTTTGTTCTGGAATACGATGTTAGTACCTGCGGGAACAACAACCGTAACATTCGATTCGTCAGGGAAGAGGACGTGTCCGTTGGTGTCAATTGTGATGGAGTCTTTATCTCCATTGATGTCCAAAGCCGTCAATGCAATGCCTGCGTTAGCAGCAGGGAAGGTATAGGTCGTTTCAGACGCTTTTACGTCAGCATTAAGAACGATAACGTCGCCCTTAACCGCAGCGTTGATAGCGGCTTGCAAATTATCATAGCTACCTTTAAGTACGTAGCTGCCTTCGCTTAAGGTGTAAACCTCAAACGCCTTTTTAACTGTCCAAGTACCTGCAGCCTCATCTTTTTCAACAGTACAACCGTCAGCCACATAAGCCGAAGGATCGGTCTTGAACGTACCGCCGCTGATCACGCAGGTTGCGCCTTCAGCTACGGAAAGTGCATCAAACGTACCACCTGTAATAGTAGCGGTTGCCGTATCATTTACTTTGAAATTAGTAAATGCACCACCGGAGATTTCTGCGTTCGCAGACGAGTTAACATTAACCGTACCGGTTACTGTACCGTTCTTGACAACAAGCGTCGTGCTGTACTGAATCGTGAGGTTGCCGCTAAACGTTCCGCTTTCAACAGTAGCTTTGCCACCGTTAATATAGAACGAATCGCCTGCGGTGCCTGCTCCCATGGTTACATTTTTGAAAGTAACATCACTGCTTCCTTGCAAGCCAATACGATATCCGTTTGCAAGTGTTATGTTCTCTATTACCGTATTGGGGTGGTGGGTAACAACATCGGATTTCAAAGTACCACCACCGGTAATCGTCATCTCTTCCCATATGTTGAGTGTACCACTAAATGTAAGTTCAACCTCGGGGTTGATTTGAATCGTTACATACGATATGTCAAATCCGCTTTCTTGTCCCTCATTGGACGCAGTAACTTCAATAGTCTTTCCGTGTTGTCCGTCTGCTTTAGCGGCATCGTATGCTTGTTTGAATGTGGCGTATTCGGTTTCGTCTACTTTGTAGAACTTTTTAACCTGGGATTCGCCTTGTTTCGAGACAATATAGTAACCGTCCGCGCCGGGACCCTCAAAATAATAGTCTGCTGCGAGCAAAGTGTCATCGGGTTTGTTCTTGAACTTGCCACCCGAAATACTTACGGTTCCTGCGTTGTGGTAAATATTACCATCATACACACCGTCTGTTATGTTCAGAGTTGATTCAGCACCGGCGACAGTTACGTTAGAAGAGGTGACAAGGTTGTTGAAGTTAACAGTGCTTGTACCTGCAACAGTCATTCCGGTCGTGGTCTCAACGTTTATTCCATCGTCAAGGTTTGCGTTAGAAACAAACGTAATGCCACCGTTAACGGATATCTTGCCCTTACCCGTAAGCGTTGCGTTGCTACCAATGTCAACATTGTTGGCTATGGACAACTCCAACCCCTCATCAACATTGAGGATTACATCACTGTTGATAGCTCCGATAGATTCTTCAACGCTATGAAGCAGGGTAATGGTTTTATCTGTTCTATTTCCGTCATTGATAGCTTCAGTTAAGGTTTTAGCAGAGCCACCGGCATAGGAATAATAATCGTTGTATTCCTTTTTAACCACTGTCCAAGGACCTGAGCCGTTGCCGGATTCGTCTTTCGCCTCGTACATGTCCCGATCGATCCAATTTGAGGGGTCCTGAACGAAGGTACCACCGGTAACGGTAATATTTGCAGTATTTTCAGTAACACCGGTTCCGGTTAATGCTGTGTTAAATGTACCGCCCGTAATAACGAGTGTGGCATTCGGTTGTATTGTCATTTTTCCGGTGTAATTACCGCCGTTAATCGTGAGGTCACAACCGCCGTTTACATAGAAGATTTCATAATCTCCATCGGGTCTCGACATGGTAACATTTTCAAAAACCTTCTTTTTGCTACCTACGCCTACACGACCATTTGTTATTGTGATATCCTTTAAGAGCAAATCAAGTTCATTCCACAGAACTACGCCACGTGTTCCTAAATCGCCTTCCGCAAAAGTTAACGTTCCATTGCCACATATTGTGTTTCTGTTAAGGTTCAACGTGTCTTTGAACGTCAAAGTTGCGCCTTCGAGAATTTCAACCGTAACGCCATCATTGATATCGCCGTTAGGTTCAACAGGGGTGTTTTTATGAACGATTATTCTACCGTTGTCGCCCAAGGGTTTAGCGACAGCATATGCAGCATCAAAAGTATCGAATCCTTGACCGTTTACGGTATAAATACTCTCAGTCTCAGGCTGTTCGGATACCGTCCAGGTACCGTCACCCTTTGATACCATATACGTCGATTGATCAACATATTGTGTCGGGTCTTGAGAGAAAGTGCCACCTGTAATTGTCAGATTTGCAGGACTTGCGGTAATTATACCTGTATGTACTCCGCCGGCTATGGTGCAAGTGTTATTAACAGTAATATTGGACTTAGTATTTGTATTCAACGTTGCATTAGGTCCACTTACAGTTATTCCACTTCCGCCTTTAACGTCAAGAGTACCGCCCTTAATGGTAATCGCTTGAACAATCGTTAAATTCCCCGTAATAGTCCAGGTCTTACCATCGGCAATTTCGACAGTGATATTATCTCCGCTTCCGATGGTCATTTCGCCGTCCTCGGTTGTGTCCTCGTTAATATTCATAGTCTTGTTGTTGCCGAGGCAGGGAGCATATGCATCATTAAACGTATTATACGTCTGTGCGCCGACTACATAGCCACCTGTGGTTGCCGTAGCTCTGACGTTAAAAGTCATGCCGACTGTTAACGTCACCGAAAGCGCGACCATCGCCAAAACAAGCACGGCAAGTACTGCAATTCTGAACGACAATCGCTTCGTTTTCGTTTTCATAAATTTTCCTCCTATAATGATATTGCATAAACCGCAAAACCCTATCTTCCGTCATTTCCTCGGATATTATTCTGCAGAATATTACACGATATATTTTTATCCCCTAAATTATAACTAATTGTTTATAATATATAAAACACATATGTAACATATCGCTAAACTATTTGTATTTTAATTGTACTATTGCCATTTTGCTACTATGTTTCGCCCTATCTTTTGTCATACAATAAATATATTATATGAAAAAGCAGGAGAGATTATTTAGAGCGCCCACCACGAACTAACCGGAGCAACACAACACGTCAGCCCCATATTCCGCTGACTTGTTAACTATTGCCTCTCGGGTTTCAGCATTGACAATCCCCTCAGTCTGCCTGACGGCAGCCAGCCCCCCTTACTAAGAGCGCCACATTCGTCCCCGGCTTTTCGGGGGAAAAGTTACTAAATTTGTTTCATTACAAATATGTAGTTTAACATCGGAAGCGACTGTCCCGTGTGGGCCGCCCTTAGTAAGGGGGGCTGGCACGCCAACGGCGTGACTGAGGGGATTGTCCTGTTGGATACTTGCAAAGTAGTAATTAACCTGTAGTATTCTTGTTATATCAATAAAAACCTATTAACGACGAACCAACTCCAGCGCGGCGGAGAGTGCCGCTCAGACGTGCGGGAGAGGTTATTTCGACACAGGAGTTTACTATATTCCGTAAATGACTGCGCCGAAATGTTCTCGGCTCGCGCGTATCAGCGGTGCTATGCGCCGCGCATGTAGTGACTGAGGGGATTGTCCTGCTTCATACAAAATTAGTTATTACAGAACTCACACTCCACATAACACACAATAAACCATGATTTCAGTTTTTAGGGGAAAGGGGTGCAGGGGGAAACCCACTTTGTACACAAAGGGGGTTTCCCCCTGCAAACACACCTACCAAAAACGCCTCGCGGGGGAAATGGTTCCCACGCGAGGCCTAACTTGAAAAAAATATGACATTTACAGGAACATTGCCATATAGAGCGGCAAGGTTACCTTATTATCGACGACGCCGAGATTGCCAGAGATGAACTTAAAGCCGACGGAGGGGGAGAACTCCTTAAGAAAATTATTGAGAGAGACTGTAGCGCCGTTATTTGACTTAACCTCGACGGGAACTATCTCTGATTGTCGTGTAAGCAAGAATTCGATTTCTTGCGATGAGCTCTCGTTTTTATAGTAATAGAGCGGAAGCCCTTTCTTTATCAAAATATCTGCAATAAGGTTTTCGTAAATACCGCCCTTGACAGGACCTTTAAGCGCGTCGGTCAGTATAGCCTGCTTCATTTCGTAACCGTACATGGACACAAGCAGTCCGATATCGTTTAAGTAAATCTTGAACTGATCGGGCTTTTCGTAAGCAATGAGGGGAAACTCTGGTGTAGAAACGTTATTGCAATATCTGATCAGGTTAGCGTCCCGAAGCCACTCAAGACTGTTCTCGTATTTGCGCGCGCGCCCACCATTCTCTACTACGGAGAACTGAAACTTTTTATTCTCTTTTGCGAGCTGGCGGGGAATGGATAAGTAGCAATTACGCGCCTTGGGTTTTTCCATAGTGGCAGCATACTTCGCAATATCATCCAAGTATGCGTCGGTAATTTTCTTTTGCGCGTCATGCACTTCGCCGAAGTGGTTAGTCGCGATGTAAGTATTAACGACCTCAGGCATACCGCCGACAATCATGTATTCGCGCATATACCCAAGCATTTGCTCATTTATCGCCGTGGGAATTTTCTCCTTACGCTCGAAGTAAACCTTAATGTACTCGATAGTGTCTGCGCCGACCCCTATAGCCCATAAAAACTCTTCGAAGTCAAGTGAGTACATTTCAATCTGTCTCTCGTAGCCGACGGGTATAGAAGTCACCTGTTTATAGTTTATACCGAGTAGTGAGCCGGACGCGATAACGTCATAGCGATCGTCAATGGCAAGGAATTTAAGCGCAGTTCGAGCGTTCGGACACTCTTGTATTTCGTCGAGGAATATAAGTGTATCGCCTTCGACAAAACGTACGTTGCGGAAAAAGACGGACAGCCGCTTATATATCTCTTCGGCAGTCAATGTGCCCTCGAATACTTCCTTAATGCGCGGTTCTGTAATGAAGTTGACGTAAATATAATTGCCGTAGTTCTCCCGTCCGAACTTGTCGATAATGTAGGTCTTACCGATCTGGCGAGCACCCTTGACAAGCAGGCACTCTTTTTCTTTCGTCCGCTTCCATTCCGTCAATGTTTGTAAAAACTTTCTCTTTAACATATCTACCTCTTGTGTGTATTGTAACACGTGGAGCGGGGTAGTGTCAATACACTTTTGCCATTTTTTGGAGGGTTCGAACAGGCATTTTTGCCACTTTTTGGAGTATTGAGGAATTGAGCTGATTTTTTTCGTGGAAGGGGAAGAGAATTCTCTTCTGCGACATACAAGGCAAGTTTCATATTATTGAGCGAGTTACAAGACGTTATGTTATTGTCCGAAGTTGAGGGGAGTGCTGCGGGTGAGGGGATTGTTATTTAGTATTTAGTTTTGCTGCTCTCGAGTTGGTATGTTGGGAATAAGGTGGAATAATATAATAATCTCCACTTAACTTGTAAACAATTACTATGCGGGTAGCAAACAAAACAATCCCCTCAGGCGGACTATTCCGCGCTCGGGTTGGTATGTCGGGGAATGGTATTTATCGATATAATAATTACCATTTTTACGGGTGATATGTAACTTTTAATTCCAGCAAACAAGACAATCCCCTCAGACTGCCGTCAGGCAGACTGAGGGGATTGTCCTGTTGGATACTTGCAAAGTAGTAATTAACCTGTAGTATTCTTGTTATATCAATAAAAACCTATTAACGACGAACCAACTCCAGCGCGGTGGAGAGTGCCGCTCAGACGTGCGGGAGAGGTTATTTCGACACAGGAGTTTACTAAAAACGTAAATGACTGCGCCGAAATGTTCTCGGCTCGCGCGTATCAGCGGTGCTATGCGCTACG
>CANPYH010000051.1 GCA_947588325.1 uncultured Clostridia bacterium
ACGGAAAAGTAACGTTTATCAATACCAAGTTCTTGCAAGGCAGCAATTACAACTTCATTCAGCCGTACAATGCGGGCGGTGTAGAGTTTATTGATTGCACCTTCGATCATGGCGTGTATGGCGGCAAGCCTTACGAATCGCTTTTCTGCGCTGCAAACGATAATATGACCGTATTGGTAAAGAATCCTACCTTTACCGAGGAATCGGGATATACTCACTTCCAGGATCTGCTTGACGAAGACTGCAAACCGTTCATTTACAAAGAGAGCGAGGACGACCCCGGTATCATAATGACGTATAAGGCAGAGGAGCTTACCAAGACTTGCGAAGTCACCAGCAGCGATATCCACGCCGACAATAAGGGAATTTCCATTGAAAATATTGATAATAAGGCAATCTTCCATATCAACGGTAAATTCGATTATAACGCAACCTATTATGGCGGCGTTGAGGCAAAAGCTTTAATCGAACAGAAACTTACCGATGATTATTATCTTGATGTAAATAGAATATTCAATTGGGATTATCCTCTTGGGAAAAACAGTCACTATGTAACGGCAGACCTTATAAACAAGACGTTTACCATAGATGTTGATGTGACTAAACTTCCTGTAGGCGGAAATCCCGCGATGATACATTGCGTTAAAAAGAATGCTGACGGATCTAACCCTGGGAATTTAGATTTTAAGCCTGATATATCACCTGTAAATACGTCTATTACCATTGGTTGGAATACCTACAATCTCGCAATTGATCGTTCATTGGATGGTCAATCTACCGCAGAAGCTTGCTATGGTTTGGCTCATATATCTGTTACAAATAAAACAGCTGAAAGTATTACGGATGTAGACCTTGTCAATGAAGATAGTAAAGTATTGCTCAAAATTACAGGTAAATATGATGGAATGACAAAAGAGGAAATACTTTCATATTTTGCAAACATTGACCTGCAAGAGAATTGGGACGCTATGGGTACAAGCGGACAAGGAGGGTGGCCGTATTACACCGAGTTTGACAAGACTATAACTGCTGACGACGAAGGCAAGACGTACACGGTCACTGTTGATATTACAGATCGTTGCAAAGCAAGATGTTTCTATACTGTACATTTTGCAATGGAACACTTTGAAAGAGCAACTACTGCCGAACCCAACCCCACGACAAATGGAACGCCCGACTGCTTACTCAAAATCGCGGCATTTGAAAAGGATGTAACTTTTGGCGATATGACGGTAACGGCTACGTTTACACCTGGCGGCAATGGTGCCTCGACATTCTGGGGCAATATAGGCATAAAGGTTTGGCCTCCTTCAGAAGCTTCTCAGATTAAAGGATCGATGGCATCTTCTGTAACTATGTCTGAGCAGGAAGGCAAACCCATTGCCACCTTAAAAGGTGTGTGCAGAGGAATCACCACAGAGACCCTTAAGGATTACATCTATTTTGATTTAGAGCATTGCGATGTATCACCGATAACTGACGCAAACGGAAGATACTCGGACGGTGCTCCGGATTACAGTAGAGAGACTTGCGCAGGTTGGATATTGAGCGCAACGGTAGAAAACAATATTTACACTATCGAAATAGATTTATCTGGCGTTGAAAAAGGGCATGCTTATTGGTGTCACTTCGGTGTCGTTGAAGCGAATCGTGGTGATCTTCAACCTGCAGATACTACTGTAACAATCGACGATTATGTATACGGCTATGAAAGTCATCCTATGAGTTGGGGTGGCGCTCCTCAACCTCGTACATTGTTCTCGGTATATGCAGCATGACAGTATAGTCAAATAGGATAAAACCTATCCAAACAAAATGATAAAACAGACCTTGGTCTCCAAGGTCTGTTTTATCTATATATCCTCTTTTTTACTTTTGAAATCAATTTTCCCGCTTATGTTTCTCCGCCAAGTCTTATTCGCCGCGCCGGAGCTTCGGCGCGGAAAAGAATTTATCGATATATCAATGCTTATCACGTGAACAGTTACTACTCATAGCCCAAGCAGTACAATCCCCTCAGGCGGTTTCTGTGCCAGCCCCCCTTACTACACGCGCGGCGCATAGTACCGCTGATACGCGCGAGCCGAGAACATTTCGACACAGTCATTTACGATTTATAGTAAACTCCTGTGTCGAAATAACCTCTCTCGCACGTCTGAGCGGCACTCTCCGCCGCGCTCGAGCCACGGGTCGGGGAACAGGTGTTTATCGATAGAATAATATCTTTTCAGGTTAGTTATTTCTTTTCGGGGATTGTCTATCTCATGTCCCCGAAAGATAGGATAGCGCGAGAAGTCAGGTACAAGTTGTGGGCCGCCCTTAGTAAGGGGGGGGCTGTCACCCGATAGGGTGACTGAGGGGATTGTCTTGCTATTTTCCAAAGTAGTAATTATTTACTGTCGGAGATTGTTATATATTGCTATATAAAATAACAAACCTTTTCCCATATAAAATAAGCGCGGCACAAAGTGCCGCGTTTATTTTATATGAACTAAATTTCCCCGCCTTTCAAATCATATAGTCGCCGCCGCGGGCGTTGCGGTTATCGAGGAGGTCCTGCAAAGTTATACCGTCGAGATAGTCGGTGATGACGTCGTACAGACCCTTCCACATGCCGAGGGTGAGGCATTCTCCCGCGCGGGGGCACTCGTTAGGCTCGCGTTCGAGGCAGGCGACGGGGGCGAGGCTGCCCTCGGTGGCGCGCAAAATCTCTCCCACGGTGTACTTCGAAGGGGGTTTTGCGAGCATATACCCGCCTTGATACCCTCTGTTCGCGATCAGAAAGTCGGTGCGATTGAGCACGGGCATAATCTGTTCGAGGTATTTTTTGGATATATTCTGCCGCTCGGCGATATCTTTAAGCACGACGTAGCCGCACCCGACGTGTTCAGCCAGGTCGAGCATTAGTCTCAATGCATATCTGCCCTTTGTGGAGATCTTCATATTTCCGTCCTCCTTGCAAATTATATCACTTTTCGGTGAAAAAAGTCAATACCCCCGTTACTTTTTATCCTCTCCGCCGAGAAGTCTGTACTTGCCCTTTTCGTCCTTTTCCACAAGCTCGTAACTCTCGTGGTTATTAAGCAATATCTTCCGCATACTCTCATACCCGTCCTCTTCGAAGTCTTCGGGCTTGAAGCACCAGAAGTCGGTATCGGTGAAGTCAACTTCCATCATGTCCTCATACACGATAACGGCGACGCTCCGAAGTTTGGGGGAGACGGAGCGAATAACGGTATCACCCGCGAGATAGGTCAGTATAACCTTACCCCCGCCAAAGTCGAGGGAGAGCGAGTCGGCGCCCGTAACAGCGGCGAACAGCTCCTCGAACGCGCCTGTGAATTGCCTCCGCATTTTCACGGACTTCCTGTGCTTGCCCAGCGCCGATACGGACACGCCTATAGTGGCGGCTAACCCGCACAGCGTGACGATTATCCCGATAACGAGGACGAGCACGTCGGGCTTTGCCTGCAATACGCCGCAAAGGATAATACCCACGCCCGCGAGAGCGAGGGTAACGCCGAGTATGAACATAATGACCAGCCGCATTGTGGAGGGCGGGAGCATGCCGAGCATAATCCCGAGCGCACTTTGCTGCCGTGCCTTTTGCTCTTCGTAGTTAAGTTTGACAGTCGCTTTCATCTCTTTACCAATCCAGTCTGGATAATTTTTTGGAATTAACCGCCTTCACGTCGTCATACTTGGCAAAGTACTTCTCCTTGAAGTCCTCGGGCAGGTCGGCGATCCCCTCTGCGGCGATAAGCTCGGCGAGCTCGTCGGGCGTGAAGTCGGACATGGAAATTTCGCCGTCATAGTTCTCGAACAGCCGCATTATATCTTTTTCCGTCATAACTCCTCCCGTAACGGTAACATTCCTTTCGCTTTAATTGTAACACATTACCAAGTTCATTGCAATCAATTGACTTAAAAAGCCCGTTATAATATAATATAAACATGGTCACGGTCATTGATTACGGAGCGGGAAACCTCTGCAGCGTGGTAAACGCTCTGGTTTATCTCGGCGAAAAGCCCTCTGTCACGTCGGACGCGGAGCAAATCGCGCGCGCCGACAGGCTTGTACTGCCCGGTGTGGGCGCCTTCGGCGAGTGCATGAGGCGGCTGAGCGGCGGGGGAATAACCGAGGCTGTGACCGAAGCCGTGAAGAAGGGCACACCCATTTTGGGGATATGCCTCGGGCTCCAGCTCTTTTTCGACTACTCGAGCGAGTTCGGGCACACAGAAGGGTTAAAGTTCGTCAAAGGCGGCGTGGAAAAGTTGGACGCGGGCGGGCTTAAACTCCCGCACATAGCCTGGACGAGTATCGACGTTGCCGAGGGCGGCAGGCTGCTTCGCGGGATAAAGAGCGGCGAATACTTCTACTTCGTGCACTCATACCGCGCCAAAGCCGAAAGTAAGGCGGACGAAGCGGCAACGGCGACGTACGGCGAGACCTTTACCGCGGCCGTGGAAAAGGATAACGTGTTCGCCACCCAATTCCACCCCGAAAAGAGCGGGGAGGCGGGACTTAAAATTCTCGGCAACTTTCTTGCGATATAACCGATCCCGCGCAGGGCAGATAAGCCGCAAACAGTAGCGGCAAAGGCGGGGGAAAAGGAGAGACATGACCTCGAAACGCATAATACCATGCTTGGACGTTAAGGACGGGCGCGTCGTCAAAGGCGTGAATTTCGTCAACCTCGTGGACGCGGGCGACGCGGTGGAGAACGCCGTGCAATACGAGCGCGAGGGAGCGGACGAGATCGTCTTTCTCGACATCACGGCGACATACCGAGGCAACGAGACCGTCGCGGATATGGTGCGGAGGGTGGCGGAACGGCTGTTCATACCCTTTACCGTGGGCGGCGGCGTGCGGACGACGGATGATATGCGCGGCATACTCCGTGCGGGCGCGGACAAGGTCGGCATAAACAGCGCGGCGGTGCACCGTCCCGAGCTTATAAGCGAGGGCGCGGAGCTCTTCGGCAGTCAGTGCATAGTCCTTGCTATCGACGCCAAGCGCGAGGGCGACCGCTGGGTGGTATATACCGCGGGCGGCAGGCATAACGAGGGGATAGACGCCGTGGAATGGGCGGCGCGGGGAGTAGCGCTCGGAGCGGGCGAGATACTCCTGACGAGCATGGACGCCGACGGAACCAAGAACGGCTTCGACCTCGGCTTAACCAAGGCGGTAGCGGACGCGGTGAACGTGCCCGTTATAGCGAGCGGCGGAGCGGGCAAGCCCGAGCATTTCAAGCAGGCGTTTGACGCGGGCGCGGAAGCGGCGCTTGCGGCGTCGCTCTTCCACTTCAGAGAATTGAACATATGCGCACTCAAGCAATATCTTGCGCGAGAGGGCGTACCCGTGCGGTTATAACGGGAGGACTTAAACATGGAAAAAATAACAACCGAAACGATCAGACATACGGCAATGCTCAGCCGCATCGAACTCACCGAAGAGGAAGAGCGGGGCATGACCGAGCATTTCGCGGCGCTCTTAAAGCAGATGGAGACGCTCGATTCTTTCGACGCCGCCTCCGTCCCTGCGACGGCGCACATACTCTCGGCGGTCAACGTACTCCGCGAGGACGTGGCGGGCGAGCCTTTCGACCGCGAAAAGTTGCTCGGGTGCGCACCCGAACGCGACGAGAACTCGTACATAGTTCCGCGCGTTGTGGAGTAAGGAGGGCGTATGACGGCATTAACCGATAAAACATTGCTGGAAATAAAGAGCGACCTTGCGGCGAAGCGGGTATCATCGACCGAGGTCACCAAAGCCATACTCGGGCAGATCGAGGACATGAAGCACCTGAACGCTTACGTCACGGTATGCGCGGATCAAGCCCTTGCCTCGGCTGCGGAGGCGGACGCGCGCATAGCGGCGGGCGAGGACGCTCCGCTGCTCGGCGTACCCGTCGCGGTCAAGGATAACATCTGCACCGATGGGATACGCACCACTTGCGCGTCGCGCTTCCTCGAGAACTATATTCCGCCATACGACGCTTTTGTCGTTAAGAAGCTCAAAGAGGCGGGCGCGGTCATCGTTGGCAAAACGAACATGGACGAGTTTGCCATGGGCTCGGCGAGCGACTTCTCGGCGTTCGGCGCGGTCAAAAACGCCGTGGACCCCACGCGCGTTGCTGGCGGATCGTCGGGCGGCAGTGCGAGCGCGGTTGCCTCGCGGCAGTGCTATGCGGCGCTCGGCTCGGATACGGGCGGATCGATACGCCAACCCGCGGCGTTTAACGGCGTAGTCGGGCTTAAACCGACATATTCCGCCGTGTCGCGGTATGGGCTGATAGCCTTCGCCTCCTCCCTCGACCAGATCGGACCCATAACCCGCACTGTCGCCGATTGCAAGTATGTATACGACATAATCAAGGGGCATGACAAGATGGACTCGACGTCGTACGACGGGGATCTTAATCAGGGCGAGACCTTCGGGACGCTCAAGGGCAGGAAGATAGGCGTTGCGAAGGAGTTTTTCCCGTCCGCGCTGTCGTCGGAGATAAAGTCGGCGGTGGAAAAAGCGATTGGATTCTACGAGGCTAACGGCGCCGAGATCGTGGAGACGAGCATACAGAGCTTCGATATGGCGTTGGCGTGCTACTACATACTCTCGAGCGCGGAGGCAAGCTCCAACCTCTCGAGGTACGACGGTATCAAATACGGTAAGCGGGCGAGCGGGTGCAAGAACCTTCGCGACATATACTACAAATCGCGCACCGAGTTCTTCGGACCCGAGGTTAAACGCCGCATAATGCTCGGTAACTTCGTGCTGTCGAGCGGTTACTACGACGCATTCTATCTCCGCGCGAGCAAGGCAAGGACGTTGATTAAGCAGGACTTCGAGGACGCGCTGGCAAAGTGCGACGCCCTCATTTGCCCGATAGCGCCGACTACGGCGTGGAAGATAGGTAGGAAGGTTAACAACCCCGCCGACGCCTATCTCGAGGACATATTCACCGTGCCCGTCAACATAGCGGGTTTGCCGGGGCTGTCGCTTAAATGCGGCGAGGACAAGGACGGACTTCCCATCGGTATGCAACTGATCGGCAGACCGTATTGCGAAAACACCCTGTTGTCCCTCGGCGAGATATTCGAAAAGGGAGGCAGAGCATGAGCGAGTATATAGTAACGATAGGGTTAGAGGTGCATTGCGAACTTAAAACGGAGAGCAAGCTGTTCTGTTCCTGCCCCAATAAATTCGGCGGCGAGCCTAACTCCCACACCTGCCCCATATGTTCGGGACACCCCGGGACTATGCCCGTGATAAACAAAAAGGCGGTGGAGTACGCCATAAAGGCGGGCTGCGCAATAGGCAGCAGGATAAATAAATTCTCCAAGTGGGACAGAAAGAACTACTTCTATCCCGACCTGCCCAAGGCCTGGCAGACCAGCCAATACGACCTGCCTCTTTGCGTGGGCGGCGAGATCTCCTTCGAGGTCAACGGCGAAGAAAAGACTGTGCACATGAACAGGATCCACCTCGAAGAGGACGCGGGCAAGCTCGTCCACAGCGGCGGGCACACGGCGGTGGACTATAACCGTTGCGGCGTGCCCCTCATTGAGTGCGTGACCGAGCCAGAGATACACAGCGCGGACGAGGCGGTGGCGTTCCTCGAGGAGATGATAAGCATTTTCCGCTACTCGGGCATTTCCGACTGCAAAATGCAGGAAGGCTCGATAAGAGCGGACGTTAACCTCTCGATAGCCAAGCGCGGCGAGCCCCTCGGCACACGGACGGAGACCAAGAACTTAAACTCCCTGCGTTCGGTGCGGCGGGCGATAGAGGCGGAGATAGCGCGGCAGACCGACGTTCTCGAGAGCGGCGGACGGGTCGTGCAGGAAACCCGCCACTTCGACGACGCGTCGGGCACGGGCTACGGCATGCGGAGTAAGGAGGACGCGCAGGACTACCGCTACTTCCCCGAACCCGACCTCATGCCCGTCGTAATGACGGACGAGGACATAGAGAGAATCAAGGCGACGTTGCCCGAGCTTAAAGCCGCGCGGAGAAAGCGTTACACCGAGACCCTCGGGCTTTCGGCGTACGACGCGGAGCAGCTCACCGACGAACCGAGCGTTGCCGACCTCTTCGACGGCACGGTGGCGTTAGGCGCCAACCCGAAAAAGGCGGCTAACTACGTCATGAGCGAGATTATGCGCAAGGGCAAGACGGAGGGCGAGGACGGTATAACCGTCGGCGTAACCGCAAAACAGCTCGCGGAAATACTCGCGCTCGTTGATAAGGGCGAGATTAACCTCGTCGCGTCCAAGGACGTGCTGGATAAGATCTGGCAAAGCGGTATGTCGGCGAGCGAGGCTGTCGACGCTCTCGGCCTGCGCCAGAACAACGACGTGGGCGAGATAGAAAAACTGGTGCGCGACATCATCTCCGCTAACCCCGGTCCCGCACAGGACTTCCGTAACGGCAACGAAAAAGTCCTCTCCTTCTTCGTCGGGCAGCTCATGAAGGCAACGCGCGGCAAGATTAACCCGAAGATTGCGGGGGAGTTGGTTAGAAAACTGTTAACTTGTAGCTAACGTATCAATCACCTCAGTCTGCCTGGCGGCGAAGCCGCCTGAGGGGATTGTCAAACATCATACAAAGTTAGTTATTCAATCACGCACAAGCAAATAACAAACAAAAGTAAAAAAGATTTTCAGTTTTTTGAAAAGGGGGGGGTGCAGGGGGGAATGGCTTTTTTTCAAAAAAGACATTCCCCCCTGCAAAACACATTTACAAAAAAATGTATGAAATAGAAGAAAAAGCGAGAGAGAGGTTTTTAGCTGCGTGGAGTGAAATAAAGAACGCGCGGATAAAAAAGACCCAATACAGCGGGTTCGGGTTAAAAGCGAAGTACCCGTTACTTATGGCGTTATGTGCGGTAGTGATAGCGGGGTTATTAGTCCCGCAATTCATTCTGAAGATGTACGACGTGTGGTATATAGTGTGCGAAGTAATAATCATTCTTGCCATGTGCGGTGCGATATGGTTGCTTGCCATCAGCTGGAAGTACACTATCATGAACGCGAAGTGCAGTGAGACGATCGAGTACTACAACGGCGGGATTAAGTGCGTCATGAGCGAGATTGCGGGCGGCGGGCGAAAGGTCGAGTGGGAAAAGGCTCGGTTCTACTTTGTAGGCGAGGACAAAGCCGAACTGTTCGACGGCGGCGCGAAGCAATACCGGCCGTTTGTGTATAAAAAAATCCGCGGTCACTCGAGGAACTATGTATTGCTTGACGGAGAGACGATAGCCGTTAACTTTATCGACGGCGCGCGGGTCAAGAGCGAAGAGAATGGCGTGACGGAGCTGGATAACGGCTTCCGATTTGAGACGCAAGGCACGACCTTGAAATGGTTCGAGATTAAGGGCATGTATAGCGAGTGCTACGAGAATAACTTCCCCATATATGCGCCGCTTACCACCGGCCGCTCCTACATCTTCCGCTACGAGTTCGAGACTGTTAACCGCGAGAATTACACCATGCTCCTCCCTCAAATAACCCGCCTCGCCGCCGAATACTACTTTACCGAACTCCCCAAGGACCCAAATATACTTATTGAGGATCTGAAAAAATAATACATTACAGAAGGCGCGGCGGATAGCACCGCTGATACGCGCGAACCGAGAACATTTCGACACAGTCATTTACGGATTATAGTAAACTCCTGTGTCGAA
>CANPYH010000052.1 GCA_947588325.1 uncultured Clostridia bacterium
CGACAACGGGCTTAAATACACCCCCGATCAGATTGTGGTATCGGCAGGGGGTAAGCAGACCCTCCGCAACGCTTTCGAGGCGATTATCAACCCCGGCGACGAAGTTATACTTCCCGCGCCCTATTGGCTGACCTACCCCGAACTTATCCGCATGTCGGGCGGCGTTTGCGTGTACATCCCGACGGACAGCGCGCATGACTTCAAGATTACTCCCGAGCAGCTCTCCGCGGCTATAACGGATAAGACCAAGGCGTTCGTGTTCACCAACCCCTCCAACCCGACGGGTACGGTGTATACCGAGGCGGAGATCGAAGCGCTCGCCGCCGTGCTCGAGAAGCACGAGATATACATTATAAGCGACGAGATATACGAGAAACTCGTCTATGGCGTGGACTTCTACTCCATCGCCTCATACAGCGAGAAAATCAAGGAGCGCACGATTATTTGCTCGGGTTTAAGCAAGACGTACGCCATGACGGGCTGGCGAATGGGCTACTCCGCCGCCGCTCTCCCCGTCGCAAAGGCTATGAGTTCCATACAAAGCCACACCACTTCCAACGCCAACTCCATCGCGCAATACGCCTCATACGCGGCGCTCACCGACGAGCGCGGGGAAGAGTTCCTGGAGAGTATGCAGGAAGTGTTCGACAAGCGGCGCAAACTCATTGTGTCGCTGGCGCGCAAACTCCCGCTCGCCTCTTGCAACGAGCCCAAAGGCGCCTTCTATATCATGATAGACATCTCGGGCGCGTTCGGGAAGAAGTGCGACGGCAGGGTTATTAACAATTCTTCCGACTTCTGCGAGCTGCTTCTCGAGAAATCGCTCGTCGCGGTGGTAGACGGCGCGGCGTTCGGCGCACCCGAATACGTCCGCTTGTCCTACGCAACGAGTGAGACGGAGATAACGAGAGGGCTGGAGAGAATGAAGGAATTCCTGTCCTCGCTCGAATAAAAACTACGATAAAAGGAGATATAATGATGATTAACGTGATTTGCGCTCCCAAGGGCAGCGGCAAGACCAAAGAGATGATTAAGCGCGCCAACGACGCTCTCGACATATGCAAGGGGCATATCGTCTATATCACCGATAACGATCGGTCGAGGGAAGTCAAGACGGCTATCCGCTTTATCAACGTCACGCAATACGGTAAGGTGACCGAAGAGGGGCTTCTCGGCTTCGTCAAGGGCATAATCGCTTCGGACTCCGACGTTAAGCGCATATACATAGACGGGCTTGTTCGTATGCTCGGCGTTGCCGCAGACGACCTCGAAGAGTTCTTTATCGCGCTCGAGACCGTCTCGGAAAACTACAAAGTCGATATGATAATCTCCGCAACGGCGGAAAAAACACCTAAATTCCTTAAAAAATACATCTGACGGCAGAACGCTTTTCAGCCTTCCTGCCGAATAGGCACAACATGAAATTTACTTCCACTCGAAACAACAAACTCCGAGTCAGCGGTTCGACCGCCGTCCTGACCGGTCTCGCGCCCGACGGCGGGCTTTACGTCCCCGTTGAGTTCCCGCCAGTGACGGAGGCGGAGATTTCGGCTATGGCGGAGATGGACTACCCCGAACGCAGTGCGCTCGTTATGTCCAAGTTCTTCGACGAGCTGTCACTCTCCGAGCTGACGGACATAGCCCGCCGCGCATACTCCACTTTCGACGGCGACCCCGCCCCCGAAGTCAAGTTAGACGAGGGGCTTTATGTGCTCGAACTCTGGCACGGCAAGACCCACGCCTTCAAGGATATGGCGCTCTCCGTGCTCCCTCTGCTCATGACCGCATTGAAGGAAAAGGCGGGGCAGAAAGAGATATGTCTTATCCCCGTCGCAACCAGCGGGGATACGGGCAAAGCCGCGCTCGAGGGCTTCTCGGACGTCGGCGGCACGGGCGTTATCGTGTTCTATCCCGACGGCGGCGTGAGCCATACCCAACGCAAGCAGATGGTAACCACCCTCGGCGGCAACGTCAGAGTGGTGGCGGTGAAGGGCAATTTCGACGACGCGCAATCGGCGGTTAAGTCGGCGTTCGGCGACAAGGCTCTGCAAAAGCGTTTGGCGGAAATCGGGTGCAAGATGACGGGCGCGAACTCCATTAACCTCGGCCGTCTCGCGCCGCAGGTGGCTTATTACTTCTCGGCGTATGTCGATCTCCTCACTTCCGAGCAGATCCAACTCGGCGACAAAGTGGACTTTTGCGTGCCTACGGGCAACTTCGGCAATATCCTCGCCGCATACTACGCAAAGCGCATGGGGCTTCCCGTCGGGAAACTCGTCTGCGCCTCCAACGACAACAAGGTGCTGACCGACTTCCTCGAATCGGGGGTTTATTCCCTTGACCGCGAGTTTATCAAAACCACCTCTCCCTCCATGGATATACTCATCTCCTCCAACCTCGAGCGGCTGCTCTTCGAGTTCGCCGCGCGGGACAGCGAGACGGTTAAGGAGTGGATGGCGTCGCTTAAAACGGAGGGCAGTTACGACGTGGGCGCCGAGAGGCTGTTCGAGATCCGCGAGGACTTTTACGGCGACTTTGCGACCTGCGCCGAGTGCGCGGAAACGTTAGGCGGGATATACGAGGAGTACGGCTACCTCTGCGATCCGCACACCGCCGTTGCCTTCGACGTGTGCGCGAAGTATAAGAGCGAAGTGGACTCCTCCTCGCCGATAGTGGTAGTATCCACCGCTTCCCCCGTCAAGTTCGCTTCGACGGTGCTCGAGAGTGTGGGGGAGAAGGCGCCGAGCGACGACGTGAAGGCGCTCGAGGCTTTGGAAAAAAGCACGGCTTTTCCCGTTCCGAAGAGCGTATACGCGCTGTTCGGCATGGAAGAGCGTTTCAATAAAGTGATAGAACCGACCGACCTCGCCCGCGAAGTGGAAGATTTTGCCGCGAGCCTGGTTAAATAAGGGCAACAACATGGAAAACGAGAAAAGAAAGATAGCATATTCCGCGCTCAAACCGACGGGAGACCTCCAGCTCGGCAACTACATCGGAGCGTTGCGCAATATGGTCGCAATGCAGGAGCAGTTCGACTGCGTATACACCGTCGCAGACATGCACTCCATCACGGTGGACGTGGTGCCCGCCGACCTTCGCCGCAGGAGCTATGATTTTATGGCTATGTTCCTCGCGATAGGGTTGGATCCCGAAAAGAGTATACTCTTCGTTCAGTCGCACGTTCCCGCGCACGCCGAACTCACCTGGGTGCTCAATTGCAACACCATGATGGGCGAGGCTAACCGCATGACGCAATATAAGGACAAGAGCCGCAAGGCGGGCAAAGCGGGGATTAACGTCGGACTGTTCGACTACCCCGTGCTCATGGCGAGCGACATACTGCTCTATAACGCCGACGTGGTGCCTATCGGAAAGGACCAGCAACAGCACCTCGAACTCGCGCGGACTATTGCCGAGCGGTTCAACGGGCGGTACAGCCCCACCTTCGTCGTGCCCGAGGGGTATTACGGGACGAAAACCACCTCCAAAATATACTCGCTCACCGACCCGACGGCTAAAATGGGCAAGACGGACGACAACTTAAGCGGCGTTGTGTTTCTGCTCGACACTCCCGAGACCATTCGCCGCAAGTTCACCAAGGCGGTGACGGACAGCGACTGCGAGATCAGAGCGGCGGCAAACAAGCCGGGGATAACCAATCTGCTTAACATATACTCCGTCATGACGGGCAAGACGGTCAAGGCGGCGGAGAAGGAGTTCGACGGAGCGAGCTACGCCACCTTCAAAGAGGCGGTGGGCGAGGCGGTTATCGAGTTCCTCCGACCCATACAAGCGGAGTATAAGAGATATATCGGCGACAAAGCCGAGCTTGAGCGGATAATACGCAGCGGCGCGGAAAAGGCTTCGCGCATAGCGTATAAGACGCTCTCCAAAGTGTACAGGAAGGTGGGATTTATCGTCTGATGTTCGGATACGTTCTCCCCAAATCGGAAACGGTTCAAGCCCGCGATTACATGATGTTTCAGTCGGCGTATTGCGGGATATGTCTGGAAACAAAGTCGAGATTCGGCAATCTCGCACGTCTGACGACAAATTACGACGCGACGGTGCTCGCTCTCCTCGTTATCGAGGCGCTCCGCCCCAAAGTGGAGTTCGCGACCTGCCGTTGCATAGGCGACCCCCGCAAGAAGCCGTATGTGCGCGGCCCCTTTATGGGACGTATTGCGGACGCCAACATACTTCTGTGCTATTACAAGATAGCCGACGACGAAGCCGACGAGGGCAAGCGTCACCGCACCATGCGCTCGGTGCTTAAAAAGCCGTATGCGCGCGCGAAGGCGGATAACCCCGCGGCGGACGGGATAATAAGCACGGGTTACGCAAAGCTGCGGGAGATAGAGCGTGCCGCCGCCCCTTCGCTCGACCGCTCGGCGGACTGTTTCGCTCGACTTCTCGAGGAGCTGACTGTCTGCATTATCAAGGATATCGCGGCGGACAAGAGCGTATACTACTACGAAGGGGAGACCGAAGAGGGAAGGACGGCAAGGCTGGCTGAAGGCTCGGCGTACATGACCGAGCTGCGCGCACTGTGCTATAACATAGGCAAGTTTGTCTACCTTGCCGACGCGCTCGACGATATCGAAGAGGACGCGAAAAAGCATAACTACAACCCCTTTCTCGCGGTGTATCCCGATTTTGGCGGCGACAGAGCGGAGTATATCGGGCGGCACAAAGAGGATATCTCCTTCGCCCTTCACTCGACCGTGCGCCGCGCCGCCGAGAGCCTCGCTCGCTTGCCCCTTAAAATGGTGGGCGATCTACTCCGTAACGTGGTGTGCGAGGGGCTGTGGAGCAAGGCGGAAGAGCTTATTGGTTCGCGCAAGAAACTACCCCCGCCCAAGCTCAGGTTACCAAAGGCAAGGGCGAAAGAGTTCAACCGCAAGAACAAAGAGATCAGGAAAATGCGCCGCAAACAGGAGCGCGACAAAAAAAGTTAAGTATCCGCCAAAGCGGCGAAGGAGAATATGAAAGATCCGTATAAAATTCTTGGAATGACCCCCGACGACTCCCCCGACGATTTACGGGAGAGATACGAGGAGCTTAAGATGGAGTACAGCGAGGAGCGTTTTGCCGAAGGCGACAGAGGCGCCCGCGCCGCGCGTAACCTCAGCGACCTCGAAGCGGCCTGGCGGCTCATACAACAGGACATAAGACGCGCCGAGACCGCCTCGGAATTCGGGGGCGAGTACGGCGCGGTGGAGCATGCCATAGAGCTTAATAACCTCGATAACGCGCAATCCGCTCTCGACGAGATCGGAAGTCACGACGCGAAATGGCACTACTACCAATCCATAATATTCTATAAGCGCGATTGGCTGAGCGAAAGCAGAGCGCAGCTCATAATCGCCGTGCAGATGGACCCCGATAACGCAAAGTACCGCGAGTCCCTCCGCAAGATGAACGCGATTATAGGCAGTACCGTGCCGCCCAACGGGCAGAACGCGAACGGTCAGGCGCAGGACGTACCGCCCCCGCCGCCGTATACCGACCCGACCCCCGAGCAGCGGGCGACGGATGGCATGAATGCTTGCGCACAGTGTCTGACTTGCTATTGCTGTTCGGAAGCATGCTGCTCGAGCATGAGATGGTGCTGATTCGGCGGGTGAGCGATGGATTTCGATCCTTTCGCTAATCTTCCCGATCCCGAGAGCGGCGGGGCTTCCCCCGAGCCGCAGGGCGGGCAAGGAGCGGAGCAGGGCAAGAAGGGACGTCCCAAAAAGAAGGTGTCGCCCGCTCGCAAAATAGCGTACACCGCCGTCGGAACGGCGCTCGCCCTCGCAATGATCGCGCTGACCTGCTACGTCCCCGTAGTAACCATTGCGCCGCTGATAATGATATCCGTTTCGTATAACATAGTCGCGGACAAGTGCGGCATAGGTTACGGGATAGTGTGCATGTTGGCGTCGGTGGGGCTGGGCTTTTTAGTGTGCATAGGCGCGATCGGGGTAATGCTCATCGTCCTGGTGGTGTTCGTGCCCTATTCGGCGCTGTGCTTCCTGATTCGGCCGCTGGGCTATACGTCGGTGGGTAAGGGCGCGGCGCGCGCGGGAATAGTCGCGGCGTTCGGTGCGCTCGAAACTTTCTTCGTGTGGCTGCTCGGCTCGCTGGTGTTCACTTACGTCAATATCGGCGAGATGATAGACAAACTTATGCAGGGCGGATCCTTCGCGGCAGGTTACCTGATTATAACGGTGATAGCCATGATTATCTTTATCGCCGTGGATATAATGTATATGACCTTCGGACAAATGGTCGTTAAAAAACTGAAATAACCCGCCTTTCGAGGCAAGATTTCCCACATACAAGGAGTACTTATGGGAGCAAAAGCAAAGACAAGTGACGCACCCGAGTCGGGTAAGAAAAAGAAGAAGCACGGCTGTCTCAAAGCCTTTCTGATCACGCTCATAGTCGGCATTGTTTCGATCGCCGCCTTGATCGGTATCGGCATACTTACGGGCGACTCGATTATGAAAGACAACCTCGGCGTCGGGCTTTTCGACGCAATAGGCGCGGTGCAGGACTTCGGTAAGTATGACGAAAAGACCATCGTTAACAACAAATACGACGCAGAAACCGACGGCGCGGCTTTCTATGACGCTTTTAACGGCGCAATGTTCTTCAATAACAATACCATCACTTCGACGAAGATGAACGATATTATGAAGAGCGCCACCGAGGGCGGCGGACTTGACGAGGTGCAGGACGCTCTGCTCGACATGCTCTCCACCGAGAATATCGACAAAGCGGCGCTCGAGGCGTACGACGGCACGACGGGCGACCACATCTCGCAGATCGGTTCGCTGACGGATAAGCAACTCGGCGCGTTTATCGGCGAGTTCGTGTTCTCGTCGGGACTGCTCGACGGGCTTAACTTCGGCGGCGTTTCGCTCAAAGACTATCTGACCTTCGAACAGCTCCTGCTTCGCAAAGGCTCGAATCTCACCGAGGCGCAGAAGCAGACATACTCCGCCGTGGACAATCATGTGTATCTGCTCATGACCTGCTCGCTGAAAGTCAAGGAGCTTGTAAACGGCATGCTTCCCGATCTCCCCGGCATAGCGAAGTGGGCTATTAACCTCATCGTTCCCGAGAAGAGTTATATCACCCTCGCCGTCGATGTCAACGATGCGGATCGGGGCATATCCCTCGAGCTTAACGAGCTTTCGACGGAACTGTGCGACTTAAAACCCACCAAGAAAAACCAAGCGATCTTCGATAAATACGCCGACGAGAACGGCAAAGTGACCAAGACCGAGCGCGTGTTCATCGTACTCGAGAGCATTGCGGGCGTCGACCTGAAATCGGAGATCGACAACGCCGCGGGCGAAATTACCCAATACATCTGCGAGTCCGAGGAGGGCTTCAGCGTGGGCAACATGATCGCGACGGATACGGTGACAGCCGACGGCACCTTCAAAGTCGATATGTTCGGGCTCTTCTCCAAGATGCTTAACGGCAGCACGGGCGGCGACGCTACGCCTAACGACGTGATCGTGCTTCTGCAAACCCTCGTCTGTACCGATTCGCAAGCCGCCGTTTCCGCGGCAAAGGGCGCGAAGGTGGATAGCACCAACGTCGATCAGTACGGTCAGGAATTTACCGACGCCGTTGCGGACGCGTTCGGTATCTCCGCCGACATAGATCCGACCAAGTCCTTCGATGATCTCGTTAAAGAATTGCTTGCAAGCGGCGCTTCGGAGGACGACATAATTAAATATCTGACGGACGGCAAGCAGGACTCGTCCTCGGTCGAGATGGGCGAGCTTGAAGTAACCGACGGAATGTTGGGCGCAATGGTGTATAACATCATGAACGGCGACGGACAGGACGACATCTCCCAAGGCTTGGCGGAGTACGGGCTGGAGTTTAACGCCCTTGCAATCCGCGAAGAGGGCGGGATGAGCTATGCGGACATAACGGTTACGCTGGACATATCCTCGCTGATCGGCGATAACGGCAGTATGCTCGGCAACGTTCTCCCCGATAAAGTGACCGTTCTGATAACCGCGGACATAACCCCCGGTTCGACGAATGAGTACGCAAAGGTTATCGGGTACAACGAACTATCCGAGGAGAGCGGCTCGAAGCTGCACGGGCTGACCGTCGAAAACGTGTTAGGCAGTCTTTACAAGGTAATGCCCGACATCGAGGGGAATATCAACACCATCGAGGAGAAGTTCGGCAGCGGCGTGAGAAGCGTCATAAACAACCTCGAGAGTTCCCTTCCCTCCGATCCGAGCGGGCAAAGGTTGCACTTCCATTTTGCACCGACGGAAAGCGCGGCTTAAAGTCACACAGAAACGGAGTCTGTCCGATAAATGAGAATAGAGAAACTTGCAATTGCAAACTACCGTAATTACGCTTCCGCCGACATCACGCTCGGTGGAGGCGTAAACCTCTTTATCGGAGAAAACGCGCAGGGCAAAACCAATCTTCTCGAGAGCATTTACCTCGCTTCGGTGGGCAGGAGCGCGCGAACTCCGCGTTGGCAGGAGCTTATCAAGTGGGGGGAAAAGGAGGCGTTCGTCCGCATTCGGGTGAGGAAGGACGTTGGCGGCGACGAGATAGCCGTGCGGCTGGGCGCGGAGAAGCATATCCTCATCAACGGTATGCCCATAACGCGCATAGGCGAGCTGATGGGCGTACTCAAAACGGTGCTGTTCTCTCCCGACGAACTCGCCATTGTCAAGGACGGACCGGGGGAGCGGCGACGGTTTATGGATATCGCGCTCTGCCAGCTCTCCAAAGCGTACTTCTACACGCTGACGAGGTATAACAAAATACTCTCGCACCGCAACAAGCTCCTGAAAAGTCACCCCTCTGCCGCCGAACTCGAGGTGTGGGACATACAGCTCATCAAAGAAGGCGCGAGGGTGGTTAAGACGCGGCGGGGGCTTATAACGCGGCTGACGGGTCTTGCCGTGGATATCCACCGCGACGTATCGGGCGGGGAGACGCTCGCTCTTACATACGAGGGGGCGGGCGGCGAGACGTTAGCCGAGATAGAAGGGACGCTGGAAGCCGAGCTTAAACGTAACCGCGAGCGCGACCTGCAATTTGCGGTAACGCACGTCGGACCGCAGCGTGACGACATAGCGATAACGGCGGACGGAGTGGACCTGCGTTCCTTCGGTTCGCAGGGACAGCAGAGGACGGCGGCGCTCTCGCTTAAACTCGCGGAAATGGAGTTACTAAAAGAGGAGAGCGGGGAATATCCCGTACTGCTCCTCGACGACGTGTTGAGCGAGCTGGACGAGAACAGACAGGCAAAGCTCCTCGAACGGATCAAGTCATACCAGACGATAATAACGGGCACCTCCGTTTCGGCGGAAGTGCGAGAGGCGATCGGACAGTATTGTGAATACGGAGTGGTCGGCGGCGAAGTAGCACAGGTGCGCTGACATTAAACGGACGAATATGAAAGACGGATTTTACAAGATAGGAATAGCCACGCCGCACATTGTGTTGGGCAATCCCGCGGCAAACGCCGATGAGATTATTCGGCTTATAGGCGAGGCGGACAAGCGCGGGGTTAAGGTGCTGACTTTTCCCGAGCTGTGCACAACGGGCTACACGGCGGGGGACCTCTTCTTGCTCGACAGCCTCATAAGCGGCTCGGTGGAGGCGCTGGACAGGATAGCCGACAGCACGGAGGGGC